>SHZA01000038.1 GCA_009692515.1 Bdellovibrionales bacterium
GTCCGTTGTGTAGTTCCCAGCAACTAGGCACTTTGGCTCTTCAGAAAGGTTTAGGCCCCGCTTTATTTTAATAGTGCCTTTTTAAAATTGGCCATCTCTTGGTCTATAGAAGCTCCAAACCAGGCTCTCCAAAAGTCACTCACTAAGGCCGACCCTTTTTCGATAATCGATTTTTGTTTGGTATAAATATAAAAATGCTCATCTTCATCATCGCTAGAATGATAGCCGATGAGATAGGCTCTCTCTCCAGCATTTAATGAAAAGGTCATCTGTTTTCTTAGAGAACTCATTTCAGGTGAATTTAAATTCACCTGATTAAAATCTAAGGCATCTTCAAATTCGGCGCGAATGTCATTGGCGGTCGCATTTTGTAACATGTGAAGCACCATCATTCGCGTGCGGGTATTTGCTAAACTTCCAATAGGATCGGCCGCACTTAATAGTGAAGGGTTATCTAAATAATGAATTCCTACGTAGGCATTTACCTTCACAATGGCGATCCATTTTTGCCTAAGCCCTTTACCACTAAAGGTGAGTGGCTCTATTTCTCCCGTGGGTAGGGTGACCGAAGCAGAGGGAAAAATATCGATGTTTGTGCCTCCTATAGAGGTTGCGGTAGGAGTTCCGCTAAAGACCACCGGATTTTTAGGCCATCCAAGGGTGTCACGGCCATCACAAAAACTGGCCGACGAGAAAAATACTAAGGTCACTATTAAAACTTTGGAATTAGAAAATATTTTATTGATCATTTTATGATCTTACCAAAAATGGGGATTTGTGCGCAACTGCAATATTAAAAAAATAGAGTCAGTCTGGCTCCATGGCTTGGTCATTATTTCATAGTCGTAGATTTTAAAATGTCAGATTTCTAATAATTAGGCATGAAAACTCGGTAATAAAAAAAAGGGGGGCTGGTCTCTGCTTTGCAATTTCTAATAGCGCATGGAGTTTAACTTTTATCAAGGAGCAGAAAAATGAGAAATCAAATAGTACTAGTAATCGTAGGTCTGATGATCTGGGGAGCAGGTGCAGCCAAGGCCGATCATAGTTCTCCGAGCGGATCGGTGGGACGTTTGGTGTATGAAGCCCAGGAGCTGGGACAGGTGGTTCGTTATGTAGGTTTAAACTTTCAGGTACTACAGGCGGTAGATAGATTCAATTATGACGTAGCTCGATTGGCCGATTGCGTAAGAGCTACAGGTGGAGGGAGAGGGGTCGGAAGGCCTTTTCTTATGGGCAATCACTTAGATGATCACCTGGAAAACCCTGGCATTTCCTATCAATGCCGAGGGCAGTTAGATATGGCGCAACGCAGTTTTTATCCTGTTGAAAGGTATTTGAGAGATACTAATTATGATCTCCCTCAAGTCTATCGACAGTTTTTAGAAACTCGAGAGGCGCTACTTACCATCCAAGTTGGCGGAATGTCGGGTCCAGGTTTTCCACCGTATCCATCCCCAGGCCCAGGCCACGCACAAATCAGTTGTGTCGCAGTGGATTCGGAGTGGGAAGAGCATGGTAGAGGTCATGTGGGATATGGATTTAATCTTATCCAAGCCCAGAGAATGGCGATGATGGAATGTCAGCGTTTTCATGGACGGTGTCGCATTCAGCAATGTCGATAAGAATTAGCAGGTAAATAGAGTTAAGCGGTCGGAGAGTCTAAGGGATTAACTTAGACTCTCCGACCTTTCTTTGAGGTCTAAAACATGACTACGGATTTCATTAACGATAGGTTCTAAATCTTTAAACTCATCATTATCACCCAATCTAAATTTATGACTCCAGTCTCCTCTAGAGTAAATGATCAGTTGTCTTTTGAGTGCGGCGATGGGGGTTGTTAATCGCCGAAGCATTAAAAAGGTAGCCAAAAACATCACTAAGAGTGAAAAAACAAAAAGAATAAAAAGCCATGTTTCTAAGATTCGCTGTTCATGTCTTACTATCTGTACGACCTGAGCCGACACCCCTAGTTCATCACCGAGAAATAAATTGTAATTGCGCTGAATAAACCAACCCATGACAAAGATCATGACCAAAGAGGTGAATCCAGAGGTGAGTGTTAAGTACATAATATATTTTAATTGGATAGGAAGTGTTTTTAATCTTCGTGGGGTCTGAAGCGATGGAGAATGAGAATTTTCTGTGTTCATGAGTTTTAGGATACCAGTATTTTACCTATTTGAGAAAGTGTCTCTAAATCGTGAATGTCCTCTGTTCTTTTTTCTAATCTAATCTGAGATAGTGTTCCTGCGGCTTCATTAAATTTAGACAACCAATATTGCTGTTGTGAAACCAATTCGGCGCGATACCTTAAAACAACCTCAATCTCCTCTCTGGTAATTTTTGGCAGGGCTACAGAGTCGAGAAGTCGAAGCGGGCCGGCAGGTTCGATACGATTTAAAATAACTCCTGAAAGCGGAATTCTCTTTTCTTTTAGCACTCGAATGAAATGTTGCGATTCTGAAAACCTAATCTCACTAGGATAGGTGACTAGAAAAAAACCGGTCGTATCGCTTTTTAAAAGAGCGAGTACCTCTAAATTACGATCGCGAAAACCTTTATGCATCCCCTCGAGATCATCCATGACCTCTGCGAGAGCTTTAAAAAAATCGCTCCCGAATAATTTTTCTAAAACCTTCATGGCCATTCGGGTGCCCTGGCGAAATAATGAAAAAGGAGTTTTGGAATTTTGAAACCAACTCAAAACCGAGTTATCCATGAAATCTGCCAGTTTCTGAGGAGCATTAAGTAGATCTAAGGCATTCTGAGAGGGCGGAGTGTCGACAATAATTTTTTCAAAGGAGGTATCTTTTGTGAATTCTAAAAGCCGCTCCATGGCTGCATATTCATGACTTCCCCCTAAACTTTCCACCATGATTCGATAGAGCCGATTATTTAAAATTTTATCTCGCTGTCTTTCTGAGGCGGCAAAACGGGTGATGATTTTATCGAAATAGCGTTGGGTATCTAGCATCGACGCAAAAAGTTTAGTCTCCTTTTGCTGGGGGAGTGAAACGGCCTGCAGATCACTGGTGAAATTTTTAAATCCCAATGCCTGGGCCAAGCGTTTTGCAGGATCCACTGTGAGCACTACCGTTTTATAACCCTCTAAAGCTAGCGACACTCCCAGCGCTGCTGCCACGGTAGTCTTTCCTACGCCGCCCGGGCCGCCGATTAAAAAGATCCGTTGTTCTTTCCATTGAGGTTTCACTTAACTCTCCAAACTCTCGGCCAAGCGTTTGATAGTCTCTTTTAAAACCTCGGTCGAAAACCGCGGCAATTTTCTGATGAGTAGAGGGAGATTATTAGCCTCTTTTAAAACTAAGGTTTCCCTAAGGACCCTATTTTTATGATCGATTAGACAATCTGTAACCTCTTTCGGAAGTTCCTTGGGTAAAGGATTGGGAATTGGAAAGTTGGGAGTGCATTGATTTACTAATAAAAAACCTAACGGAAAATGGGCCAAGTTTAAGGCGCTCTCTACAAACTGCTGAGTTTCAAGAATTGGCATCTCCTCGGGAAGGGTTACGATATCTAGTCTTGCTCTGGGATCAATAAACATATCGCAAATTTGGCCGGCCTGGCGATGAACAAAACCGGAGGCAAACATTTTTTCAATTCCCATGGGAGATTTAAAAAAGGAGAGGGCATGGCCTGTGGCTGGCAAGTCCACAATCAAAGTGTCCTGCTCGGCTCTATCAAAAAGATCCCATACCTTTCCTGCAATGACCGTTTCTGGTAGTCCGGGAGCGGCTCCTATAAAGGCCTTCAAAATTTTATTATCAAAAACGGCATCAAAAAATTTTTCAAATTTCAAAGTTTTTAAAGCATACTCTTTAAAACACGAGACCGAGTCTAGTTGCTGCCATGGAATTCCAAAATCTTTTAAAGCGGGGTTTTCCGATGGGTTGTTGAAAGGACTCCAACTTACAATCTTTACCTTTTGTTTTTGACGTTGGAGGGCCAATGCCGTAGCCCATGCCACCGCCGTTTTTCCAACGCCGCCCTTTCCTGTAAAAAAAATAATCTTTCTTTTCAAAGAGTCGGCTAAAAAAGAGGGTGTGGAAGGAGAGTTTTTCACAGTTTTAGTATCATACCTTTATTTTTTTGTGGGTAGGAGATTTAACATGAGGTGAAACCATGGCAGTCGAAGATTGCGATCTTTTTATCAGGGGATCGTTCATATTTAGGTGAGATAGCGTGATCTCTAAAACTCTTCTGGAAAATAAAAGTCCCGCATGGCCGACATGGGAAAGACGGATATTTCTTACCCCTTCCCACCAGGTGCAATCTTTGGGTCGCATCATGATGTCTAAAGCTCCTGAGATAGCAATGGCACGAGTGTGAGTGGGGGGATGGCAACGGTTTAAAGTTTCAAGAATCGGACTCTGCGGCACCAGCTCTCTAATATGGGGAAGGATCGAATATTTTGACCATTCGGTTCCGCGATGGGGGGTTCCTAAGGTAATGAGATTCCTAACTAGGCCATCTCCTCCTAAAAGTTGCACAAAATATCTTGAAATCACTCCTCCCATGGAATGGGCAATGATATCGCATTGGGAAACGTTATGTTTTTTTAAAAGCAACCGAGCCTCTCTAGCCACCTGCTCAGCCAGTTTGGGAATGGGGTGAATACTGGTTAAAAGATTGACCTCCTTAAACTTACGAAATCCCTTAGAGTAAAGGCGTTGCTTAAGCCAGGCAAAGGTGCTGCTGTTATGAAAAAAACCATGAACAAACAGAATGGGAAGTTTCGGATTGGTAGGGGCAAGGTTCAGAGAAGGTAATGTAGGCAAGGATATCGGAAGCAATCCTAAAGGGTATAGTTCATAAGTTAAAATAGAGGCCGCAGATTCGCGAGCAATGTCCCAACTTAAGCGAGAAGCTTTATGAAATGGATGTTTGAGCTTCATTTTGTTTGAGCTTTGACCTAAAATCTACTTTTGGCAAGGCGGTTAGTAAAAAAAGAGAGTTATCCTAATCACTTTGCTAAGTTTTCTTTAAAGTATTTCATCTTGACTAGCGGCCTTAAGAAAACGATAAACATGGGCACTTAAAAAATAGTAGTTGAACTTTAATTGACAGCGGTCACATATGCCAACACCACAATTTCCAGAAGCAGAAAATGCGATCACTCGACGAGATTTTTTTAATTGGGCGGTCGTAGGCTGGGCAGGTTTTACTGCGGCTATGGGTGCCTTTCTTGCTGCATCGGGTCGGCTTTTCTTTCCTAATATTACCTTTGAACCCCCTCAGCAATTCAAGGCAGGATTTCCTGCTGAATATGCTTCCAATAAGGTGGATGAGCGATTTAAAAAACGGTATGGCGTGTGGTTGGTAAGAAATGAACGCGGCATTTATTGCCTTTCCACCGTTTGCACTCATTTAGGTTGCACCCCAAATTGGCTTGAAGGGGAATCTAAGTTTAAATGCCCTTGCCACGGAAGTGGTTTTTACTCGACCGGAATTAATTTTGAAGGTCCCGCACCACGACCTTTAGAGCGATATAAAATTGGACGTGGAGAGGATGGCCAGATTGCTGTCGATAAAACAATGAAATATCAATTTGAAAAAGGCCAATGGAATGATCCTAATTCATTCTTAGAGTTAGCTTAAAAGGGGTTTATGGGTTCGTTTAAAGAATTTTCAGAGTCGATTACAAAATCCCAAGCATGGAAAGCTATTTTCCGTCATGGGGCTCCTAATAATGCTAGAAATCGGGTGTTAGTGGTTCTCATGAATGTGTTTTTGCACCTTCATCCTATCCGAATGAAAAAGTCCGGAGTGCGAATGAGTTTTACCTGGTGCATGGGTGGACTTACCTTCTTTTTATTTTTAGTGGAAACGGTCACCGGTGTTCTTTTGATGTTCTATTATCGTCCTACAGCCGATTATGCCTACATGGATATTATTGCGCTAAGAGAACATGTTCCCATTGGGATCATGCGTGAGGTTCACCGATGGGGTGCCCATGCGATGGTGATCACAGTATGGCTTCATATGTTCCGAGTCTTTTTGACCGGATCCTACAAACCGCCTAGAGAATTTAACTGGGGTGTGGGTGTGATCCTGTTGGTCTTAACCCTATTATTGAGTTTCACAGGGTATCTATTACCGTGGGATCAATTGGCTATTTGGGCGATCACCGTCGGATCTAATATGGCTCGTGCCACCCCTTTCTTAGGTCATGAAGGGCCTGGAGCTTCACTCATTAATAGTTTAATGGGTTTTGATGTCGTGCATGCGGGCAGTGATGCCAGATTTGCTTTGCTTGCAGGAAGACTGGTGGGTGAGGCCACCCTTCTCAGGTTTTATGTGCTTCACTGCATTTTTATTCCACTAGTAGCCAGTGTACTAATGGCGATTCACTTTTGGCGCGTGAGAAAGGACGGGGGCATATCAGGTCCTCTGTAAAAAACTATGGCATCCTTTGGTAATTTTCTAGCGTCTATAATCAATACAATGTGCCAGCCCTCCATTTTATTCACAGTGGCTGTGGTAGTGTTTTTCTTAGTGTTGTTTCCTTTACGAGAAAAGTTTGCTGAGAAAAAAACCGTTTATTGGATGGAAGGGTTGATGCTCCTTTTTATCTTAGTGAGCTGCCTAAACCCTACGTTTAAATCGGTGGTCACAAAGCCAGATAATATTCCCATTGTAGGAATGTTATTTCTTTTGCTTTTCTTTACCTGGCTGGCCTTTCACAAAATGGTGCGAAACGACAAGCTTATCGACGAGGGTAAAGATGTTGAGAATAAAAAAGAATCTAAAGAATTAGTTTTTACCTGGCCCGATCTAGTTTTTAGTGAATTTATTTGTTCTATTATTGCTTGGTGTGTGCTGGTCATCTGGTCGATCGTTTTAAAGGCCCCTTTAGAGGAGCCTGCTAACCCTGTAGAAACTCCAAATCCCTCAAAGGCCCCTTGGTACTTTTTAGGTCTTCAAGAGATGTTAGTTTATTATGATCCGTGGTTAGCCGGAGTGGTATTTCCTACTTTAATTGTAGTGGGACTTATTTTAATCCCCTTCATTGATATTAATCCTAAGGGGAATGGTTACTATACCTTCAAAGAGAGAAAACTTGCGGTCACCTCCTTTCTTTTTGGCTTTTTAATTCTTTGGGTGCTGCTCATTATTTACGGAACCTTCCTCAGAGGTCCCAATTGGAATTTTTTTGGACCCTATGAAATATGGGATCTCCATAAATTAGAGGTTTTGAAAAACGTAAATCTTTCTGAATATCTTTTCAGAAGCACCGGTTTGAATGGCGGAAAATTACCGGACAATCCTTTTATTCGTGAGGGATTGGGAATGCTATTAGTGGTCGGTTATTTTGTTTATGGTATCATCCTGCTTCAGAAAAAATGGATGAAGGAACTATATGAGAAGATGGGAAAGCCTAGATTCTATATTTTAGCAGGACTTATTCTTTCTATGGGCGCTTTGCCTATCAAAATGGTGCTACGTTGGACGATAAATTTAAAGTATATCGTAGCAATTCCAGAGTGGTTTTTTAACATTTAAGGGTTAAAAATATGGCCAACAATGCTTCAGACGACAAATTTTACAAAGGTGATACCTTAACAAAGGCCTTTGCCATCTCTAGTATCGTATTATTAGTTTTTACTCTCTGGATGATTTTAGATGATTTTGGCCGAGAGTGGAAAGGCTATCAAAGCCAATTCATGGTTTTGAAACAGAAAAAATTTCAAGAGCAAATTGACATAGCAAAGGCTGGAATCGATGAGGGCAAGTTAAAAGAGGCCAGAGAAATAATCGCTAAGTCTGAAAAGGACTTAGAAGGTAAATCGAAGCAGGTGGCTCAAATTGAAAAAGAGCTCGTCAATGCCAAGACTACTATGACCATTGCTACGGTGGCTTTCCAAGGAGAAAAAATAGTTTGGGATGTAGAAAAGTACCACCACGAAGCTAAGTATGGACATAAGATCGCTGAAGGGCACATGGAGCTCTCAGACCCTAAAGCTAAAATCTCCTATGACGCTTTAATGAAACATTGGGAAGGGGTGCAAAAACTTCGCAATGTGATGAATGATAAAATTCAGGCGTTCGATGCCAGACAAGCACAGATCACCTCTCTTTATACCGAAAAAACGAAGGCAGAAAAGGAGATCAAGACGATAAGGGCGCAATTAGATCTCTTAGAAAGCTCTAAAGAAAATTCTGAAATAACGATGAGTGTATTGCTTCGCAATTCTCCTCTTATCGACATGGCAAATCCCACCTTTCGATTGCAGCAGATAGTATTGCCAACGATTCGTGATGATATTTATTTTTCTCAAGTTCAAAAGGTGGATCGCTGCACGACCTGTCACCTGGCTATCGACATGCCCGGTTTTGAAAAGGAGGCTCAGCCCTTTAGAACTCACCCTAAATTAGATTTGATGTTGGGAAGTAGTTCGCCTCATCCTATCGATAAAATTGGATGTACCGTCTGTCATGAAGGACGAGGCACTTCGACCGATTTCATTCGAGCTGCACACACTCCTAGAAATGAGGAGCAGAAAAAAGAATGGGAGAAAAAATACCATTGGGCAGAGGAGCATCACACGATTGAGAAGATGATTCCTCTTCAGTATACCGAAGGAAAATGTAGAGTTTGTCATAAGTCGACCGAGTATGTTCCTCGAGCAGAAAAATTAACTAGATCGGTTCAGACCATTCGTGGAGCAGGGTGCTTTGGCTGCCATCGTATTGAGGGCTGGGATCACATTAGAAAACCGGCCCCCTCTTTGAAAAAAGTTAAAGGAAAATTAACTAGAGACTGGATTGTGAAGTGGGTAAAAAAACCCACCTCCTTTAACCAGTGGGCCCGAATGCCGGCTCAGTTTCATCAAGGAAACATTACGACCGATGATTATCGTCAATATCAAGATGCAGAATTAAATGCTTTAAGTGACTATATTTTGGCAGAATCTGAGGATTATAAACCCAATTTTTATACGTCGTTAGGAAGTAAAGAACGGGGAAAAGAGTTGTTTGGCGTCGTAGGCTGCTTGGGCTGTCATCAGATAGATGATTTTGCAAGAACGCGCGGTCGTTGGACTCAGGCTCCCGATTTAAGCACGGTGGGAAGTAAGGTTTCTAAAGATTGGTTAACAAGTTGGCTAAAGAATCCTAAGCACTATTGGGAGGAGACTCTCATGCCGAGTCTTCGTTTATCGGACGGAGAGATTGGGGATCTATCGGCCTATTTGCTCAGCAAACGTAACGAGGCCTTTGAAAAACTTGAAATCACTCAGACCAATATCGAAACACAGAAAAAGGTACTGAAGCTTTATTTAATGAGAGACCCCAAAATGGCGCCCGCCACCGAGGTAAAGGTAGATAGTTATATTGCCGAATTAAAACCTCATGAGGTGAAGGATAAACTCGGTAAGGCTGCCATGACTCGATATGGTTGCTATGGATGCCATGAGTTTAAGGGATTTGAAAAATCTCAGGGTACCGGTGTGGAACTATCGGAGTGGGGAAGTAAGCCGAGCAATAAATTAGATTTTGGTCTTCAGGAGATGGAGCATTCTAATTACAATTGGGCCCATGGAAAATTAGCCAACACTCGTATCTGGGATAAAGGGGTTGTGAAGGAATATTTGGATCTCCTTCGCATGCCTAACTATGAAATGATCGAGGAGGATCGAAATAGTGTGGTCACCGCTTTGATAGGAATGACCGCTCTTATGGTAACTCCTCCTGCGGCTAAACTACTTTCCTCTAGAGAGACGATCATGGAGGACGGACAAAGGATTGTGCACAAATATAACTGTCAGGGCTGTCATATGATTGAGGGAGTCTATCAAGCACTTCCTGAAGATCATTCCGATCGAGAGGCCCATGAGAAACAGAGATGGGATCTAGAGGGAAGAATTCTTTCCTACTATCCCGAAGATGAAACATTGGGACCTCCTCCGTTAGTCAGTGAAGGATCTAGAGTGAGAAGCGATTGGGTTCATGGCTTTTTAAATAATCCAAGTCATCGACTGAGAGTGAAATTGAAGGTGAGAATGCCATCCTTCCAAATGAGTAATGACGAAATTAATAAGGTCGTCAGCTATTGGGCGACTCAAGGAAATCTGGAATTTCCAGTGGCGCCTTTATATAAGGTCTCTTTAACACCGATGCAGTTGAGCAATGCCAAAGCACTGTTTAATAAATTGCAGTGCACCACCTGTCACACCGTGGGTAGAGATGCCACTCCAGCAGAGATTGCTGAAGAGGGTAGTAGTAAAGGGCTGGCCCCCAACTTAGCTAGAGCTCATGGTCGATTAAATAAGGATTGGCTTGTTCAACTATTAAAAGAGCCTGGTAAGATGGTTCCGGGAACAAGAATGCCAGGCTATTGGCCCGACATGCAATCTCCAGCTCCTGAAATAATGGGTGGAAATTCCCAAGCACAGATGGAACTTTTGGCAGACTACGTGCTACTATTGGGCCAGGGTAATTTTTCGACTAAGCCTTCGGAGGCAATGTCACCTGTTTCTATTTTAGATTCTAATAAGGGATTTGGGGTTAAAATAGTAACTGCAGAATAATAAAAAAATAGGGAGCGGCCCTTTATTTTTCAAGGGAACTCACAACAACGAGGGCTACCATGGTTAAGGCAATTGGTTTTGTGTTTGTTTGGGTACTTGGATTTGGAATGTTGGGCTGTGGATCTAGACAATTCACCCAAGGCAGTTACGACGATATCAGTGAAGACAGACTTCTCGACGATAAATTTAACGAAAGCGACATGCGGCAGATTGCCGATACGATGGTGAAGTCGTTAACTGAGAGTATTGTGATTCGAGAGGCTAAAAAACCCCCCATTTTATTGGTGACTTTAGTTAAGAATCGCTCTCAAGAGCACATCGACATGAAGAGCATGACCGATAAAATCAAAGTGGCTCTTATTAAGAGTGGACGTTTTAAATTTACGGAAAAGGAAAACAGAGAAGAGATGGCCGAGGAGACCGAATATCAAGGTCAGTCGGGTTATGTTGATTCTGCGACGGCAAGAAAAAAGGGACGACAAATCGGAGCTCAATTCTTTTTAACCGGAGAGATCACAGACCGTGTTCAGGAGGTCGGAAGTAAAAAGTACGTTTACTATAAATGTACCTTTAATTTAGTAAATATCGAAACCGGCATTCTTGAGTGGGCCGACGATAAAGAGATTCGGAAGTTCTATACTAAAAAATCGGTGGGTTTCTAAGCCTAAATCAGAAGAGGGTGGTTGAGTGGTTGTGATAAGAGGGGCGGCCCTTTGTCTTTTTCTTTTATGTCTCACCGATTGCGCCACCTATGGCACGAAGGTGAGAGCGGCAAGAGAATTATTTGGATCGGGCCAATATGAGGCCGCTGCTCTAGAGCTCAAAACTCTTGTCGAACAACAGGACAATGATCTTCTTCTGTATCTGATGGAATTAGGAATGGTTCGCCACGCCGCCGGAAATTATCAGCAGGCCATCGATCACTTTAAAGAGGCTGAAAAAATTGCAGTCATCAATGACTACACGAGTGTGTCTCAAGAGGTGGCGAGTGTGCTCATTAATGACTCAACCAAAGTCTATAAAGGGGAGGACTTTGAGAAGATTCTGATCAATGTGTATTTGGCTATCGATTATACTTTGATGGGAAATTTTGAAGACGCTTTGGTGGAATGTCGACGAGTGAATCAAAAATTGGATATTATGATTTCTAATGGAAATCTGCCCTACGCCCACAATAGTTTCGCAAAATATTTAGCGGCGAGTTTATTTGAGTCGCAACGGGAATATAACGATGCCTTTGTCGACTATCGAACCGTAAAAAAGTGGCTGCCTGCCTATAGTAATCTACCCGGCCCACTGATGAGAGTGGCCGATAAACTTCAATCCCTAGAGGAGTTAGCCGAATTTCAAAAGGAGTTTCCCAGTGTAAAAAACTATCGTATTTCAAAAGATTCAGGGGAGGTTATTTTAATATTTGAGCAGGGAAGAGCTCCCTATAAGATTCCAAACCCCGCCTTTGAACTTGTTCCGATATTTGCTAAGAATTTTTCAAACTTTAAGAGTGCGACACTTCATGATCAAAAAGGGCTAGCCTCTAACGACGCAGCTCTATTATTTGATATCGAGCGTACGGCCATTTATGAATTGGAACAGAAGATAGTTAGGCTTACGGCTAAAAAAATTGGGGGCATGGTGGCTAAGAGAGCGATGGCCTATGGGGTAGGCCAAGCGACTAAGAGTCGGGAGGCCGAGTTCTTGAGCTATCTTTTGTTAGCGGCGACCGACCATGCCGACCTGAGGAGTTGGGTGACCCTTCCTGCGACACTTAGAATAGCGAGAATAACCCTTCCGGCTGGACGTCATGACCTACTCCTTGATAGTGTAGCAGGAGATAATCGTAGGGTAGTTAAAAAATGGAAAGATGTTCAGGTGAAGGCCGGACAGATCACATTTCTTAACCTACGAGTGTTTAATTAGGATTTTAAAATTACAAGGACCGTAATGTTAGAAAACCAATTTGTTCCTAAAGATCATGAATCACAGATTTATGAGTTTTGGTTAAAGCATGACCTGTTTAAAGGGGATGCTAATTCAAAAGCACCCACCTATACGATCGTTTTTCCTCCTCCTAATGTGACCGGTGTTTTGCACATGGGACATGCTCTCACCTGTACCCTTGAAGATATTTTAATTCGACGAAAACGAATGCAGGGATTTAATACGCTCTGGATTCCTGGAACCGATCATGCGGGTATTGCCACTCAAATGGTAGTGGAACGAAATTTAATGAAGGAGGAAAAAAAGAGTCGTCATGATCTGGGACGAGAAAAATTTCTTGAAAAGGTGTGGGAATGGAAAGCAAAATCCCAAGAGACTATCATCGGCCAAATGAAAAAGATGGGTGGGAGTTTTGATTGGAGTCGTTTAGCCTTCACTTTAGATGAGTCTGTCTCGCTTGCGGTAAGAGAGTGTTTCTTTAGATTGTATAATGAAGGATTAGTTTTTAGAGACACCGCTATTACTCAGTGGTGCCCTCGGTGCCATACCGTTCTTTCCGATTTAGAGGTTAAGTTTAAAGAGACTCCTGGAAAGTTTTGGCACATCAAATATCGACTTAAAGGGGATCCGTCGCAATATTTAGTGGTAGCCACAACCCGCCCTGAAACTTTATTGGGCGATACTGCAGTGGCGGTGCATCCTGATGATGAAAGGTTTTCCGCTTTTCACGGTAAAGAGGTGATGGTGCCCTTAGTGGCGAGAGCCGTTCCAATTATTTTAGATGGCTATGTCGATCCCGCTTTTGGAACTGGAGCTCTTAAAATAACTCCGGGGCATGATCCTAATGATTACCTGGTAGGAAAAAAACATAACCTTCCCATTATTAATTTAATGGATAAAAACGCAGTCCTTAATCAAGAGGCCGGCCCCTATCAAGGACTCACTCGGGAAAAAGCACGTGTTAAAATTTTAGAGGATCTTATCGAACATGATCTACTCGTGAAGGAGGAGGATCACACTCACAATATCGGCCATTGTGATCGGTGTAACACGGTAGTGGAGCCCAAGGTAAGTGCTCAATGGTTTGTAAAGGCTGAAGAGTTAGCTAAAGAGGCCATTCGGGTTGTAGAAAAAAAGGAAATTAAGATCATTCCTGAGGAATGGGAAAAAACCTATTTCGAGTGGATGAGAAACATTCGTCCATGGTGCATTAGTCGACAGTTGTGGTGGGGGCATCGCATTCCTGTTTGGTATTGTGAAAAATGTGAAGCTGTTCATGTGGCGGTCACCGCCCCTATAAGTTGCACTCAGTGTAAACACACTCAGTTACGTCAGGATGAAGATGTTTTAGATACCTGGTTTAGTTCGGGGCTCTGGCCGATTTCTACCTTGGGCTGGCCTCAGCAATCTCAAGATCTTAAAACATTTTATCCCACCTCAGTTTTAGAAACGGGATTTGATATTCTTTTTTTCTGGGTGGCTCGAATGATCATGCTGGGAATTAAAATGACCGGTAAAATTCCATTCGATACTGTGTATCTTCATCCGATGGTCAGAGATGAACATGGACAGAAGATGTCAAAAACTAAAGGAAATGTAGTTGATCCGCTAGAGATCAGTGATCGTTTAGGAACCGATGCTTTACGATTTTTTCTTAGTTGGAATGCTTTTCATGGAAGAGACATGCGAGTGTCTGAAGAGGGAGTTGAGAGCTGTAAATTTTTTGTAAATAAAATATGGAATGCCTCTCGGTTTGTTTTAATGCATTTTGGTGATGTCAAAGAATCGAATGTGGATCTTTCTAATGAAGTGAATCGTTGGATCTGGACAAGATTGAATCGCGTCAAGGAGGAGGTCAATAGATCTCTAGAAAATTATCGTTTCTTTGAAGCGGCACAGGCCATTTACCATTTTGTGTGGAGTGAATATTGTGATTGGTTTATCGAGTTAATTAAATCTAAAGAGGAATTAGAATTTAGAAAACAGGCCAAAGAATCAACAGCGATTGAGGTGCTAGAGGAGGCCTTGCGGCTTCTTCATCCCTTCATGCCTTTTGTCACCGAAAAATTATGGCAGGAGATGCCGATTCGTGATCATTCTAAAATCTCGGTCTCTATTGCAGCCTATCCTATAGTAGATAACACTCGAGAGTTTCCTAAGGCCGAAGAGCGCCTGGCTAGAGTGATTCGTTTGGTGGAACAGATTAGAGCCACCAGAGGTGTTCATCAACTATCACCCGCTGTAGAAATTTCTCTTTCTGTAAATTCATTGGTTGGAGATGACCTACTCAACGAATTAATTCCTTTCAAAGAATTAATTAAAAGGGTGGCTAAAGTAAAGGAGCTCACCTTTGAAAAAAAGGAATATCCAAAAGAGACTCACATTTCTGTTGTGACTGGAGAGGTTAAATTATTTATTCCTAAGGAGGAGTTGGGTGATTTGACCCAAGAGTTAACTAGGAAACGAAAAGAGCTTGAAGATAAAACGGAGCAATTAAAAAGAGCTGATGAAAAATTAAGAAATGAAAAGTTCATGAGTAGTGCCCCCCAGGCGGTCAAAGAGGGAGTGCAAAAGAGAAAGGTCGAACTGAAGCGTGAAGTGGATGCTCTTTTACAATATTTGGAGGATTTAGCGTAACCATGGCCATTCTTTTTTTATTGCGACGGTATTTAGTTCCTAGAGAGGGCAATTTAATGTCCTTTGCACTCTGGGTTTCTGTCGTGGGCGTGGTGATAGGCATTATTCAGTTGATGTTAGTGCTTTCTGTGATGTCCGGTTTTTTAAGTTTTCTGGAAAAAAAATATACCTTTATTTCTTCAGACATGGTGGCAGTTCCTAAAGGCTCTCTAGTGGCCAACTATCCTCTAGGGGATACCTTGAGAAAAATTGGTGAGGTGCAGGCGGTGAGCCCTTTTGGCTTAGGTCAGAGCATGGTCATTAAAGATGGGGTGGCGGGGGTCACATTAGAGGCGATTGATCCTCTAACCACAAATCAGGTGACTCCCTGGGAGACCCTCTGGTTGGCACCGCCCATTGAGAGCAAGGCTGTGAAGGAGGGGCATTGGATTTGGCTTGGTTCACAACTCGCGCAAAAAATAGGGGCGAAGGTGGGTGATACTGTCGAGCTTTTAATTGCGGGTAAAACGAATGAGGTAGCGCCGTTCACTGTGACTGCGATTACTAAATTTGGACTTTATGATCACGATCTGCATTATGCTCGTATCGATCTCAATGTTTTTAAAAAGATTTTTCATAAGGAGACGGCCGCCCCCTTATATAAAATAAAATTAAGGCCGGGGGTTCCCCTTTTTATCGGTGCCGCCAAGGTGCGGGCTATCGTAAAGACAAATGCCCAAATAAAAACATGGAATCAGATCAATCAGAATCTCTTTTTAGCGGTCGAGGATCAAAAGCGACGACTATTTTTAGTCCTAGAAATTATCGTGGCGTTGGCAGGGGTGAATGTGATTAGTCTTTTGATGATGAGTTCCCATTATCGTCGAAAGGACATGGCTATTTTAAGATCGATGGGATTTCGCGCGCGCAGTGTATTTTTATTTTTTTTAGCGCAAGGAGCGGTCGTGGGGGCTATTGGAGTGTCTCTTGGAGTGGGATTAGGTATTTTAGCCTGTCGATTAGCAGAAAAGTATCAACCCTCTTTACTTAATGAAGCCATTTACAATACCGATCGGTTGCCTTTTAAGGTCGAGCTGGGGGATATTTGTCTTATCTCTTTTGTCGCGATGAGTTTATGTATTTTATTTAGTGTGATTCCGGCATTAAGGGCCGCTTATGCTAGACCTGTGGAGGCTTTGAGATATGAGTGAGTTATTACTTTCTGCTAAGGAGATCTCTAAGATCTATCGACGCAAAGGGGAGCCGCCTATTACGGTATTAAAGAGAGTAGATTTTGACATCAGCGTTAATGATCGCATTGCGATTCTGGGAAAAAGTGGAGCGGGAAAAAGCACCCTACTTCATATTCTAGGAACTTTAGAATCTCCATCTAATGGAAGTGTGTATTTTCGTGGTAAAGATATTTTTGCATTAAATGAGAAAGAGCTGTCTCGGTTTAGAAATTTTGAGATCGGTTTTATATTTCAATTTCATTATTTAATGTTGGAGTTCACTGCAGTGGAAAATGTAATGATGCCGGCGCTGCTAGCGGGAGAGAGTAAAGTTAAGGCGCGAAAAACGGCGGAACATTTACTGGAGCGAGTGGAATTAAAAGATAGGCTTAATCATAAACCCAGTCAGCTTTCAGGTGGTGAGCAACAAAGAGTGGCCATTGCACGGGCCTTGATGATGAAACCGAAACTTCTTTTGACAGATGAAATGACCGGGAATTTAGACACCGCAACCGGTAATCATATTTTTGAACTCATTCGTACGCTTCAAGAGGAATATGGCGTGGCTTTGGTTTCGGTCACCCATGATGAGGTATTGGCCGCCACCTTCCCTAGAAAATTACGCCTCGAGGAGGGGGAACTATTTTCTGTCTCACCTGTGTGACTCTAAAGCGCAGAGATTCTCTCTTAAACTGAAACCCCCCCCTTCAAGTTTGCGGTAGCACAGATGAATAACGCAGAGAATAAATTTTAAAATGAATTTCTCGCAACTCATCGTTTACAACCCTTCATACTGTGGGTACAATCGCCGCTGTTTCGTTGTTGAGTAATTACAGGTACTTAGCTAATGTTGACTAGGTAATATTTTAAGGGTTTGTGAGAAGAGTTGCGTAAACAGAATTTCATTTTTATCACTCTGCTATTTGGGCACCTTTTTTGGAGTCTCTCTACTCTCTGGGGAGCCGCCAGTATTATCTCCTCTGTTGAAATTCAAGGTAATAGAAAAATAGAATCGGCCGCAGTCAAACAAAAACTTAAAACCCACCAAGGGCAATCACCGTCGAAGGATCTTATTCGAGAGGATATTCGGTCTATTTTTTCGCTCGGTTTTTTTGAGGATGTGACCGTTCTTGAAGAGGAAACGCCAAAGGGAATTAAGATTGTCTTTAAGGTCAAAGAAAAACCTACCATCGCAAAAATTGAATATGAGGGACTAGACTCTTTAGAAAAGGACGATTTAAAGGAACAGATTTTGGTTAAGGAGTTTGAGGTCTTAGATCGGCAGAAGCTTAATGAATCGGTAGAAAAGCTAGTTCAAAAGTATGAAGAAAAGGGTTTTTATTTAGCCGATATTCATTACGAAGTGACCCCTTTACCTAAGAGTAATGAAGTTACAGTCACTTTTAAGGTTCGAGAGAACGACAAGGTCACTGTTAAGAAAATAAATATCATTGGAAATAAGGTTCTGACTAGTGAGGATCTAAAGCGAGTGATGCAGACCAAGGAAGGGGGCGCCTTTTCTTGGCTGACTAGTAGTGGATCCTATCGTGAAGTGGTTTTTGAACGAGATATTGCGTCTCTAGGTTTTTACTATGGCACACTCGGGTATGTGAGAGCACGTTTCGGAAAGCCTGAAGTGACGGTGTCTCCCGATAAAAAGTGGATCTATATTACCTTTTTTGTCGATGAGGGGGCGCAGTACTCGGTAGGTACTTTAGATTTTAGTGGCGAGCTACTTTACAGTCGTACTGAGCTTAATGAAGAGATGGAGCTAGTCACTGGGGAACCTTTTAATACCGATACCTTAAGAAGAGAAACCCTAAGGCTCACCGATAAGTATGGGGACCTGGGTTATGCTTTTGCCAACGTCATTCCCCAGCCGATCATTCACGATGACACTCGTGTCGTGGATATCACCTTTGATGTGGATAAGGGGCAGCGGGTTTATATTGGAAAAATTAGTATCTCTAGTAATACCAGAACCAAAGATAAGGTGGTCCGACGTGAATTAACCATTCATGAAGGGGAACTTTATAATGGAACGAAAAAACGAGAGAGCAAAGAAAATGTTACCCGTCTAGGTTATTTTGATAGTGTTGAGTTTCACCAAACGACCTCTAAAGAGGACCCTAATATTGTTGATATCGACATTAAAGTAAAAGAGCGATCTACGGGACAGCTAGTAGTGGGAGCGGGCTATTCTACGGGTGGCGTTGGTTTTATTGCTAATGCACAATTGTCTCAAAATAATTTTTTAGGTAATGGTCAGGTGGCCAGTTTTTCTGCGCAGATCCAAACAGGAACTAAATTATATGAATATTCTTTAAGTTTCCAAGAGCCCTATTATGGACCTACCTTATGGAGCACCGGTGGGGATCTTTATCAAATCCGTCGAAATGTAGCGGTACTAGAGGCGGTAAATAGTTTTGAAGAGATCAAAACGGGCTCGGCATTTAAATTAGGTCACCCCGTTTATAAGTTTATGAATCTTTTTTTAAGTTATAAATTCGAACATGCTTATGTGCGCCCCTCAAGCATCATCGACAAAACGCTGTATCCTAAAGAGGATGTGAATGGGTACACCAGTGCGATGACCGCCAATCTTGTTTACGATAAGCGAGATGATCGCCTAGATCCTCGAAATGGATTATATGCAAGTGTGTCTTCAGAATATGCCGGATTGGGTGGAGATCGGTATTTTGTGAAATCGACCGGAACGGCAAAGTTTTTTCATCCTATCATCTGGGACTTTATCTTTCGTTTAAATTTAACAGGCTCTAATATTTCTAGAACCGGGTCTAAACGGGTTCCTAATAATGAATTATATTTAATGGGAGGTCTGTTTTCACTCAGGGGTTATGATCCCTTTAGCATTGGTGGAGATCCTGTTAATTTGAGTTCGAATCCTAGCGACCTCTCTGAAGAGGCGCAAAAAGCAGGGTTGGCAGGAAAACAGATCCTCATCGGAGGATTGAACCAAGTATTAATGAATGCAGAGATTGAGTTTCCGCTTCTTAAAGAGGCTAGAATTCGCGGTGTTATTTTTGCTGACGTAGGAAATGCTTTTAACGATTTAGATAAGATAAAGGGTCCAAAAGTTTACGCGAATCTGGGGTGGGGATTTAGATGGTTCACTCCAATAGGGCCCTTGCGTTTTGAGTTTGGCTATCCTATCGTTGCCTCAGGAGCTTCGAAATTCTTTTTCACAATTGGTCCTCCATTTTAATTTTAAAAAAAGGAAACTTGCATGCGATTATCATTCATTTCATTAGTAGTTACATTAGCCACTGCAACCTCATTTGGGGCTGAAGGTTTTCGTTTGGGTTTAGTCGATTTGCAAAAGGCGCTACAAACTGTGGACGCCGGCAGAAATGCAAAAAAGTCTTTGGAAAAAGAGGTGACTATTAAAAGAGAGGGTTTAGAAAAACGTCAAAGTGAATTGCAAAAAGAGGCCGAAGGCTTTGAAAAAAAATCGGCGCTTTTGAATGAGGCCGCTAAGACAAAAAAACAACAGGAGTTACAGAAGAAATTTATGGAGCTTCAAAAAGAGGCTGCCGAAAGCCAAATGGATCTGCAAAAACGGGAAAGAGAATTGACTAAGCCTATTATCGACGAGCTTCGCGGTGTGATAGAAAGTATTGGTAAAGAAAAAGGGCTTACATTAATTCTAGAGCGAAATGAAGGGGCGGTTCTTTTTTCTCAAGGAGAGGAAGACCTTACCGAACAGGTCATCGAAAAATTTAATTCAACTCGCAAAACGGTTGGCAAAAAAAATAATTAAGAATGGTGTTGGGTTTTTAGAAAACCAATAGGCTTAAAACTAGGATAGCGATTGCTGCTAAAATTCGCAGCGATGCATCTTCGCGAATTTCTGTTTGAATAATAGTTAACCATGAAGGCTCTATAACGATAGTCGCGATAGGATGCGCTCTCGTTGTGGTGGTCTGTTCCCATTTGCGAGTGATGCCATGGGAACTCGTCTTAGGAGAAGACTCTGTGTCCTTGGTTTTGTCACCGGTGGTGGGGGTCACTAATTCTTTTGTTTTTTCTTCATCAATCACGATGGTTAAATCCTTATTTTTAAAAATTACCGACTGTAATAATTATAAACGGGCCCATAGGGGGAATTGCCTATCTTGATATCGATGCAACCATAAATTCGGTTGTTATTAACGTAGGTAGGACAGCTCAATCCAATATTAAGACGTAAGGTCTCTGGCGTTGTTTGGGTGTTTGGATAGGTTTGATAAGATCCCGGATAGCTATTAAAGGGATTATAAAGAGGAACTTGGATAGTTCCTACCAAGGTAAGAGAAATAGATCCATCTCTCATATTATAGGTACCTGGGTTGGCTCCTGTATTTACATTGTTATTAGAGGAGACACAGATATTGTAGTTGGTATTGTTTGAAACCTGTAAAACAGAGGCAAGATCTGGGAATATTAATGCCCCAGCACCTGCTAAAGTTTGCACACTACCACCTGGGCCTGAATAATTAAGAAAAGACAGAGCTAGGTTTATGGAATTTGAACTTCCCCAATTACTCCCTGTTCTTGATTGTAGTGAACCGGAGAAGGGGCTTCCATTGGTGTTAAGAGGAACTCCACCTGCATTTAATGGACAATTAGATCCCGCAACACCTGGAAATCCAGGAGAGATCGGGGCTGGAGTAGATGGAGAGGGTGCTGGAGCGGGATTGTTGTTTCCTTTTCCGCCACATCCTACCTCAATCAAAAGTATTCCTAAAACAGCGGTGATTGAGAATAGTTTTATTAGAAACGTGCGACTCATGGAGCCTCCGGTAATACTGAAATATTGGAAAAGGTATTTCTAAAGTTTCCAAGCCGTTTCACATGAGTATCGGAGGGATTCATATAATTTCGGCAGGGGGTGACCGTATCTGGTAGTGCATAGGGGGGACATTCAAAGCCTCCAGAGCCAGAGTTATAAGGGTAACCATTGGGGTAGGTAATATTACAGGTGACTGTGACCTGCTTACAGGCCGTATCTCCTGCCTGTCGTAATCGGTAATAGAGGGCTCCTGTAAAGTTGTTGTTAACCACCACTCCTAAGGTTCGTACCACCAAATCGTCATCTGCAAAAATGATATCTACATTTTTACCTGTAGGGGTGGTGACCTGAAAACCGGTTCCAGGAAAGGAACTATTATATTGTGCGCCCCATAATCCGAATTGATCTTCAAAGGCCAAAAAGAGGGTGCCTTTGATGTTCTGTGACCTTGTATTTGTAGTTTGAAGTCTGACCTTAGCATCGCCTACAAGAGGAAGTGAAATATTTCCTGGAGCTCCTCCCGTGCCGGTAATATCCACTAGCCCTAGGTAATTTATCTTATCTGAGAGATCGATCGGGACGCTGGTACTTAATTCTGTTGAGTAATTCGTTCCTCCTGGAAGGGTTGTGGTGGTTATCGGTATTAGGGGCACCGTCGTATTAGGTGGGGGAACTAGGGGTGAACTATTGCTCGTTGTTTTGGAGCAACCGATAAGAAGGACTAACGAAAACAAAGCTATTTTTAGTAAATATGATTTCAACTTCCACTTCCTTCGGACGATAAGTCCGCTAGCCACTGCCACTTTTAAGAGCTACACACAGTTCCTTAATAGGAACGATGGCACTCGTTCGCATGGGTCTAGTGTGCAAAGCAAATACCAGTTCAATAGGTGCCTATAATAGACTCATAATGGATTTGAACCCATTCGTGACTGTGAATAAAATTGACAGTTTTTTTGAATTATCTTTTTTCATGTTCTAAATCGATCGACCAACTAACCCAATTATTGAGTGTTTATGGGTGTCTGGGGGCTGTAAAAAAAGTAGACAACTCAAAGACTGAAAAAGGGTTTGGTTCCTTTATCAGACCTCGCTCAAAACGAAAGCCTCTTCTAAAAAAAGATCTCGCCTCTTCTTTTTTTTGGTGTTAATTTATTGGGGTTTCAAAAACATTTTTCGGAGGAATTTATGACCTATATCGTAACCCAACACTGCGTGGATTGTAAGTACACCGATTGCGTTGCTGTGTGTCCAGTAGATGCCTTTCATGAAGGGGGTCGCATTCTTTATATCAACCCCGATACCTGTGTGAACTGTGATGCCTGCGTTCCCGCCTGCCCAGTAGAGGCTATTTTTTCAGAAGAAAATCTTCCAAGTAAGTTTACCCCCTATATTGATATGAATCGTGAAGGGTGTGTATCGAATCCTGTTATCAATCAAAAGAAGGATGCCATGCCCTCTGCTAAGGCCTTAGATGAGCTAAAGCAAATGGATGGTCAAGGATATGTTCCAGCTAATTGGCCCTAGTTTTAATACCTGGCCCCGAATAAAGGGTAAGCCCGCCCTAACCAAGGGTAGGGGTTTGTAGGGAAAGATAAATCATTACGCTACCCTAGAATTCTTGAGGGATAGGAAATAGCTGTGTAGCTAATAATTCCTATGGGATTTTTAGTACGCC
>SHZA01000039.1 GCA_009692515.1 Bdellovibrionales bacterium
ATATCCTGTTCCAATGAAGGATACTCATGTGGGACCGCCAAATGCAAGAGGGTTACAGAATGTTATTGACACTCTTTTTGATATTTCGGAAAGATATTTTCTGAACACTGGTAGCAAAATCCCATGGCTATTTACAGTGCTAATAGTAATGGGAATCATAGTTTTAGTTAAAACCAAGAGGCTCCCTTTATTATTATTAACGATAGTTCCCTTTTGCGGGGCTATTTTATTAGCTCAATTACAAATTTACCCTCTGGTTGCTGAGAGGTGGTCTATCTATCTTATACTATCTGTGTGGATCTCAGTAATTGTATTTTTAGGTGCAGTGGCTAAGAAAAGTAAAATATTTATTTTACTTTTTTCTATAGCATTTTTATTTTGCCAATGGACTGCAAATGAAAATGTTTATTACCAAAAAATTAATCTCAGACACCCTTCGGGATTTTATAGGATCACTTTAACCGAGATGCAAACGCTAGCTAAGCATCTTTTGTCTGTGACATTTTCGGATAAAAATATTCTGGTGTCACAGGAAATATTTTTAAGTATTGAAATGGAAAGATTGTTAAAGCCTAAGTGGGCTGTATTCGTTCCTGAATCGGAGAAGATACTTTCGTGTGACAAATGGGGGGCTATTGAAACAGATGATAAATTTTGCAAATGCATAGGTCATATAAAGAAGATGAAACCCTATATTCACCAGGTGTATTTCTTAGATTATGAGAACCGTTATAATCTAGCTAAAAGAAAAACGGCCTGTATTAAAATTAACTCTGTCTTGGAACGAGAAACATATAAAATAATCGGCATGACGTTTTAAAAAATAGCTGATCCCTTTGCCTGGGGTAATTCTGATTAAAAAGAGGGGCTGAGGTGGGGTACGCAGTAAATATTATTTGATCTCAAGCGGCTACTTCAAAACTGGTATCGGATTGGTACAGATCAATAATATCTGCAGTGAGTCCTAACTTAACTATTTTTCCAGCCTTTAGATAGATACATCGGGTGCATAAAGATTTAACTGCACTTGGGCTGTGACTGACAAAAAGAACGGTTCTTCCATTTTGAGCCAACTCCTTCATTTTCTGCAGCGATTTTTCTTGGAAATTACGATCTCCAACTGCTAGGACCTCATCTATAAATAAAATAGGCTGTTCTAAATGGGCTGCTACAGAAAAGGCTAATCGGACCGACATCCCTGAGGAATAGTGCTTAACTGGAGAATCGATAAAGGTTTCTACTCCTGAGAAAGAAATAATGGCCTCCAGTTTTTTTTGAATCTCTTTTCGTTGCATTCCTAAAATAGCACCATTTAAAAAAATATTTTCCATTCCCGAAAGTTCAGGATCAAAGCCGGTTCCGATCCCTAAAAGAGGCAGTACTTTACCCCATATGATGGCCTCTCCTGAGGTAGGAAGAGTTATTCTGGATAGTATTTTTAACAAGGTAGACTTTCCACAGCCATTCTTGCCAATAATTCCCACAATCTCCCCAGGAAGAACTGAAAAAGAGATGTCTTTTAGGGCCCAAATAAATTTATGTGGTTCAGCCTTTAGCCGAATAATAGGGTTTGAATGGAGACTGTGATTTTTTACCTTGTTTTCTGAAAAGCAATTAAACAGCTCACGAATAGATCTGGCACCACTGCCCCTTAGCTCATATTTTTTAGAAATATTTTGTACTTGAATAATGGGTTTCATAGGTTAAACCGCGTCGATATAGTCCCGTTGAACATAGTTAAAAACTCCGATTCCAACAAAAACTGTGGCTAATGAAATGATCAAGGCCTGTAAAATAAAAATAGGTTCTAAGGCAGTGGTACCAAAAAAAGCATTTCTAAATAGATCGATGACAGCTACCAGGGGATTGAATAAAAAAATGCTTTGATCTT
The DNA here is from genome assembly GCA_009692515.1 of Bdellovibrionales bacterium. Taxonomy (GTDB): domain Bacteria; phylum Bdellovibrionota; class FAC87; order UBA2466; family UBA2466; genus UBA2466. The sequence continues at coordinate 1,892 of SHZA01000039.1, forward strand.
TATCGATGACATATCGAGTTGAGTAGAAAATAGGAGTTCCCAAGAATAAAAACTGGATGGCTAGGCTCACCGTGTGATTGAGATCTCGGTATTTGACCGTCATTGCTGCAAAAATAAGTCCTAATCCAAGACTGAAAAGTGAGGTGATTAAAAAACAGACCGGAATTGCTATTATAATTTTAAAAAACTGAGGATGGATAACGGTTCCCGACGGAGTAAAAATCTTAAAATAAAGTACTAAACATGAAAAAAATATAAGTTGTGTAAAGAATATTAAACTTTTGGAAACCACATAGGCTAAAGGCATTACCAGCCTCGGAAAATAGACCTTTCCAAATAGATGACTACTAGCAGACAGAGATTCTGCCGTTTTAGGAAATGCCGCAGAAAAATATCCCCAAATAACGAAGGCACTAAAATAAAATAGGAAATGCGGAATGCCATCAACGTTTATGGAGCCATTTTTTTGAAAAACTATGGTTAGCATTCCTGTAAGAATAACGGGTTGTATCAAATACCAAAGAGGGCCCAAAACAGTTTGCCGATAGTTAGTAATGAATTCTTTTCGAATGAATAAAAATAAAAGATCTCTGTATTGCCAAAATTCATTCCAATTGACATGAAACCAGCGTGGATTAGCGCTAATGAAAACAGGCGATTCTAATTCTTTTTCTCTGCTTTTGGCTTGGGTGATTTCCATAGAAGTTATAAAGAGGGGATGAATGAAAAAATAAATATTTTCCGAAATATTCTCTGCTAGTTATCGACTTAGTTGTGATTTAACTTTAATATTTGTTAATACCGGGCAACCTTCTCTTTGGCAAAATGGTAAACCTTTGAAACTACAAGAGAGTCGGTGGTGTAACGCGAATAGTTGAACGCTACAAAAAATTAGCGGACAAACTCCAAGGCAAACCTGTATTTTACTGGTTGCTTTCTTCCAGAAGGACACTTTGCTGTCGGGAGAAATTATGTAACGCGCTTCGTAGGACTCTTTTCACTTTCCGACAAAAATCAGTTAATCTTCTTCCTGATTTGCTAGTGAAGGTCTTTTTCTGATCTGCCGGACGTGGGAACTTCACTTGGTCAAAAAATCCGAAAGAGATCGTATAGCAATTAGTAAGAATCTCTTCTTCTGTCCGTTCCATTACTTGTTCCCAAAGCTCTCGGTTAGACATTTTGTGACCTGTTCAAAAAGTATTGTTTTACCGATTGATGAAAAAGAGGTTTATTACTATTCCATCGATATAGCCTCTGGCTATCGAGGGTAATATCTTTTGATGCGCAAAATTCATGCTCAACCAGAATTCTAATCCTATCAAAATATTGCCTTGAGGATTTCTTACCGTGATAAAGGTGTTTGATATTTCCAGAAGTAAAGCCGATATCAGCTTTAACCGCTTGATAGGATTGCCAGGCCCAAAGCAAATATTCTTTTCTATTATGAGGAGTTAATAATTTGACCATTTTTTGATTCCAAACACCCAACCAACTGAGTAATTGATAGGTATCAGAAGAGCCCACCACATCTTTGTCATATAACCCCATCGATAAAACATCTCGTCTAGCAGACCAAATTAAACCGACACTTGGCCAAGGAACGGTATCTAGCCATTGGCTCTGATCCCGGTTTTCTGCTATAAATTTTCCAAAACTAGGTGTGTTTTCGTAAGCGGGATCTGAATAGTGACCATTTTCAGAGACATACTCAAAAGGTTGAACTACTTTGTGGCTGTCTAATTTTTTTTCCGTCTCTTGAAACCAGTTGCTATTCTCAAAAATAATATCGGCATCGAGCCAAGCTACTTTATCAACGTTAGTTGGCAATGATTCTAAAGCGATATTTAGTAATCTCTCTTTTTGCCACAAAATATTCTGATCGGTGCCTCGAATCTGAATAGCATCGTTAATAAAAAAAGGTTGATCATTAAAGGCGAGTTCAACTGTCACAATAGGATGGTTTAACTGTTTACGAAACAGAACGTAGTTGTCTTTAAGTTTTCGGGAATTGGTAGGATTAAAATAACTTGTAATGAGTGCTAGCATTTTTTATGTCACGCGGTTTTCCTTATGTTACTAAGATTCACAGTGAGGTCAAATTATTTTCTCTTATCTAAGCGGTCTGATTGACTTTTCAGCTATTCGAACTAGACCCTTAACGTAAGAGCTCCAATTTTTCAGTCCCGAGGCTTTGGTGCCGCGATTTAATTTATCCCTTAATTCTTGATTTAAGAACCTAGTTAGGCCATTCGCTAAAGCAGCTCTGTTATTGGATGCACAGATAAGCCCATTTTCGCCATGCTTGATGATATAGGGCAAACTTCCAGTACGAGTCGCTAAAATGGGTTTTCCAAAGGATAGAGCCTGAGCTGCTACCGCAGAACCTGTGGCTTGCAAATAGGGCAGAACGACGACATCTGCCGCAGAAAACCATATTGGAGTTTCCTCTTCAGAAATCCATTTGAGTTCCCATTGAATCCATCGGGTTTTAGACATATTTTGCAATCTCATTTCTAATTCTTTACCTTTTTTCCAAGGTTCACCTGCGATTAGCAAAGCTATGGGAGCCTGAGGGGGTAGAGACTCAATAGCATCTAAAAGAATATCTAGTCCTTTGTAAGGACGAATCAAACCGAAAAATAGAAAGGTAACTAATCCCTCAGGAATTTGGATTTTCTTTTTTGGACCTCCGATTTTAGGTAAGGTATTTTTTATTTGTTTATTTTTAATTATTGGGAGGAGCTGGCATTCCACCCTTTCAGATCTTGTTTTGAAAAAATCTAATTTTGAAAACTCAGGATTATGGTGGAGATAACCCGCCCCTTTTTTTAGAACCCACTCACTTATTCTTCGACTTCGAAACCTTATACTGTGGTCGGTGAAGTTATGAACAATGGCAATGACAGGCTTTGAAGAACGACGGGTTAGATAGCTAAGAAATGGAGCTGAAACTAAACTCCAGTGGGGAACTACAATGCAGTCGGCTTTACTAGCTTCTAATTCTTTAAGCACCGCTCGCCAAGTCCATGGCTCATAATAGGAATAAATAGATTTTGATGAAGAGACCCTGTTGCAGGAATGCTCATCTTTCTGTGTTTTTCCTGGAAATAAAATTTGAGGATACTGTTTTTTAGGAGTGATGAATGAAGCGAGGTGTCCTTTTTTTGATAGTTGATGGGCAAGCTCTGTTGTGTATTTAGCAATGCCTCCTCGAAAGGGCCAAGAGGGCCCTACTAAGCCAATTTGAATATTTTTTTTTCTTAATTCCATAAGGGTTGCCGACTGGCGGAGCTTATCCTATGCTATCGAAAAAAGACAAGGGCTGAAGGTTTTTGATACGTCGAATTTAGAGACCCTATTATGGCAATTTCAATTATTATTCCTACTTTGAATAGTCCCCTATTAGAACGAACGCTTCAAAGCTTAGTGACACAAATATTACCTGATGATGAAATCTTAGTTGTAGGACTAGATGAAGCTGGTGTGACTCAGAGATTTTTACAGGTTCGCTTTGTTTCTACTCGCATTCCAGTCGGGGCGGCTGTGGCCCGTAATATCGGAATGAGAGAGGCCAAAGGGGATGTTTTTTTATTTACAGACTCAGATTGCATACCAAGTCCAGTTTGGGTGGAAACACATCGCAAGTATCAACAAGAAGGATATTTAGTAGTCGGGGGTGCCGTTGAAATTCATCATTCTAATTATTGGAGCCGTGCAGATAACCTATCTATGTTTCATCATTTTTCGGTAGGCCACCCTTCTGGAACTCGATTTTTACTGCCTACTTTAAATCTAAGTTTACAGAGATCGGTATTTGAAATGATCGGGGGCATGGATGAAACTTTTTTAACAGCCGGTGGAGAGGATAGCGACTGGACTATCCGAATGCGTCAAGCGGGTTATACACTTCATTTTATCTCCTTTATAGTTGTGACTCATTGGCCCTCAAGAGATAACTGGAGAGCTGTTTTTAACCATTGGTATCGGTCGGGCTATTATAATATTCGAGTGCGGCTTCGTTATCCGATCGAATTTGGAACCCCTTCATGGGCAAGTCATTCTATTTTATTAAAAATATTAGCTCCTTTGATTGCTGCCTGGGTTACCTTTAAAATTTATACCTTTTCTAAGGGTAGGGTGTATTGGGAATGCCTTCCTATCGTGTATGCCACGAAAATTATCTATTGCTGGGGCGCGGCCAGCGCAGTTGAAATGAAAAATTGAAATGAAAAGAAAATAAGAGGAGAGGCTATTTATTATTTTATTTTTTTAACCTGTACTTTAATGAAACTTCGAGATTAATATTGGCTCGCAAAGGGGAATTAGTGGTGCGAAAACTTATTATTCAAATTCCATGCTGGAATGAAGAGGTAAACATTGCAGATACCATTCATTCATTGCCCCGTTTTATTCCCGGTGTGGATGCCATTGAGGTTTTAATTATTGATGATGGAAGCTCCGATCAAACTGTCGCTAAGGCCCGGGAAGCTGGCATTGATCATCTGGTGCAGCTCTCGGAACATCGCGGTCTTGCATCCGCTTTTCAGGCGGGAATTAATCAAGCTATTTCCCTAGGGGCAAGTATTATTGTAAATACAGATGCCGATAATCAATATGTGGGATCTGAAATTGAAAAATTACTTCAGCCTATCTTATTAAAAGATGCCCATTTAGTGATTGGGGATCGTAGAGCCTCGAAATTAGTTTTTTTACCCTATTGGAAAAAGGTTTTACATCGCATCGCCGATTGGGCTGTGAGTTTACTTGTTGGAAATCATGCTCCTGATCCTACTAGTGGATTTAGAGCCATGGCAGTTAGTTTTGCTAAAGAAATTAATTTGAAAGATACCCACTCCTACACGGTAGAAACTTTAATTCAGGCTTACTATTCGGGGAGAAATGTTTGGTTTGTTCCTATTGATACTAAGTTGGTAAATCGACCCTCCCGTCTCATAAAAAATCTGGGAGTTTATATATTTAAATCGGCTAAATCTTTAATTCGAAGCTGCGTTGTGTATGGCTTTCGATATTACAGTGAATATTATTTGGAGCGTCGCCATCTCGTTTTAACTCAAGGACTGAAATTGGTGGATAAAGTAAACACAGAGTTCGCTATCGATAAAAATGAAGTTTTGGCCACAACAAACCTGTAAAAACCAGGATTATTTCCTTTGAATTTTGAACAATATAAAATTAAAAAAATAGAACAGGCTCTTATTGAGTGGACTCCACGGGAATTTTGTCTGTCCTGTCGAAAACCTAAAGTTACCTGCTACTGCCACCTGGTGCATCCGTTTCACTCCAATCCTGAATTTGTTATTCTTATTCATCGTGCCGAGGCATTTCGAAAGATTGCAACCGGGCGAATGTCGCATAGGTGTCTCACCAATTCCTCTTTATTTGTGGGAACCGACTTCACAGAACATGCTGAGGTGAATGCCATTATTTCCGATCCGAAGGTGTTCCCAGTTGTTCTTTATCCCTCAAAAAATGCGGTTAATTTAACCGATCTTTCGTTGGAAGAGAGACGGAACGTATTTCCTTCAGATAGGAGACTAGTCATATTTGTCATTGATGCTACATGGGCTCAGGCGAAAAGAATGCGTAGGCTAAGTCGAAATATTCTTGCTTTGGCTCCGATATGTTTTACTCCGCCTAAAGAGTCGGCCTTTTTAATCCGAAAACAACCTAAGAAAATGTGCTACTCAACTATTGAATCGATTCACCAAACGATAGAGCTTCTAGGCTGCGGCACCGCTGACCATGAAAATTTACTTGAAGTGTTTGATAAAATGGTGGCTCAACAGATAGCCTTTGGACATCGAAAAATGCAGCGACGAGGAATAAGACCTAGGGGGGTCTCTAATACCTAATGACCTGATCACGAGTGACTTAAATTGGACAGGTGTTTATTTGGCTCATCTATTATTAAATAGTTTGTAGAATTTATCCAAAAATAATCTTTCGTTCTCAGCAAATTGCGTGAGGTTCTGAGTGGTTTGTTGAAGTCTCTCAATCTGCAATAATAATTTCAAAACCAATGAGGTGTCTCTATGCGATTCTGGTTTGCTTATCTCGGTGTCCATTACTTTGCGCTGTTCGATACTTAATGTTTTTGCTGCAGCAATCATATCCTCAAGCACATTTAAATTATCCCGAATTAAATGGCCTGAAGCAGTTTCTAATTCCAGGTCTACAAGAGAAACGGGTGCTACATAATACAGATTACCTTCAAGAAAGGCGGGTGTGGTCACAATCGTTACCGCCCTATTTCTTTCTATCTGATTCATCTGAATTTGAGCTGTAATAGCGGCGGTCTCCTCCTTAGTGTGCCCTTCGGTTAAAAGTTGCTGATAAAGTTTTCTTGCCTTTTGGCGATAAAAATCATCGGTGGTTAGAAAAGGAGAGCTCTTTTCTAACTGCATTTGAGTGACTTGAATTAGCTTTCTGGCAGAGGCACCGCCTCCTGAAATAGCCTGCTCTGCACTAAAAATATTAAGCGCTATCTCTTTTAAGTTGGAATCGATGGGCGAAATTTCAAAAATAGTTTCTGGAGTGATGACTCCTTCATTGGTAATAGCAGTATCGGACAACAAGGTGGTGAGAAATAGTTTGAACTCCCCAGCCTCCCGTGAAGCCAATAAAGATATTGAAGTACTGCCACCTATGGGATCTGTGGTAGGTGAGCCTAGTAGCAACAGTGCCATCATTTTATCGTAAATAACTCCGCGTAACTGAAGATCTCCACTTACTGGATCTGTAGTGCTGTAGTCGGGGCGTGAGGTATTTAAAATAACGGTCGTTAAGGCCTGATAAGCTAATGCTTTTGCTTTTGTAGCCTCCTTAACCTGTGCGGGTATCTTTGTAATATCAACTTTCCGCTCCAATACGGTCTTAATCAATTTTAAGCTTCCATTTAAATCCTCAATTTTAATTCCCGTTATTAAATTTACGGTCACAATATCTTTGGGATCCGATTTTTGATCGGGTTCAATCTGTTGTTTTAATAGCGACCAAAGATTTTCCATCGAACTATCTTTAGATGCCCGGATAATGGCATCGGCATGGTCGTAAATAAGTCTGAAGGGAGTTAATAAGCCCTGGACTCTGGCCAGGTATCTATTTAATTCAGAGGGCCCACTGAAATAAACTCGGTCATTTCTTAAATTATTAAAGGCCCAAGAGGTAAGATAACGATTGAATTGTGATTGCACTATCTCAGACAAGGTAGTTCCTGAGTCAAAGGGATGACACATTCCATTCAATGAGCTCATCACATCTTCATCGGTACAATAGAAGAAATTATCATTTAGCAAAGCTGTGGTTTTGTTTTCCAAAATGCCGTAGGCCACCTGAACGGTCGCAACATCATAACTTCCAGGAATTGTGGGCTCCTCAGAAGTTAAAAATGCATAATCCATTACACTTGAACTTTTAGACCCTGAGGCGTAATGAGCTTTGTCGGCCGATGCCATAAAGTTATGTCGAAGTCCCCAGTTGTGACCCAATTCGTGAGTCAGAAGTGGGGTAAAGATTGCAATCTCTAGTTCATCATCGGTTAGATTTGTAATTCCAACTCCTCTAGAAATTTGGGACAAAACATCTTCACTTAATCGTGTCATGTTTTTTTTGCTGGTTTCTAAAAGCTCCTGTTTTGATCTGTTTAGAGAACGAATGGGATGAAATTCTTTGCTGATCAAAGAGACCCATTCAGAATTTACCGATTTCAATTGGCTCAGAAGATTCTTGTTTGCAGACAATAAAAATAAGGGGGACCCTTTTTTATTAAATGAAGAAAAGGTTGATATGGAGGTTACGGTTTGTGAAGTGGTTGGCGTTGGATTTAGGAGTTTTTCCCACAGTCTCTCTCTCGCAATTGAAGCCTTTAAAACCCCACCGTATAAAATAACATCACCTTTAATAATTTCGCCAGTTCTGGGATTGGTGTAGCTAGGGCCGTATCCCAAAATACCATGCGAAGCATCTATACTTGGATCATAGTGAATCATGCTGTAGCGAAGGTCTCCTAGGGTTTGACCTGTGTTTTCTCGAAGTTCAAGAACCGGTTTTCCTAAGGCAGATTCGAAAACTTTATTCCAGGCAGCAAATATATTTTGAGCTGCAGGCTTTAGGTGCAGAGGAAAGTTCTTAGAAAAATAGTAAACGATAGCATGGCCGGTATCCCATCGATTCATGACAGTTGTCTTTTTTGTTTCGCTTTCTAAAACACGACCATATTTGTCGAAAGATAGTGTGGAGGTGCTAAACATACCAAAACGCCTAGCTAATTCGTTAGAATATAGTTTGGGGATATAGGTGGTTGAGGGTGTGTATGGAAGAAAACTATATTTCAATGAGAGTTGAGTTTCATCCTTTAATTGGTGAGTTACCTCAATGTTGATAACACCTGTTTCTGAATCGACTTCAATGTTATCTGGTGTGGTGGCATAGGTGCTTTGTTTTGAGATATGGTCTTGACCCTCTTTAGTAGGATCAATAGTGATAAAGGCTCTTTGTTTCCATGGACGTCTATTTTCCGTTTCTTCCTCTTCGTAAGTGTCTAGTCCTTCCGAATTTTGTTTTCGTAAGACATCGACATGCTTAATCGCAAAACTACTGAGGAGATTACTTTTTAGCGCCGCTTTTTCATCTTTAAAAAGGGGATCTATGGCTATGATGTCTAGTGTGTTTTCTTTGGTTTCGAACTGAATAAGTTTATTTGAGATTTCATAGGATCCGATCGGAGTTCCTTCCGTTTCCTTCCCCGCATATTGGATATGAGTGATGGTCTTTTGAAAAAAATAGGTTCCCTGAAAAATAGTTTTGGGTAAACGACGGCCGTTACTCAGAATAGATTTTACGGGCCGCTCCTTCGCGCACCCTGCGAGGAGCATTGAAAACAGGATTAGTACTGAGGCTAGTCGATTCGTTTTTTGAAACATGAATCCTCCTTTTGTTAAAGAGTGACATCAAGAAACATAGAGACTCTTGAGTTTCTACTATCAAAGACCTGTACGGCTCGGTAAAAGCCGGTGGAATCATCAACCACACTTGAAAGTAACGAATGTGAAACACCTAGAGATACACTCGATGAAAATAGATACTGGAGCGATTGTGATGAACTATAGTCATTGCGCCAAAAAGAGGTATGGGCTTGATCTAAAATAAAAGTGAGAGAGCCCTTCCATTTTGCTATAGAAATTTCAATTGCGATCTGTTCATTAATTCCGTAGCGAGGCTTGGGCTCGCCATTTGAAAATTGATTGTATTGCGACAAGATCAAATAGGGTCCCATTCTTCCGGTAAGGTTAAGAAAATTAAAAGGGGAGATAAAAAGTGAGATTGAAGGGCGAGTTCTCAATGACAAGCCTTCACTGCCTATTTTGTCTACCGAAAGTGCCGAGAAGGCCAAAGCGAGTTGAGAATTAAAATCGCCATTGGGATCTAGTTCTTTAATGCCGACTAAGGAGATCACAGGAATTTTAATTGAGGAGTATTCACTAGTGGGACGATCAATGAGGCCTGAGAATTTGACTCGCGTATGAGCCTCGTATTGAAAATCGGCCTCGGGTGTGAAGCTAACTGAGCTTTGGCGATTTTCTTTATCTAAAGTAGCTCCGTAAGCGGTTACTAAATTTAAGGTAAAAGATTTAATCGGATCGGCAGCCAAAGAGATAGCGCCTCCAGAAAGAGTTAAAAAACCGACGCTAACTATTAATGTATAGTGACCCCAAAACCTTGTCATAGAATGCACTTTTATCAAAAAATGGGACGTTTGTCCCGTCTTGTTTATGCGACGTATTAAATTGTTTTTAAAGCTAAAAATTAATAGAAAATACATGGGGTTGTGTGTGGCGCAAAAGCGGCACCTTGGACCCTATTTTAGAGTCCTTCCGTTCGGACCGATAAGATTGACATAGGCCCCTTCAATTGCGATTCTAGTTCCCTAAACAAAGAGACCTCAATCGATATGATCCCGTTAATTCTTGATGGAAAAAAGGTAGCTGAATCGGTTTATCAGAAACTTCTTTTAGAGGTTTCATTACTATCTTTTGTTCCGAAGATTACTTTACTAAGGGTCGGCGAAGATCCCGCTTCTCAATCGTATGTGCGAAGCAAGGAGAAAAGGTGTCTAGAGTTAGGTTTGAGAGGGGAGACCCTGGTATTGCCTGAACTGATAAGCGAACAGGAACTGATCTCAAAAATTTTAGTTCTCAATCGGGACAAAGAGGTTAATGGAATTTTGGTGCAGCTGCCACTTCCGAGTCATTTGAATAAGGAAAAGGTATTAAGAAGTATCGATCCTATGAAAGATGTGGATGGATTGCATCCTGAAAATGCTGGACTCTTAGTTCAGGGTAATCCTAGATTTATTCCATGTACACCCGCTGGGATTTTAGAGATGCTAAAATTTTATCAGATTGCGATTGAAGGAAAACGGATAGTCATAGTAGGGCGGAGCGAGATTGTAGGAAGACCGGTAGCACAACTTTTATTAAATCACCATGCGACAGTTACCATTTGTCATTCAAAAACTAAAAACTTAGAGGAGGAATTAAAGCGGGCAGAGGTTTTGATTGCGGCCATTGGAAAACCTAAATTTATTAAAGGTGACATGCTTTCTCCAGGTGTTGCAGTCATTGATGTAGGGATCAATCGGGTGGATGGGCAGATTATTGGAGATGTTGATTTTGAATCTGTAAGCCATAAAGCCTCTGCGATCTCTCCCGTTCCAGGAGGGGTAGGGCCTATGACTATTGCCATGCTAATGCAAAACCTATGTTTTGCAGCGACTCTTCAGTCTAAAAAACCTTAGATTACCTTATCTTTTTTCCATTTTTCTAATAGTTTCTTAACACTCTTACTCAAGGCCTCTTGAGTGCCGACATTAAAAAGAAGATGGGTGGCGACTGCCCTGCGATTATCATCTGTAGTTTGAGTTTTTAAGATCTCATCAAAAAGATTAGGAGACATGTGATCTCTCACTACCACTCGGTGCCTTCGGGTATTGGTATCAGCAATCACTACAATTAAACGAGGAAAGGTGGTGGCATGATGATGTTCGATAAGAAGGGCCGCTTCACAAAGAAAAAGAGTGGCACCCTGTTGGGCCTGTTCAGCCACTTCACTTTCAAAAAGTTTCCATATTTTGGGATGAAGTAAATTTTCTAAGGCCTCTCTTTTTTGGGAATCTTTAAATATGATCTCTCTGATGATAACTTTTTTAAGCACACCCTCTAAAAAAATAGAGTCGCCAAAGATCTGTCTGAGTTCGGGGTGAAGAGAGGAGTCGGTAGATAAAATATTGTGGCCCAAAGAATCTAAATTAATAACACAAAATCCGGCCTCTCTAAAAAAACCGGCAGCTAAAGTTTTCCCAGCTCCAATACCGCCTGTGAGGCCCCAAATCTGAATATTTTTAGGTAGGGAAAGGTTCATAATGTTATTTTAACTTTTTTTTATAACAAAAGGCGAAAAGAAGAAAGAATAGCCATCCTGTGACAGAGATTATCAAAGATTCTCCTACCCAGGGTTGTAAAAAGACTAGGTGGCCATTTAAGTGGCCGCTCCGACTTGCCATTGTTAAAGGGCCTCCACGCTGGTATTCCACCTCTCCCTCTCCTTCAAACCTCCAATAGGGGGATGCATTTATATTTAGCGAGAGTTGAAAGGGGGCTGAGGATGCTGAAATGGTTTTAACTCTAATTTTGTTCCATGAAAGCCAGGAGAGGTCGGTGGCGATCGGACGGGTAGGTGTAGATAAAAGAGTATCGCCTTCGACAAGTGAGGCACTTTCAAAAACGGATAAATTGGGAACACATTTAATACTCCCTTTTCCTTGTCGTATGATGCTGTAGATGCGGGTTTCATCTCCTAGAACCTGTGTGAACTTATCGGGGTAGAGGCGTGGAGTTGTCCACTGAGTTTGTGTGGCATGGAATGAGGTTTTAGAAAGATTAATCACTGCCGATAGTAGTAAAGGAAGCACTCCCAAAAAAACAAAGATGGTGGAGGGTATTTTTTTTAGCCCTTTGGAAAAACCAAGCGCCGAAAAAATGATAAGTCCTAAAAATCCTCCAAACCAAAAACGAGGTGGAACCCTAATGCTCTGAAAACCGGGCCAAAAAGATTTTAGCCATGTAAAAACAAACCAAGGAGAGAGGTTATCTTCGATAGAGCCCACTCCTAGTGCCAAGGAGAAAAGAATAAAAACAAAGAGGGCTAGTAGTTCGGGCCGCCTATTTTTAAGAGATTTTAATCCTAGAAAAGTAAAATACAAAGCAATGGGGCCTAGAAAAAAACTGTACTCGTGGCGTTGCATAAAAAAACCTGGGCCGTAGAAAATTTTAGGAATACTTTTTAAGGGCATTAAAAGATTAAACAGTAAAGTATATAGCGGAGTGTAATAGGCAGTGATGGTGTCTTTGCGTTCTGGAAAGGCTAGAAAGTAGGAGAAGGCCGGAAGTTCGGAAATAGCATTACAAACGGTTGAAATACCCACTGCAAAAATAAATTGGCCTAGAGCCCAAAACTTTTGGGTCAATAAGGATCTAACGAGCACCTCTATTAGAAGCACCGGTACCACGTAAATAAGAAAGTTGGGTTTGTAAAAACCTGAATAAATAAAAAGTAGCCAATAGCTTAAGATCTCTCTCTTGGAGAACTCACTTTGTTTTTCAGCAAGTCGATAGCTAAACAAAAAGAAAAGAGGCAGGAGAAGGTAGGAACCTAAGGTCACATGCCCTACAAGAGCCTTTGCGACAACTCCGCCCCCTGATAAAAAAAGAAATACCCCCCACAGACAACCGGTACGATCTACCTTCCAATCCAAAAGCCAACGATGTAGTCCCCAGGTCCCCAGAAATATCTGCGCGAGTAGTTCCAACTTAATAGTCCAGGTACCTCCTAAAATGGGAACAAAAAGAACCAGAGGATGAAAAATGGGGATTTGAGGGTCCCCTCCCAGAGTGCGTCCTCCACACAAAAAAGGATTAAAATGGGGAAGCCCTGGAGACTGAGCCCAAAAACGCCAGGCCAATTCATAGTAAGCCGATAGGTGATCGTAATCGAAAGGCCCTATAAAAAAACCTAAAAAGATAAAGTTCACTAGGTAGGTAAAAACCAAAATGCCGAGCGAAACTTTTATGGCCTTTTCCTTCATCACTCAACCTATCGAATAAGTTTCCGGCAGCAAAGAAAAAAAACTAGTCTAAGGAAAAATCAGACGGTATCGTTACTATGAAAACGGAATCTTTGTAGAAAGTTGGAAATGAGATGCTGAAAAAACTAGGTTTTTTATTTATCGTTTTAGCCGTAGGGGCATGCTCGAATCAATCGGGCAATACGTTGAAAGATTTAGAGGCCAAAGGTGAAGGTTTGGCGCCGGTGGTTTTAATGAGCGATTTTGGCACCTATGATGATGGCGTGGCGATTTGCAAAGGGACGATGCTAAAAATACAACCGATGCTTACCTTCATCGATATCACTCATCAGATCCCTGCTTTTTCGGTGAAAGATGCAGCTAGATTTCTAGCTAATGCGACTCCCAACTTTCCACCAGGAACGGTATTTGTGGTTTTAGTAGAAAGACATTCTGATAATAAAACTCGTCCAATCGTTGCTAAAAATAAACGTGGTCAGTATTTTGTGGTTTCTGATAACGGAGTATTATCTTTAGTTGCCGAGCGAGAGGGACTAGAAAAGGTAAGAGAAATTAGTTTGAATCCTTGGCTCACAGAAAAAAAAACAACCTCTACATTTATGGGGCGGGATGTGTTTGCACCTATAGCGGCACATTTAGCAAGAGGAGACGATTGGACTATAGTGGGACCAGAAATAGAAAACGTAAGTCGTTTGAATTTAAAATCCTTGGAGGTTAGTAAGGGGCAGATCACCGGAGAGGTGATCGCTCTGGATGGGCCGTTTGGAAATTTAATTACTAATGTTACCGCCACTGCGCTGTTAGACGCTAGGTATGTGTTAGGTGATAAAGTGTCTATTGTGATTGGAGAGACTCAGCATCTACTTCCTTTTGTAAAAACCTTTGATGATGTAGCGGTTAATGCCAAACTCATTTATATCGATTCTACCGACCACGTGGCAGTCGCTATTAATCAGGGAAATTTTGCGAAGAGATATCGCGTTAAACCTCCTTTGAAAATTGTAATAAAAATCCAGAAAAATAGATAGGTAGTGTTCAATAACTTAATAAAGGATATTTATGGATAAAGTTTTTTTACATCAACTACTTGGTCGTCCCACAGCACCGTTTAGAGAATCTCACGTGGCCTCTCTCGTTTATGAGTTTCTAATTCAAGAGAAAATTCCTTATTTTGTGGATCCTATTGGAAATATTGTGGTCGGAGTTGATTCCAAGAATAGTTATTTGAAAAAGGTAAAAGATAAATACAAAGAGCCCGTAAGAATATTTATTGCGCACATGGATCATCCTGGATTTCACGGTGCCAAATGGGTGAATGAGAAAACCTTGGCTGTCACTTGGCATGGAGGCACTCCGAGAAAGTTTTTGAATGGCGCTAGGGTATGGCTCGCAGATAAGACCGGTTGGAAAGGAGAGGGGATTATTCAAAAGGCAAAGCTAAATCCTATGGGTTCGGCGTTAGCCTCTTCGTGGATCGTGATAAAGAGGTTAAATGATAGTGATCTTAAAAAAAAATATTTACCCCAGGAGCTTTATGGCGGCTTTGCTTTTAGTGCACCGTTTTGGGAAAAAAATAAAATTATTTATACAAAAGCCGCAGATGATCTTGTTGGAGTGTTTGCAATTTTGAGTTTAGCTAAAACTTTGAAAAATAAAAATAGGCCGTTTCTTGGCCTGCTCACAAGAGCTGAAGAGGTGGGATTTATTGGAACCATCGGTCACCTGGATCTCGGTTGGCTTAATAAAGCGAGAGAGTCTGTGGTATTTGTGAGCCTTGAAACCTCGCGAACTCTACCCGGAGCTTTAGTGGGAAAAGGGCCCATTGTCAGGCTAGGTGATAGGGCAACCCCTTTTGATCCCTCTCTGGTACAAATATTAACTCAGGTGGCGCAAAGAAAATTGCCTAAAAATTTCCAGCGAAGAATTATGGATGGTGGCACCTGTGAAGCCACCGCTGCGATTACCTTTGGATTTAGAGCCATGGGAATTTCAATTCCACTAGGTAATTACCATAATCAATCTTTCGAAGGGGGCCCTGAATCAAGAGGAGAATGGGGACCTGCTCCTGAATTTGTTCATACAAAGGATATCGAGGGGATGTTAGCTTTATGTGAAGGGCTCATGGAGAGGAGTGAATTGTGGGCAGATCCCTGGCGGAGCAAAAGAGAGAATATGATCGCCTCAAAAAAAGCGGCAAAACATCTTTTAAAACTTAGTTGATCTTGGCTTTAAAGCTACTTTTTGTTTGGCTAGAGGGTGGGAGAGGTGTTTCTTTTTCATTTGAGTGGTGATCCGTGGATGTGGGGCTCCAATGGGCCCTGTCCAATGGAAATTAACTAATTTGAATTTAACCTGTTCAGGATTGTAATTTGGACGATGCATATCTGCCAATATCTTACACTGTTTTTTAGATCCCAGTTTTGAGGTGAATTGAATCCTTATTTTCTCGCCACTGTTTTTTTCATTTAGAATAGCAATATTACATTGCCCAGCAAAAAGGGAGGTCGTAACACTCAAACCTAAGATCAGTGCGTATTCTTTAAGTTTCCACATCTGCAAACATAACTCCAACTACAGGAACCAAACCAGCTCTCTACTAGCTCATTTTATTATTCAATCTTAGTGCCAAGGGTCTTTAAGCTGAAGGTTCACGCATAGGGCCATTTTTAGGCTTTAATAAAATGAAAAAGTAGACGTTAATCCTTGTTAATTGCTGCTCGGAAATAGCTTTGGTATAATAAAGGTTCAATTAAAAAAGGTAAAAAATATAGTAATTATCGGAGTGTTTATGAAGCTAAACAGGCCTCTTTGTATTACGATGTTATCGATTGTTACTATGGTGGGTAGAGTTTCATTTTCCGAATCGGATGTAATTGATCGGCACAATAGAAAGACCCAAGGACATCCGGAGGCCACTAGCGACACCTCCGATTTAACGATTAAAGCCTACACAGAGTTGCTTAAGGAACCCAAAGAGGAGATGGTGGTGTTAAAGTTTTCGGCAACTTGGTGTGGGCCCTGTCAAAAATTGAACCCATTTTTTAAAAAAACGGCCAAAAACCTTGCGAAATATAAAAATAAAATAAAGTTTTATGAAGTTGATTATGAGGAGCAAGTCGCTATCGTTAAGGCCTATCAGATCACATCTATTCCAGCTCTTATAGTGTTAAGAAAAAGCAAAACGGCTCCCTACGGTTATGAAAAAGAATCTATCATTTTTAATGTTGACCCTATAAAAAAGGCATTATTAGACATAGAAAAAAAGGTGTCCCAGGCAGAATGATGATCGACTTAAAAAAAAGATCGGTAGGCCTATTAATAATCGGTTCTTTAGTTGCGCTTATCTTTTCAATGTCTCGATGTGGAACGGTTCCTGCTGACGTGGGAATAACTATTCGAATGGGTAATCAATAAGTTTCTAAAAAATTATGAAACCAATCTGGCCTTTATTTTTTTCGATTTTAAGTTCGTTTTTACAGGCGGCGCTTGATCCTATTGAATTAAGAGCCAAGGTTTCTGCCATGTATCTTTCTGAAAGTGCCTATTGCGATAGCCCAAAAACTGTCTTTACCAAAGACACGGTGATTCAATATGACGTCTTTGGATTTCCCGTTTTAGGGGTCGCAGATAATAGTACCCATAGCTTTGATGGCACCTATGAATGCATTATTTTTAAGTTGAGTGAGCAATTTCAATTTCTCCCGAGCGTTACGGCCACCACCTGTATTTTCCCCAACCGATATTTTGTAGATGTCTGTACGGCGAGTTATCAAAACACCGAAATCGATGGCACGACCAGTAGTTGTTCTTCGGCCACCGACGAATCGGTGTATCTTTATTTGAGCACCGCCTCTAATTCCAATGATCCAGATGTAGCGCTACAGCCCTTTACTCCACCTACGCCTCTAGATAGCTCGAAGGGAATCAAGCTCTCTTCCTCATTTTCTGTGAATGGCAAAGTAGGCGGCCGCCTTGTGATTAATGGAATTAATCGAATTAACGCAAGTGGAGGCACCTGCACCATGGCGATGCCGAAGTTTTCTTTTGTGAAAGAATAGATATTCAGAGAGACCCCCTGTGGTTTTTGCGATGAGGGTGGCTTTTGGCCGGTTTTTTTGTTGAAAATAGTTCTCGTTTTAATTGCTTCACAGCATTTGAAGAGGCCCAATCTCGAGGTGATAGAGCACTGGCCTTTGCAAAATTATCTTGAGCCATCGCTTTATTTCCCAATCCCATCCAACTTAGTCCTAATCCATGAAAGTCGACAGAAGATAGTGGATGCAAAAGTAAGGCCTTTTCATAAATAGTTTTTGCAGAGCTAAAATTACCCATTACTAAATGAATCGCTCCCATGCGATCATAGCTGGCCGATTCAGGATTTAAGATAAGTGCACTGGTAAAATGAGAAATGGCTTTACTATAATCTTCTGTTTTTTCGTAGAAGTGTCCTAGGGTGTTGTGGGCAAGTGCACTCTCCGAATTTATCTCTAAAGCATGATTAATTAAATGAGGCGTGTCTTTCCAATAAAAGGTTTGAAAAAA
This sequence comes from Bdellovibrionales bacterium, assembly GCA_009692515.1. Classification (GTDB taxonomy): domain Bacteria; phylum Bdellovibrionota; class FAC87; order UBA2466; family UBA2466; genus UBA2466. The sequence goes on from SHZA01000039.1 coordinate 19,596, forward strand.
ACTTCGGGTTCCAAAGAAAATTAAAATCAAAGTTAAGCCCAGTGCAATGGCCGGTTTTTTTGAGGTCTGCTTAATGATAAAGGCTAAAGCCAATCCCACTCCAACCATCGAGAAATACAGGTCTCTATCTGCCACACTAGAGTAGGGCTGAAAAAGTAGTCGCTGAAAAAGAAAGGTAGGAATCAATCCAGCTAAAAAAATACCTTGGCAAGCTAAGGCCCATTTCATTTTATTCCATTTGAGAAATAAGGTTAAAGCGAATATAAAAACGAAAAAGATAGATGCGGTAGTATGAACAGATGTTTGAGTTAATACCCAAAGGGTATTACGCCCATAATCGATAGCTAGATGCAGGGGCATCATAATTTTACAAAAATAAAAACTTAGCGAATCTAAAGAGACAAGAATCTGTTCCTTTACCGAGGGAAGATTGCTAAATAAGTTTTGATTTGAACTGGAGGTGTATTGAGAAAAAAAAAAGGGAATGGTTAAAAATCCCCATCCCAAAAGAAATTTCGACGCATATTGAAAGCGCTCTTTTTTATAAAGATAATAGATGATTATTAAAGTTATTATCGGGAGTGCAATAGCTGAAGGGGCGGAACAGAGACTTAAAAATAGGGCGAAGGTTGAGGTCAAAATAAAAAATTTAAATGTTTTTGATTTAGGCGGGGTCTCATGGGCCAAAAGAAATAGAAAAATAGCCAGAACCCCCCAAAAACCGGAGAGTGTATCTTTAAGGCTTGAAACCCAAGCGACCGACTCGACCTGAACAGGATGAATCGCAAAGAGAAGGGCTCCCAAAAAACTACCTAAAGGATGATGAGTTAAAAAACAAAAAAGCCAAAAAAGAAGAAAGGCTGTCATTAGGTGAAAAGCTAGCGGCAGAATGTGAAAGAGAGCAGGACTAAATCGAAAGTCCTTGAGCACTCCCGATTTAGAGTGTGCCATCTCTTCCAGCGGTCTCTTTTCCGTGAGGTGAGCCGCTATTCCCCAGATTGAATAGGTAAGAGGCATGTAATTTAGATAGGGTCTTTTCCAGATCTCTAGAATTTTAGTTTTTGTGATTTTAGAAAAGGAGGGTTGGCTGTCTAAGTGAGTGGTGTCCTCTAAAAGTACAAAGTCAAAAAAGGGCACACGAATAAACACTATTAAAGTAAAAAGTACTACAAGCAGGCTTAAAAAATAGGTGCGTTTCAAGAGATAATTACAATAGGTGGAAAGGGGTCAAGAGTCAAAACACGGGACGTTATATTTTCGCACCTCTAGGAACTAAAGTGGGGTGAGGGGTGGTCTATTTTTACTTACACTTCAACTGGAAAGATAGTTTCTTTCGGCCCATTCATCCTACTTGAAATAATAAGGGTATAGCAAAATAGTGATTAAATAGATTGAGTTGTCGGAAGGGATCAAATGTGAATTAAATTTCACAATTGTTTCATGGATAAAATCCCTCAGAGGTCTATTCTCAAAGGAGGGGGATTAGCGACTATGAAGTTTCTTGATAGCGTTATTAGGCAAGGGGTTCATGCCAGTATGATTCTCTTGGTTATCTCCTGCGGAAAGCTAGACACCCCTCTGCCTGAGAATTCCGGAGCTAGTATTATTCCCGGTGGGACCTCCACAGCGACCGAAATTTTTAAGGTGACCGTGGGTACTATTTATGAAAGCGATACCAGTAACACCGTATCGGCCCAAGGTAGCTGTAGTATTAATAGTGGAGATTCTCCTACTAAAACTTGTTCTACCATCACCATTCCAGAGGGGCAGCTTTACTTTGGAAAACTAAGAATCAATGCTACGGTTACCAATAAAAGTAAATGTGCTATTTTTACTTTTCAGCCCTATTATTATCAAATGTCTTCAAGCGCAGATTTCAAGCCTTCTAATTTTAATTCAAGCTTTGCTGCTTTGGATTGCTCGGCTAGTCCAATTAGCATTGGGTGTTATTCTGGACCCGCGACGGTGATAGCCCCCTCTTTTCCAATTAACACCGGCATTTACTATCTTCCATCTACGAACCCAATTTTGGAATGGACCGTCGACTCTGCAAACAGCATTCGGCAAACCAAAAATTTTGATCCAGGAAATAAATGGACGACCAATCTGTTGGCCGACCGGACTATTGCACAAACCGACTACATCGCGAATAGTATGACAGACTGGCAGTTCACCTGTGATGACATCTTTTCTGATGAGCAATATTCTATAATATTAAAAATTGCTGATGCAGATGCAAGCACCGACGACCACCTTGACTGGGAGTGATAGGTATTATTTAGTTCGATTTAAAAA
>SHZA01000040.1 GCA_009692515.1 Bdellovibrionales bacterium
ATCGATAGCGGGATTATAGGAGTGGATGTGGGGGCCGTTTCAGCATGGAAGATCCCAATAGTGAATCAGGATCTTATCGTAGCTATTTTAGATACAGGAATCGATTTAGTTCATGAAGACCTAAAAACAAATATTTGGAAAAACAGATTGGAAATAGAATCTAATCAGAGCGATGACGATCATAACGGATTTATCAATGATGTCTATGGGTGGAATTTTGTCGATGATAATGGGAATGTTCAAGAGGATAATAATCACGGCACGGCGGTGGCAGGAGTGGTAGCTGCCGATACTAAAAATGGGAAAGGCTCTCGAGGACTTCTTACGAAGGGGTCGTTGATGGTGGTTAAAATTCTGGACCAAAATGGGATGAGTACTACAGAGAGAGCTGTGATGGGAATAGAGTATGCGGTTAAGAATGGGGCATCGGTGATTAATGCGAGTTGGGGAGGCACTACTTTTGATCAGGTGTTGTTTGATACGATTAGCTGGGCGAATGAGCGAGGGGTGCTTGTGGTTTGTGCGGCTGGAAATGAAGCTAAAGATAATGATACCGATGAGCGGCCCAGTTATCCGGCTTCATTTCAGTTGCCTAATGTTGTGAGTGTAGCGGCTCATGATAATCAAGATCGGTTGGTCTCTTTTACCAATTATGGAAAGGAGACGGTGCATGTGGCGGCTCCGGGCATTGGGATTTATAGTACGGTGAGGGAAGGGTATTTGTGGTTGCAGGGGACATCCTTTGCGGCCCCTTTTGTAGCAGCCGTAGCAGCGATGTTGCGAGGTCAAGAGCCTTTGCTATCGCCTAGTGAAGTAAAAAATAGACTGATTCAGACGGTAGTTCCGTTGCATTATTATGTGAAAGAGAGGTTGGTATCTGGAGGTAGAGTGAATGCTTTTAATGCTTTAAAAAATATAGTTCCTCCAAAAATTCAAGCGCCCACCAAGTGGAAAAAAGAATTAAGGAGTGTGGAAAGTTTACACCCTTACTTAAATGATACTAAGCAGGTGTATGAAATTAAACAACCTGGTGCGGGACATGTGAGGGTGCATTTTACAAAATTTGATTTAGAGAAGCAATATGATCAGGTGGTATTGAAGGATAACCAGGCAACACCTGCTATGACCTATTCTGGAAAATTAGGAGCGTTTTGGAGTGCCGATGTATTGGGTGATACCCTTCGCCTAGAGTTCACCACAGACTTTTCAAATCCCAATTGGGGCTTCGCCATCGACGCCTATGAATTCGCCCCTTAATGGTACCGCTCCTTAATAGGCGTTCCTTAATAGGGGACGGAGGTCACATTTTTAGGCTCTTAAAGGTGACTGCGATAGGCAAAACGCCTACCTTCGCAAGTGAGTATTCGAGGTGGGGCGTGTTTTAGAAACCTTCGCAATCTGTTGGCTATATTTATTGGCCGCCTCTAACATGAGACGATGTGTTCCAATCCAGCTGAAGGTAATAAGTACAATAGCAAAGACTCCCACGATGGAGGTTTCAAAATGGGTTAAAGCAAACTGTTCTCTGATAGCAAAATAGCCTAACAAAAGTCCCCAGGTATAAAGAAAGAAACTAAGCGTTTCCATCCAAGGATAGACGGGTTTTAAATATTGAGAGGTATAAGCGGCAAGCGTTACGGTAAATACCACAGCAAGTCTGCGGAATAAAACTCGTTGACTATTTTTTTCTCCAATAATGCTGCCGATAATCCAAATTAACGTGGCCGATAAATAACTGGCTGTTAAGATCACGGTCAGTTTTGCAGTTACCACAAACCAAAGAGTAAGTTCTAGGCTAATTCCTGTTTGAGTCGTAAGCGATTGCGCTAGCCAACGATAAAGGGCACTCTGAGTTCCTAGATGAGCCTCCACGCCACTGACAACTAAAAAGGTTAATAAAATAAGCCAATGATGCGTCGACCACTGCAATTGGTTGAAAAATTCTTGAGGTTTTAAAAAAAGTCTCGCACCTTGCTTCACGTTCTGCTCCTTGAGACGGTAATGCTGTTGTAATAGTCATAACTAAACTATTGGGAAACAGGGGCCCCTTTTTTCTACGAGGGTCACACCCGACGATATCTAGTGCAACTCAATGCCACCGAATCTAGGCATGAGCTAAGCCCAAACTGCTGTCAAATTGTTAGACAGTGGTGTCGCAAAACGGGTTGTATACACTTCATGCAGACCGGTTTTTTTTGAACAGAAAGGGTATTTCAAAACATTAAAAAGACCCATCATTTCAATGATGAGAGGGTGGTTCTCGTATTGCATTAATAAATAGTAACAACAGGTGGTATATGCAACATAGATTTTTCATGGTTACCGTGTCCCTATCCTTATTTATTTCGGGTTGTAATGATGCTCGACAATCAGGAAATATCGATGTTTTTATAGGAAAAAAAACATCACAAAATGGTGGGCAAGAGGGTTCACGAGGCTTAATTAAACAGGTAACGATTCGTTTCAATAGAAAAGAAACAAGCGCGCAACAAATGTTAATTAGGGGCGCATCGATGTATTTATCGGGCAGACCTTTCGGATTTTCTAATTGGGATGTGGGTTCCAATCCTTTATCACCACGAATACAATTTGCCTTTTCTGACAATATTCAATCCTTTTCTCCTTGGGGCGGATGGACACCTGACTATTATGCCTCTGGAGCGATGGGTTCTCTAGGCCAGTATGTTTTGACCAGCGGTGTTGCGGGTGCCAGTTTAATTGATATGAGTAATCCAAGCCAAGCTCGCGAGGTAGATCGTTATCCTCGTAGGGAGTTAACCGATCTGCAGGTTCCTCAAGATCCCAATTTTATTTATAAAGCTATTATCAAGCATCCTACTCAAAATTATTTTTATGGGTTTAGAGAGCAGGATTTTGTGGTCAAGTTGAAATTGACACCCAATCTAGTGAGCATTGAGAGTACACAGAACTATACTCCAAATGGACAAAAGGGAACCTGTTGTGTTTTAGGTGGCGCCACATTTATGAATCAGGCCTTTATTGCCTTTAGATCGTCCCTTCGTCAGTATTCCTTTTCTGCAAATGGCGAACTATCGCCAGTGGCTATCAATAATAATTTGAATCCGACTAATGTAGTTTCTACTAATGACTATTTATTCGTGCAACATCAGGCTATCCAGGGGAATAACTTGCCATCTGGGGTCTACATAGTCACAAAAAAAAACGCCTCAATTTTTCTTCCTATTTCACCTATTGCCTTTGCGGTGTCTCAGGATAGTAACTATATTTATGCGAATTTAGATAATGATAGTGTGACCGTTTATCAGCTTAATTGGGCGAGGCTAACCGGCGGATATTAAGCGAGTGACGCTAGATTATTTAATAATTCACCTTTTCTAGACAAACCAGGTTCAAAACTCTAAACTCTACGCATGGGTAAAATTTATTTAGGATTTTTAATGTTAAGTCATGCGCTCTTAGGGGCCAGATTTGAGATGAAGGATTTGGCCCAAAGAAATCTCATTCTAATTAATTCCGATGCTCAAATCGAGCGAACCGTGGCTATTTCTCATTTTGTTTCTGGATGGGTTGAGGTTGATCCCGATAAGCTGGAATCTTTAACAGGTGAGTTTGAGTTGGATGTCAGAACTTTGGATACGGGACTTGAACTTAAGAATATACAAATTAGAGAGCAACTATTGGCGAGTCATGAATTTCCGATAGCGACGGGGACACTTAATGTTTCCTTGGGTGCTTTAAAAACAAAACTGATCGATGGAAAACCTTTAACTGTAAAGGTGAATTGCGTTTTTAAGATAAAGAATCGGACACAGACCTTGCCGGTGAATGTGAAGTTGACCTATTTTAAAGAGGGGGAGTTGAGTCGGCAACGTTTGACCGGAAATCTCTTGAAACTTTCCGCCACCTGGGATGTCGATTTGATGGCCTTTGGAATTATAATTCCCGAAAAATTTTCTGCTCTCATTGCAAAGACTCTTCCGGTGAGTCTCGATATGGTGGGAAGCGATCACCTTCCCAATAATGCCCTCTCATTACCTGAGGGAATCAAAAAAAAATAGAGTCCAATGAAATCACTTTCTTAGTGTGGGCTATCGCGATCGGGTCGCTCGAGTGGTGCCCGATTAAGTTCCACAAAGGTGCCTTTTTCAGGTTCTATAGTGACGGAAATGGGCTGGTTTTTTAGGTGGCGTTTAGTTCTTAGGCAGAAACTATTTTGGCTGCTTCATTGCACAGTGCTCTCATTGAGAATTGGGGGCGATGTGCGAGATACTGTAGTTGTATTTTTGATGTTGTTAGGGGGTATTGGGGTTTACTTTACGGCCAAACAATTTCAGGAAAATAATAAGGTCCTTAGCACCTCTTCTAAACCGGTCAGTCATGCCAGCCATTCTCGAAAAAAAATATTAGGAAAAAAAACATCACAAAATAATGTTCAAGGAGAAAATAATGAGAGCACGGATAATCGAAGTCGCGACCAAGTTGAATCTGCCAGCGAAAGTATTGGCAGTGAAGCAGGAGCTTCAAGTTCATTTGAAGAAATTGAAGGCCTCTCTTCAATCTATCAAAGCGAAGAGCCCGAACTCTCCAGACAATCGGTAACTTCCGAAGCACAAAATAATTCTGAGGTCAGCGAGAATGTCGTAGAGAAAGAGAAACCCTCTTTTGTCTATGGCGTTCCCGTTGTCGCTTGGCTAAAACATCACAAAAATAGATTGCCCTCAAAAGTAGATCCCACCGATGTCTCAGGAATGCGAGTGTTCTTTAACTGTATTGAATTTAAAAAGCAGGGTGCCAAAAGCTTAACTCAAGGCGAATGTAAAGAGATTGCTATCTCTCGCGAAAAATCGAGAGGCGCCGCTCTCATGCGCTAGTTTTTTCCTTTTACCCAACCAGGGTTTTAAATTTAATTTCCAAACTCATCCGACTCGTTTAAAATTCTTCTATGCTATCCACCCTTCATTGGTTGCTATTGCAGCTCCCTCCAGAATTAGCTCATAATCTTGGTATCTTAGCGTTGAAAATTTACCAGCTACTCCTGCGTTTAAAGGGTAAAAATATACCGCCTAGAGGGAACCTCCGTCCCCCATTTTTATCCTCTTTTTCAATTAAAGAGATGGGGAATCGGATTGGGTTGGCTGCCGGTTTTGATAAGGATGCAGAGGCTTTCCTGGGCCTATCGATGATGGGGTTTGGGTTTATAGAGGTGGGCACTGTAACGCCTCTACCCCAAGAGGGAAATCCCAAACCTCGACTATGGAGAGTGCCTTCGGGCGGGCTCATTAACCAGATGGGATTTAATAACTGTGGGGTCACGCAGTTTAAAAAAAATCTGAAAAAAAATCGTCCCTATTGCTCCATTCCAATCTTGGCCAACATTGGAAAAAATAAGGACACACCCAATGACAAGGCCTTGGACGACTACGATATCTTATTTAAAGAGCTCTCTACCGAGGTCGATGGTTTTGTCGTCAATCTCAGCTCTCCAAATACTGAAGGATTGAGAGCTCTACAGACGGTCTCGTTTTTAGAAAAGCTAGAGCTCATAGCTCCCAAGAAACCGATCTGGATTAAACTTGCTCCAGATTTGGAGACACAGTTCCTTACTGAGCTATTTATTAAAATAAAAAATAGTCATGTTTTTTCTGGTTGCGTTTTAACTAACACCTCAAAGGCCATTGCCCTTAATGACTATGGCAAAACAGAAGGGGGCTATTCTGGTGAAAAACTTTTTCAGAGATCTCTTCAGTGCGTTAGGTTATGTCGAGAGATGTTTCAATCGGAGAAAACTATTATTGCCGTGGGTGGCATCCACTCTCTTTTACAAGCCCAGCAAATGCGAGATGCAGGAGCCGATCTAATTGAGGTGTACACGGGGTTTGTTTATCATGGGCCCCAGCTAATAAAAGATTTGCAGGCGGGCCTACCCATTATTCGGGACTAGGTAGGTAGACATAGGTATTTAAGAGAGTAGCGCCTTTAGCTGAACTTCCGATAACTCTTTCACTCCCAGTTCTCGAGCCTTTACTAATTTAGATCCCGCCTCCTCACCCACCACGAGATAATCTGTGCTCTTTGACACACTACCCGTCACCTTTCCTCCATGAGATCTGATTAAAGTAGCCGCTTCATCTCTTGAGAGTGAGGGAAGAGTTCCGGTAATGACAAAAGTTTTCCCCTGAAGTGTAGTTCCCCCATGGGCCTTCAAAGGCTGCGGGCAAACTCCGTTTGCTAAAAGTTGGGCGACCTCTTTTCTGTTTTTTTTATCCAAAGAAAATTCAAGAATCGCTTCTGCTACCTTTTCTCCTACCTCCTCTACTTGAAGAAGCTCCTCCTTAGTGGCCATTAAAAAGGTTTCTAATTCACCAAAATGAATCGCAAGCAGCTCTGCAGTGCGCTCTCCCACAAAACGAATTCCTAATCCAAAAATAAAACGATCCAACGAATTGTGTTTTGTTTTTTGAATTGCCTCGAAAAGCTTTTGCGCCGACCTCTCCCCTTGTCGTTCTAGTGTTTTTAGCTTTTCCGGAGTGAGCTCATATAAACTTGAGAAATGGTGGATTAGTTTTTTTTCTAATAAAATTTCGATCCACTTATCTCCTAATCCCTCGATGTTCATTGCACGCTTGGAAGCAAAGTGCTTCAAGGTTTCGGCAAGTCTTCCAATACATGACATATTAAGACACCGCTGTGCCACCTCTTCATCACTGGAAACTACATCCTCTCCACAAGAGGGGCACCGCTTTGGAAAGTGAATTGTTTTTTCTTTGCCGGTTCTTTTTGCTGTAATGACACTCTGGATATTGGGAATGACATCTCCCGCTCTCTTAACCACCACCGTGTCTCCAAGTTTGAGGCCTAAAGATCTGATTTGGATTTCGTTGTGCAGTGTGGCCGATGTGACCTCGACTCCACCAATCCACACCGGTTCCAACACAGCCACCGGAGTAATGACTCCCGTGCGACCCACCTGAAACTTAACCTCTTTCAACTTTGTAATACCCTCTTGTGCTTTGAATTTATAGGCCACGGCCCACCGCGGAGACCTCGCCACAAAGCCCAATTCTACCTGATGCTTTATTTCATTTATTTTTAGAACGACACCGTCAATCTCGTAAGGAAGTGAATCTCGTTCCTGTTCGACCTGTGAAAAAAAATCCTGAAGTTCGGAGAGCGAACTTAATTCTTTTTTTAAACTATGGGTGCGAAGGCCCCACTTAGAAAAAAGCTTTCCCAATTCCCAATGAGTTTTGTAGTTAGCCCCTTCCACTCTACCCACACTATGACAGAACAGATCTAAATGTCTTTTTGCTGTTATTTTGGGGTCTAACTGACGAATCGATCCCGCTGCTGCATTTCTGGGATTGGCAAATAACGGTTCGTTATTCTTTGCGCGTTCCTTATTTATTTTTTCAAAGTCCTCTTTAAGAATAATAATCTCGCCTCTCACCTCTAACAAATTGGGGAAGTCTCCTCGAAGCTTTAAAGGCACAGACCGAATTGTTTTTACATTGCTAGTGACATTCTCACCCGTTTCACCATCTCCCCGTGTGGAGGCTACTGTGAGTAGACCCTTTTCATAAACAAGTTCAATCGCCAACCCATCAAATTTCGGTTCACCTACGACGGTGAAATCTGTTCCAATAATGCCACTCCAACGTTCATAAAAATCCTTGAGTTCGTCAGGAGAATAAATGTTTTGAAGGCTGAGCATAGGCTCGCGATGCCGATACTTTGAAAACTTATCTAGTGCTTTGCCTCCCACCTTTTGAGTAGGTGAAGCGGGATCTGCTAGATCGGGATCTGACGATTCTAGTTCCACCAATTCTTTGAAAATGAGATCATATTTTTCATCCGAGATAGTTGGCTGGTCTAAAACGTAGTACCTATAATTGGCCTCTGAAACCTGGACCATTAGGGTTTCTATACGAGATTTAATAGAACTCTTCATTAATCTAAATTTAAATTACGTAATTGAAGAACTCGTAAGGCTGCCTCTTGCACAATGCTTCCTGACATTTTAGAGGTTCCGAGTTCTCTGTTTTTAAAAAGAATAGGAATCTCTATTTGCTTAAAACCTTTTTTAAATGTGCGATATTTGAGTTCTATCTGGAAAGCATAGCCTTTCGATGTGACCTCTTTTATTCCAATAGAATCGATAACCCCTCTACGGTGGGCGGTAAATCCGCCTGTGAGATCATTAAAGGGTAAATTCAAAGCTGCTCTTGCATAAATATTCCCACCACGGCTAATTAAAATTCTAGATAGTGACCAACCGGAGGTGGATCCACCCTCAATATATCTAGAGCCCATCGCCTGGTCATGAGTTTCTAATGCCTTCAGAAGTCTTGGAACGTCTGCAGGACGGTGAGAAAAATCGGCATCCATCTGTACAAAATAATCATAGTCGCGCTCTAGCCCCCACTGAAATCCGGCTATATAAGCCCCCCCAAGACCATTTTTTTTATCTCTAGATAAGAGATAGACCTGGGAATGGTCTACCATAAAGGATTTTACAGCCCTAGCAGTGCCGTCAGGAGAGTTATCATCCACAATTAAAATATCTGAGTCTTTAGCCTTTTCATTGAGAGCGGTTAATAGCGCAGTAATGTTCTCAATTTCATTATAGGTTGGAACGATGATTAAACTGCGCTTAGACATTAAATCTCCCAAGGAGTGTAGGGCATCGCGTGAGCCTCTGCAATTTGCTCGAGAACTAGCTTGCCTCCGATAGTATTAAATCCACGACGAATCGCCATATTCCCTTTGGCTGCCATTTCAGTTCCCTTATCGGCAATCTGAAGGGCATATTTTAAAGTAACATTAGTGAGTGCAAAGGTAGATGTTCTGCTAACAGCACCTGGCATATTAGTGACACAATAATGAACCACACCATCAACTAAGAATGTGGGATTTTCATGTGAAGTAGGACGGCAGGTTTCAACACAGCCCCCTTGATCCACTGCAATATCGACCACCACCGAACCTGGTTTCATTTGAGAGATCGTTTTGCGTGAAACTAATTTCGGGGCCTTAGCGCCAGGGACCAATACCGAACCGATAAGCAGATCCGCCTTTATGACGCTCTCTTCGATATTATCAATATTAGACATTAAAGTTAAAATGCGACCTTTAAAGATGTGCTCTAGATATTCTAAACGTCTCACATCCTGATCAATAATAGTCACAAGGGCACCCATGCCCAGGGCCACCATCGCCGCATTACTTCCTGCGACTCCGCCTCCTAAAACTACCACATGACCTGGCATAACGCCGGGAACGCCCGCAAGTAAAACCCCTTTACCCGAGTTCATTAAATCCCAACTGCTTTGTAAATAGTAGGCCCCAATTTGAATAGACATTCTGCCAGCAACTTCACTCATAGGCCGAAGTAAGGGGAGTGAATTATCCGCCTCTTGAATCGTTTCATAAGCGATTCCAGTTACCTTTTTCTCAATTAATTCTTCCGTTATTTTTTTTTCAGCAGCGAGATGTAAATAGGTAAATAAAATTAAATGGGGTCTTAAATATTTGAATTCTTCGGCGAGAGGCTCTTTAACCTTCATTACCATGTCGGCGCCCCAAACCTCTGCTGCCGATTCTACGACCTTAGCTCCAGCTAAACGAAACTGTTCGTCAGAAATTCCACTTCCGACACCGGCCCCTTTTTGAACTAAAACGGTATGGCCATGAGTGATAAAGGCTCTCACTCCAGCCGGAACAATTCCTACTCTATTTTCTCTGTTTTTAATCTCTTTTGGAATTCCAACTAGCACTTTTTATTCCTTTGAAATAACGACATCAAAAATATCGTTAGCGTCTATTTCTAATGAACCTTTTTCTTTCGATTCAAATACTATTTTTCCCCTGAGTTTTCCACCTGATAAGCGGACCCACGAATCGGTGATGACTCCGTGAAGAAATTTCCCCATCTTATCTATTACGGTGCAATTGGCTTTCGTTAGAACAGCCTCATCAATTTTGTCTACATTTAAAAACATTCAGTGGGAATTTATACCAAGAATTGAAACGTACGGCAAACCCCTAGTTTTTTTGGATTACCAATAATGACTTTTAGGGACCGAACCCGGTAGGTCTAGTTCTAATGAGAGTGCTGAAGGTGCGGTGAATTCGGTTAATACCCTTTGCTTTTGCTTGGTGTGAAAAAGACCAAGGGTGGAGGTTTGATTAGAAAAGTGAGTGAGGGATCCCATGATCTCAGGCAATGATACTGTCCAAAAGAAAGGGGCTACCGATTCCCCTATGGCTCCTTCGTGTACTAAATTAACCTGTGAAAAATAAAGGGTTCCAGTGCCGGTCATGAGATCAAATTCTTTAATCTCTAATTCCTCTACCCACAGTCCCGCGGTGAGAAGTGGCAGCACAGAATCTACCTCCGTGGTTCCCTTAATTATGGGATGCCAAAAACCGATCGTAGAGGGATGTTCAAAGGATTCTCTACGAGAGTGGCCCGTGGAAGCCACTGAAAATTCTTGAGCCACCGTTTTATCGGTCGCGAGTCCTCTGGGTTGCTTCCCATCAAAAATAACAAGAGGCTTTCGATGAGATCCCTCATGGTCACTATTTTGAGTCGCCGGTGAAGGCATCTCTTCAATGGTAAAATTATAATTTAAGGGTAGAGAAAGTTGTGTGAGATAGGAAAAGTTTTTCAAAACTAAATCCCCTTCAAAGCCCCTTAAAAAACAGTCGGTCATCTTAGCTATCGATTGAGAAGACCATCCCACTGCGATAGGTCCTGAAGGAACGGGCCATTGCTCTGTGCATCCTAATAATATTCGACGTTGAATATTTGAGATCAATTGCTGAAGCTGCTCCCAAAGGCCTTCAAGATTTGTACTCGAGAGCTGATGAGAAAAATTTAAAGCGGTTCCCTTATGAAGCGTCTCTATTTCTAATGTGACATCACCTAAATGATACTCGCCTGTTTTAATGTCTCCAGGTGCCATGGCCGATTGGTAGGTTTGTTGCTTTTCCTGAAAGCAAAATGAGACAGGTTGTGAAATAGCATTTTCCAGATTTATTTTTCGAATTAAAAACTGAAGCTTCTGAAGCTTTTTTCCAATATGGGACGGAGTCGGATTAGGAACCTTAGGGGGCTCTTGGGGCGGAGAAAAATCAAACGAAAGATTTAAAAGTTCTAAAATGCTCTGAGTTGAAAACTGCTGTGTTCGAAAGGTATATTTTTTCTCCTCATCCTTTTTCTGCAATTGAATACAGAGTCCACCCGACTCAGAGTGTCTACTTTTGCATTCCTTATCATTAATTTCAAAATCGGTCGTTATAGTACGCTCTGCGTAAAAGTGACAGAGTTCATATCCAGCCTCTTGAACTAACCGGTATATTAACTGTAGGTCTATATTTTCCAGCATTCATCATCCAAAAGAATCATAATCGTTAGAGTAAAGTATTTAAGATTTAGTGAAAATCCGCGATAATAGTAACATGAAACAGATAATACAAAAAAGCCTTCCGATTCTTTGTTTGTTTTTTGTGGCGCGTTGTGCCTTAAATCCCAGCTCTAAAAAGAACCTACCGACTCCTTTAGAAGAGCGGCTTTTATCAATGGAGGAGAGAATTAAGGTTCAGGCTAGAGAAATTGCATCCCTTCATTCTGTGGTCACGCAAATTGAAAAAAAGGCAGAAACTGTGAAGGAACCCTTAAATTTAAAAGGTAGGCCTCAGAGCGCAACTCCTACTTTGGGAGCCTTAACTTCATCAGATTCAGAGGCCCAGGCCCTAAAAAAGCTTCCTACCACTAAAATTAAGGCAGAGGACAATGATAACGTTCCCTCGGTATCTCCTTTGATGGATGATTCAGAAACTATTGCCGACTCCTCTCATCAAGCCATGAATGACTATTACAAAGGAATTCAGTTTTTTAATGAAAAAAAATATGAGGATGCCATCGATTCTTTTCGTATATTTGTGAATGAGAATCCGCATCATGTTTATGCCGATAGAGCTCAGTTTCTTATCTCTAATATTCATTTTAAAAATGAGGATTACGGCATGGTGATTGTTTCTACCAATTCACTTCAAGCCAAATATCCTTATAGTTTAAAAATTCCAGAGGCGATCTATCAACGAGGGGTTTCCTTTATTGAAATGAATGAAATCGCTCAGGCAAAACTGACCTTTACCGAACTTATGAAAAACTTTCCAAAGGATCCCATGGCTAATGCAGCTCGCAAAAAATGGGTAGAACTCACAAAAGAACCGAAAACGCGTATTCATTAAATTTAGAACGTAGTTCAAGGAGTCGACGATGCAGAAACGAATGTTATGTCTGCTGTTATTGTGGTGTGGTTCAACGGCTCAGGGGCGGCCGTATAAATATTATTTGAATCCAGAAAAGGCCGAGCAGGTTTTATCTCGAATTTCATTTCGACCTCGATTGGGAGATAGTGATTGGCTAAAAATAATTAATTTTGATCGAAACGAAAAAAGACAAATTCGTTCGGGTGATAATCTTTGGGGCATTGCTAAATACAAATTTGGAAATGCTTTTTTATGGAGAAAAATTTGGGAAGAAAATCCCTGGCTCACCAATCCGCATGAATTAGAGGTTGGAAGAATGCTCGCCTATTATCGAGAAGATCAAAACGGCAATAAGGTAAAAAAAATTCCCATCATAAAGTTGCGACCGGAAAAGGTAGGCACTCTTAGTGATATTGATAATGATATCTATGTGAATCGGGTCTTGAAGACTCGCTATCATCTTTCTTATCAGGTGATAAAATCGGATGACCTTCTGGGGGAGGTCACCGGCGCTTATACTAAAAAAAAGGGCATCGATATTATGAGCGATATTTACGTGTCCTTTTTTGACTCGAAGCAGGTGGAGATTGGTAGTCGATTCGCTGTTGTTCGAGAAGAAAAGGAGCTCCGAGATAGAACTCAAATCGGAAGTCCTGTGATTGGAGAATTAGTTCACATATTAGGTGAACTAAAGGTGCTTTCTAATAAAGGGCCTTTAGTACTAATGGAGTTCTCTTCTCAATTTTTTCCAGTCAATCGAGGAGATAAAATTATGCTAATTCCGAAAATAATCGGAACCAGCAATGCAGAGTTTCCAAACCGAGATTTAATTCCACAGATTGTAATGGGAGAGGAATTAGAAACGAATTTTATCCGACAAGGACAGCTTTTAATTCTAAATAAGGGAACCAATCACGGAATGAAGGAGGGTTATCTATTCAAAGTCTTTGAAGATACCGACCCTAATTCCAACACCACCCAAAACGTATCTCCCACCTCAAAAGGTGAAGTTAGAATAGTGTCTGTAGGAGATGATTCTAGTATAGGAATTGTAAATAGAAATACGGAGCCACTAACGATTGGAGATAGTCTTATTAGTTTTGTTGAGTTACCAGACCGTCCCCTGGTCCCTAATTTAGAGCGACAAGAGATCTCTATCGATTAGAATGCTCCCCTAGTCTTGTTGTAATTTTTCTATGAGAGGGTATGAAGCCTCTTAATGAAAAACGAGCCCGATAATCAACGCTGTAAAAAGAATTCGAGTTTAGAGGTGGCCACCCACCCTTGGCTTAGGGAAATTGTGGGGGCTCCATTCCGACTTTTTTATGAAGGCGATTCCACCGCATTATTTACCCCCTGTTTTTCTATCGTAGGCACTAGACGCCCCTCCAGTTATGGAATTCAATCTGCTCTTTATTTTGGTAAAGAATTAGCAGCTCGCGGTTTTACTATTGTAAGTGGCCTAGCTCGTGGCATTGATGGTTCGGCCCATCGTGGTGCTCTTTTAGCGGGAGGCAAAACGGTGGCCGTTTTAGGCCACGGGCTAGGACGTATCTACCCTCCTGAACACTGGGAACTTTCTCAGCAGATCATAGATCAGGGAGGGTGTCTTGTCTCAGAATATGAGAGAGGGACGCCTCCATTGAAACAAAATTTTCCACAGCGAAATCGCATTATCTCGGGATTGAGTGTGGGAACCTTAATTATTGAAGCGGCAGAAAAAAGTGGCTCGCTGATTACAGCTCGATTAGCCCTTGAACAAAATAGGGAGGTTTTTGTAATCCCTTCTAGATTTAATGAAGAAAACTTTCGTGGTAGTCATCTGCTAGCGCAGGAAGGAGCAAAAATAGTTTTGAATGTAGAGGATATTCTTTCTGAGTATGAGGGATTAATTCCAGTTAATAAGGAGCTACAAAATAAAGAATGTGAAAATTTTTCCTCTTTGCAAAAGGCCTTTGCGGCCAATGAAGGAGTATTATCTTTAAGCGATCTGTATTTATTTCCTAAAAAAAACCAAGAGAAATTATTGACTCAGATGCAGCGAGCTATAGAGAGAAAAAAGGTAATAGAAACCGCCCCCCAAGTATTCTTTTGGGTCGATTAATGTATGGTAAAAGGAAAACTTAAAAAAACTTTTCTTGCCAAATGAATAACTTATAAGAAGAATAACAGATGTAAGCGTTTCGTTTTACGGTGACTAAACTTTAAAAAAGAAGAGAAATTGCTAGATAAGATACTAAACATCTTGGCACTTTTTTCACAGTCTCTAGAGCGGAATAAAGATTTATTTTATGACGCCGAGGAGATCTGGGATCTTTTATCCTATCGGGGATTTTCCGACGAGGAAATAGACGGTGCTATTTATCATATTCAACGAACCTCATTACAGATACCAGGTCCCTATTGGAGTGATGCAGCTCCAGTCTATCGAATTTATAGCCATGAAGAAAATAATCGCCTATCGAAAGCAGCAAGAGGGTATTTGTGGAAGCTCAAAATGCGAGGCATTATTGATCACTCGATTGAGGATGAAATCATTCAAAAGGCGATGAATTTAGAGGCCCCTGCCGGGCTGAGAGAAATAAAAACCGTTGCCGCTCTAACTGTTTTCGGTTATGAGCACAAAATTCATAAGGGTCTAAGGTCAGATTCCTGTATCGGTGAAACGAGATTGAATTAATAGGGGATCGAAAAAGAGTTAGACCGAATAAAAAACTGTTTGAGGAGCAATTGATAGTCCAATGGAAAAGACAACTCAAAAGAAAAGCGTAAAAAAGACTACCGCTTCACCCTCCACCAGCATAACTGCAGCCGGTACAAAAAAGAAAAGGGTAAAAAAGCCGGTATCTGCACCCTCTGGGGCTAAAACTTTAGCGTCCTCTAAAAAAACAAAAGGTAAACAGTCCGAACCTAGTGACGAATCACCTAGTACCTCATCTCGAAGATTAAAAGGGCTAGTGATTGTAGAGTCTCCAGCCAAGGCTAGAACATTAAAAAAATATCTGGGCAAAGATTTTGATGTGAAGGCCTCTGTCGGGCATGTGATGGATCTTCCTAAGAGCACACTGGGTGTGGATCCGGATAAAAATTTTGAACCTACCTATGAAATGATCAAAGGTAAGCAGAAGGTGGTTGAAGACCTGGCTAAGGCAGCATTACGAGCCGACTTTGTCTACCTAGCTGCCGATCCTGATCGTGAAGGGGAGGCTATTGCTTGGCATGTGGCTGAGATTTTACAGTTGCCCAAAAGTAAAACTCATCGAGTCCTGTTTCATGAAATCACAAAACCGGCAGTATTAAAGGCTCTTCAATCGCCAATAACTTTAAATAAAGAGCGCTATGAATCGCAGCAGGCTCGTAGAATTTTAGATCGATTGGTGGGCTATAAAATTTCCCCCATTCTTTGGACTAAGGTTCGAAGAGGTCTTTCTGCAGGCCGCGTGCAATCGGTTGCGGTAAGAATGATTGCAGACCGAGAAAAAGAGGTGTTGGCCTTTATTCCTAGTCCTTATTGGACCGTCGCTGCTAAGCTTGCGGGTGATGATAAAGACTTCGTAGCAAGACTCGTTAAGGCGGGTGATAAAAAAATAGATCGCTTAACGATCGATAATGAACCTTGGGCTAAACAGATTGTAGCAGATTCAAGTTCTGCGCATTGGAAAATTACCTCGGTCACTCAAAAGTCCAGAAAAAGAAATCCTGCGCCTCCATTTATTACATCAACCTTGCAACAAGAGTCCTCAAAACGTCTTTATTTTAGTGCTAAGAAGACGATGACCTTAGCGCAGCAGTTATATGAAGGGGTTGAGTTAGGTGCCGATGGAGCTCAAGGGTTGATCTCTTATATGAGAACCGATTCCACTAGGTTATCGGATGATGCTATTCGCGATGCCAGAAATTTAATTACCAAGATCTTAGGGTCAGAATATTTACCGAAAACCCCCACCGAATATCGTAATAAAAAGAATGCGCAAGATGCCCATGAAGCGATTCGCCCAACCGCCGTTGAATTCACTCCAGAAAAGGTGAAAAATTTTTTAGATGCCGATCAATTTAAACTGTATGAGCTAATTTGGAAAAGATACCTAGCTTCTCAAATGGAACCTGCAATTTTTGACCAAACCGCAGTTGAGATTGAAGCCACGTCGAAGCAAAATGAAAAATTCGGTTATCGAGCTACCGGTAGCATTTTACGTTTTGATGGGTATTTGGTTTTGTGGCAGGACGATGAAGGCTCAAATGAAGATTCTCAGAATCTTCCAGATCTAAAAGAGATCACAAAAATCAAATGCAATGGTGTGTTAGACGAAAAACACATGACTCAGCCCCCCCCTAGATTTGCTGAGAGTAGTTTAATTAAAGAACTAGAGGAGAAGGGAATCGGTCGCCCCTCTACCTATGCTGCCATTATTTCAGTTATTCAAGATCGTAAGTATGTAGAGAAAAAGGAAAATCGATTTTATCCCACCGAGCTTGGAACCTTAATCACCGAACTATTGGTTGAAAACTTTCCCTCTATTGTCGACGAGAAATTTACCGCCTCGATGGAGGAGGCCTTAGATCAAATAGAGGAGGGCAAGGCTAATTGGGTGCAAACCCTTAAAGATTTTTATACCCCTTTTGAGGCGACATTAAAAAATGCGCAGGAGAAGATGCGGAATGTTAAGAAGGAGGAGACCCTAACAGATCTTAACTGCCCCAAATGTGAAAAAATACTGGTCATCAAGTGGGGTAAAAATGGTAAATTTGCCGCCTGCCAAGGTTATCCCGATTGTCGATTTACCTCAGAGTTTAGTCAGGATAATGGGATAGTCACACTAGTCGCTCAGCCGACCACAGATGAAAAATGTGCCACCTGTGGCGAACCGATGATGGTAAAAAATGGCCGCTTTGGGCGATTCTTAGCCTGTTCTGCCTATCCTAAATGCAAAACGACAAAGCCCATTACAACAGGGATTCAATGCCCCGAGTGTAAAGAGGGCGAACTTTCGCAGAAGAAAACTAGATTTGGAAAACTTTTCTTTAGCTGTACCAAATATCCGAATTGTAAATATGCTATTTGGGATAAGCCTATTAAAGGTCAGCCCTGTCCGCAATGTCAGCATCCTTTTTTAACAGAGCACTATACCAAAAAGGACGGAGCTTCGATTCGTTGTCCTAATAAAGAGTGTGGCTATCAAGACAAAGGGGGAGTGGGGCCTGCCGATGAGAAACCTGTGGCAGCGACCTAATTTCTCCTTCTTGCCTTTGTCTACTCTTCACCGTTAGAGTTAACTATATGAAAATTAAATTACTTATTATCTCCCTACTTTTATCATGTGCCACCGCATTTCCGTTGGACGGATTATATCTCGGAGGACAATTGGGCCATGTGGCTTTGACAGGAAAGGCCTCCCCTTTATATAGCAATACTATTGGATTTGCCGTCGATTTAGGTTTTCGTACCAATTCGATTTTGGATGTTTTATTTTCCTCGCAATATAGCTCTCACATGGGGCTGGTAAATGGTGTCTCAGTTTATGCGGAAACTATCGGAGCTAACTTTCATGTTCTAGAGGCCAATGATTTTGATGTGAGTTTAGGTGGCGGGCCGGGATTTTATTTTTTCAAGTATTCATTAAAAACGGAAACGATATTTGGACTTAATACGGTAGCCAATGTTGACGTCAAGGTGGCGGAACATGTTCGAATCGGTTTGGGGCTTCGTTACCATATTCTTTTTACAAAAGATCAAGATATCGGGGATAATCTTTGGACGGTCATGATGAGAGTGGGATATCTTTTCGGAGAATAAGATGACAAAAATTAAGTCTGAAATGGCGGGCACTATATTAGAGATTAAGGTCAAGGTGGGTGATCCTATTAAACCAGGCCAAGAGATTGTAGTTTTAGAATCGATGAAGATGGAGGTTCCCATTGGGGCCTCTCATTCAGGAATCGTGACCGAAATAAAAAAACAGGTGGGTGATTTTGTTAATGAAGGTGAAACACTTATCGAACTTTCCTAAACGACTTTGAAAATTGATCCACAAGATATGGCCTCATTAATTTTGACCGATGTGACTTTAAGAGATGGTCTTCAAGCTGAATCCCAAGCTGTATCTTTAGAGAACAAATTAAAACTACTGGGGCTATTAACCCAATGCAATTTTAATAGATTGGAGATTACAAGTTTTGTAAATCCCAAGTGGGTTCCTCAATTAAGTGATGCCGAAGCGCTTTGCGAAGCTTGGTTTAAGAAAAAACAAACGCAAGAGGTCATGGCGTTTGTTCCTAATGTCAGGGGCATTGAAAGATTAATTAAATTTCCTATCGGGTGGATCGGTTGTTTTGTGGCGGCGAGTGACACCTTTAACCAAAAAAATGTAAAGGCTTCGATCGATGAAAGTTGTAAGGAGATTGAGGCGATTATTAAGATAGCCAAACAGGCCCAACGTAAGGTGCGAATTTATATCTCCGCCGTTTGGGGATGTCCTTATGAAGGGGCCATTAATCCTGTTGTTTTGGAAAATTTATTTAAAAAAATAGCGACCCTAGAGGCCGATGAGATAGCTCTTAGTGATACCATCGGAGTGGCCACTCCGAAGGCGGTTCGTCAGGTTTTGAAAATAGGCGAAAAATATTTTCCTTCATCAAAAACAGCGTTACACTTTCACAATACCTATGGATTGGCGTTAGCTAATATTCAGACCGGTTATGAATGTGGCGTGCGTAGTTTCGATGGATCGATGGGGGGAGTGGGTGGGTGTCCCTTTGCCAAAGGGGCGACTGGAAATGTGGCGAGTGATGAAATAGTAAATTTATTTTATCGGCAGAAACTTTTAAAAACCTTTCCAAAAAAGGAATTTGAAACTGCCTTAATTTTTTTAAGGGAAACTCTAGGTCTTTCGTTAAACAGTTCTTTAGCAAAGATTCAGGAAAAAGGGGGAGGGTGGTATGGGCTCTAATGAATTACTGGTGACACGAGAATCGGGAGTTGTGATTGTAACTCTCAATCGTCCTGAAAAGATGAATTCGCTCAATAAAGAGGTCTTTGAACAATTGAGAGATCTGATCGCATTATTAGAATCGGATAATACCGCGAGAGTCTTGATTTTGACCGGATCGGGAGATAAGGCCTTTTGTGTGGGGGCCGATCTCAAGGAACGCCAGGGGATGAATGAAAAAGATATTCTATTGCGGTTAGAGTTTGTTAAAAAGATCTATCTGAGTTTGGAAAGATTGAAAATTCCTACGATTGCCGCAATCAATGGAACGGCACTTGGAGGGGGATTAGAATTAGCGATGACCTGTGACCTAAGGGTTGCTGGGGAAAAGGTACTCTTAGGACTTCCTGAGGTCGACTTAGCTATTATGCCTGGAAATGGGGGCACTCAGCGCCTGTCTCGTCTGATCGGTTTGTCAAAATCACTAGAACTTATTCTTCTTGCAAAGAAAATTACAGCAGAAGAGGCACTCACTCTTCATCTGATTAACGCCATAGCCTCCCCATCCAATGTAATGAGAACTGCAATGCAAATGGCGAATAAAATTATGGAGTCCGGTCCCATTGGAGTTCAGCAGGCAAAACTTGCGATACGTGGCGGCTATCAAAGAAGCTACGAGCATGCTTTAGATTTTGAACTTGAGTGTTACAAAACAGTTCTTTATTCGAAGGATAGAACTGAGGGTATTAAGGCCTTTATTGAAAAGAGAAGGCCTGTTTATCGAGGAGAGTAAGTCATGAGCCAAGAGATCAAGCCGTTTAGAGAAAAGATTCTTAAGGGTGGTGCTGCAAAGTATCACGAGAAAAACACGGAGAGTAAAAAGCTTTTTGCAAGAGCAAGGGTGGCTCTTTTATGTGACAAAGATAGCTTTGTTGAAGATGGCCTTTTCGCAAATTGCATGGATGCAGAGTTGCCCGCGGATGGAGTGGTCACAGGAATTGGAAAAATTTCGGGACGACCTATTGCTCTAATGGCCAATGACTCGACGGTAAAGGCCGGATCCTGGGGCGCTAGAACCGTTGAAAAAATAGTTCGTATTCAAGAGGTGGCAGAGAAATTACAGATTCCTCTTTTTTATTTAGTCGATAGTGCCGGAGCTAGAATTACCGATCAGGTTGAAATGTTTCCCGGAAGACGAGGGGCGGGTAGGATTTTTAGAAACCAAGCCAGATTTTCTGGAAAAATTCCACAGATCTGTTTGCTATTTGGGCCCTCTGCCGCGGGCGGGGCCTATATTCCTGCCTTTTGCGATGTCATTTTTATGGTCCAGGGAAATGCGAGCATGTATTTAGGCTCTCCGAGAATGGCAGAGGCCGTAATTGGAGAGAAGGTAACTCTTGAGGAGATGGGCGGTGCCACTCTACATTGTACCGTGAGCGGGTGTGGAGATTTTCTGTGTGCAACTGAAGAGGAGGCGATTCAAAAGGCCAAAAACTATCTCTCCTATTTACCGCAGAATTCTGAAGGGGAACCCCCTGTGGTATCTGCAATTAATCCTGAAAAAATCTCTTCCGATCTTAGAGGTCTAATTCCTGAATCGGGATCTCGTGCGTATGACATGAAGGAGGTAGTGAAAACTATCGTCGATAAAAATTCCTTCTGTGAAATTAAAGAGACCTACGCCAAAGAGGTAATTACAGGATTTGGTAGGCTGGAGGGTAAGGTGATTGCTATTGTTGCAAATCAGCCTTTAGTAAAGGGTGGAGTTTTATTTGTCGACTCCTCCGATAAGGCCGCTAGATTTATTCAGTTGGCTTCGGCCTATGCTATTCCCCTTTTATTTTTAGCGGACGTTCCTGGTTTTATGATCGGATCAAAAATTGAGCGAGAGGGTATGATTCGTAGTGGAGCGAAATTTATATTTGCGATGGCAAATGCTGACGTTCCCAAAATTTCATTGATTGTCAGGAAAGCCTATGGGGCAGGACTCTACGCGATGTGTGGCCCCGCCTTTGATTGTGATGCCACGCTGGCTCTTCCCTCGGCTAAAATTGCGGTGATGGGCCCTGAGCCTGCGATTAATGCTGTTTATTATAATAAATTGGCTGAGATGACACCTGAAGCAAAAAAGGCTTTTATCGCTGAGAAGACTAAGGAGTATGAATCTGACGTCGATATTTATAAATTAGCGGGAGAGTTAATTATTGATCAGATGATCGATTTTCCTGAGGTGAGAAGTGAGCTTATCCAGAGATTTGCCTATTATTCGCTAAAAAATTCTAGACAAAATCGCAAACCTGGAATTATGCCCATGTAGATACCTGGCCCCGAATAAAGGGTAAGCCCGCCCTAACCAAGGGTAGGGGTTTGTAGGGAAAGATAAATCATTACGCTACCCTAGAATTCTTGTGGGATAGGAAATAGCTGTGTAGCTAATAATTCCTATGGGATTTTTAGTACGCCGGT
>SHZA01000041.1 GCA_009692515.1 Bdellovibrionales bacterium
ATTAAATGACTATGCAACTGCGGCCCCCCTGATTCTAAAGGCATCAAAAATGCAAAACGCCCCGGAGTGGCTTTCCTCTCTTGGTATTCGATTACTTTCAGAGTCTGGCCAATTATATCAAGCGCTAAAAACATCGGTTGAATTAATCATACAAATTCAAGAGCCAGAGAGCAGAAGCCGACTGGAATCGAGAATTAGAAGTCTTAATTACAATATTCAAAAACGCCACTGGGAAGAGGCTCTCTCCTCATACCTTTACAAAACATCAAAATTACCTGCGGACTTAATAGAGTTAAAAGAGCAAATTGCTTTAAAAAAACGTGAACTAAGTTCTCTTTTTGAAACTGAGAAAGATTCCGATTTAGTTAACCAAATCCTCAATGAAACCTACACCTTCAAAATTGACACTAAAACCGGAACTATTGCTTCGGCATTTCCGGAAAAAACTGGCGGTTTAGAAAAAACTGGAGTTTATAATCCATCCCTTAAACAGGAGAAAACAAAATGAGTTCGACTCCTTGTATTACCATTACTGAAGTTACCAAAATATTCAAAACAGGTTTATTTAAATCAAAAAAAGCGGTGGATAATTTAACTCTGCAGGTCCCACAAGGAGAGGTTATAGGCCTCTTAGGACCCAATGGTTCTGGAAAATCTACGACCATGAAAATGATTTTAGGTTTTCTCAAACCCACCTCAGGTCAAATACTAATTTGTGGACAATCTTCAGACACTAAAATGGCACGAAGTTTTATAGGCTATTTACCTGAAAACCCCAGATTTCAAAAGTTTCTCACGGGCACTGAAGTTCTTTTTTATTACGGAAAGCTTTTGGGTTTAACTGGATTAGCCCTTAAAAAAAGAGTCGAATATCTATTGGAAATGGTCAGTTTAAAACAGGCTAATAAAGAGCGTGTTCAGGGCTACAGTAAAGGAATGACTCAACGATTAGCGATAGCTCAATCATTGCTGAATAATCCGCCTCTATTAATTTTTGATGAACCGATGAGTGGACTGGACCCTCTGGGAAGAATTGAAATGCGAAATCTAATTAATACTATTCATGGAGAAAATCCAAATTCCACATTATTTTTTAGCTCCCACGTTTTAGAGGACGTTGAAATACTGTGCAAATCGGTTGCTTTTTTACAAGCAGGAAAACTCAAAACCTATGCCTCCATCGATTCTTTAATTGCTGGAGAGGAACAAAGGTATGAAATAGTACTGCAGAATATTTCTCGAGAATTAGAATCTACTATTTTTAAGCATTGCCCACAAAGAGATGTAGCTACTGGGAAAAGTTTTTCTCTTGAAGGCCCAGAAAAATTATCGTGGGTACTCTCACAATTAATAGAGGCTAAAACGAAAATAGTGAGCATTACGGGTCAGAGAAGAAAACTTGAAGAGGCTTTGTTTCGTGCCAATGAGAGACTATCCCTAAAGGAGGTAAGTTTATGAAACACACTCTGCAAATTTCCTGGATTGCGATAAGAGAACTCATTTATGAAAGAGTATTTTATCTTCTGTTTTCATTTGTGGGATTAGCTTTAATTTTAGGAATGTTTCTAGGTCAACTTACCTTTGGCGAGCAGGCAAAACTCACTTTAGATTTCATGTTGGGTAGCATGCAAATTGCCATGGTTTTGTTTTCAATTTTCATGGGGATTAGTTTGTTTCAACGGGAATTGCAAATGGGCAGTGTTTCGATGTTGCTATCGAAGCCGATTTCAAGATCCTCATTTCTTATTGGAAAATATTTAGGTCAAATAACGGTTCAATTAGGGGTGATATTAGCCATGACTGTAGTGGTAACTCTTAGTTGTTTGAAGTTTGAAGAGGTTCATTATTTAGCTATTTATCAGGCTATTTTACTTATTTTTCTGGAAACCTGTGTGATCACCGCGGTGACCTATTTCTTCTCTGTTAATGCAGGAAGTATTACTGCAGCTTTAGCGAGTTTTGCTTTCTTTGCAATGGGGCACTACACTACCGACTCAAATAGAAAACTTGCCTCTGAATCAAAACCTTTGATTGAAATCATCGCAGCTATTATTCCCAACTTAGAGGTTTTTAATTTAAAGACTTTTGCCTCATATGGAGTCACCATTTCTGCGAGAGAATTAGGATTGAGTTTTACCTATGCAATGGTTTGCACCGTAATGTTTTTAGTGTTGGCAGTGTTAACGTTCGACAGAAAAGATATTTTAACGTGATGCTGGAAAATTTCATGGCATTACCTAGTCTGATAGGTAGCTTTGTTTTTATTTTTGGACTTCTTTTAGGAAGTTTTTTTAATGTCTGTATTGTTCGTTTGCCTAAAAATGAATCTATCATATGGGGAAGATCGGGTTGCCCTAATTGCAAAGCTTTAATTTCCTGGTTCTGCAATATTCCAATATTAAGTTACTTAGGTCTTAGGGGAAAATGTAAGGATTGTAAAAATCCTATTTCGATAGAATATCCTATCATTGAATTGATCTCTGGTCTGATGTCTTGGGGGATCTTTTGCGCTTATGGGTTAAGCTTAGAGTTTTTATTCTCATTGGTTTTTTGCTCTAGTCTTCTAGTGATCTCTGTCATTGATCTTCATCATCAGATCATTCCGGATGAGATTAGTTTACCGGGCATTCCCATCGGATTTTTATTTGCTCTCTGGCTTGGGAAAATCACCTGGTATGAATCTCTCCTAGGCATTCTTTGTGGAGGGGGAGCTTTTTTATTAATTGCTTGGGGCTATGAAAAACTCGCAAAACGGGAAGGGCTTGGGGGCGGAGATATTAAGTTGCTCGGGATGATAGGGGCCTGGCTGGGTGTGCAAAGTTTAATCGCGGTCATTGTACTTTCCAGTTTACTGGGTTCTATTATTGGAATTACTTTGATGATCATTCAGAAAAAAGATTTTAAGACGGCCATTCCTTTTGGGCCCTTTCTCGCTTTCGGAGCGGTAGCTTATTTGTTTTTTGGAAATGAATTGCAAGGATTTCTATTTCCCTACTTAACTCCCTGAAGTTTTTAACGATTGAGGTGCCGTGAATAAGAAAATAATAGTCGTAACGGGTGGCGCTGGATATATTGGTTCTTGTACCGCAGCTCTCATAAAACAAAAGGGCTATGAACCCATCATTTTTGATAACTTCTCAACGAGCCGACGTCCTTCTCATTTCGTGGATTCCACTTATGAAGTCGATCTAACCCAATTTAAAGAGGTGGAATCTTTATTTAATAAACTTCCGCCGGTTCACGCTATTTTTCACTTTGCAGCAAAAGCTTTAGTTCCCGAGTCTACTGAAAAAATTTGGGATTACTTTCAGAATAATATCAATGCCACATTAAATATGGCCGAATGCGCAACCCAGTTTGCGATTCCTCATTTTATTCACTCCTCTACCTGTGCTGTGTATGGTAACTCAGAATCCGTTCCCATTAGTGAGTCAGCGCCCCTTCGCCCTGAGACCCCTTATGGGCAAAGCAAACTAATTTCTGAAAATATTTTAGAACAATTCGCTCGATGGAAAGGTTTGAAGGTTCTGAATCTAAGATATTTTAATCCCGCCGGAGGAATCCCCGAATTAGGACTAGGGGAATTACACCAGCCCGAGACCCACTTAATTCCCAATCTCGTTAAGCACTTTAGTCAAAATTCATTATTTGAGGTGTATGGGAACGACTATCTGACCAAGGATGGTACCTGCATTCGAGATTTTATTCATATTAGAGATTTGGCGATGGCCCATTTACTAGGATTACATTTTTTAGAGGCGCAATCGAAACTAACATTTGAAACCTTAAATATTGGAACGGGACAGGGAATTTCTGTAGCCCAGGCCATTGAAGCCACAAAAAAGGTATTGGGAACTGAAGGGAATATTGAGTTTCGATCTAGAAGACCTGGAGACCCCCCTCATTTAGTAGCCGATACCTCAAAAATGAAACATATCCTTCAATGGACACCAGAATTTAATCTTGATCGAATGATTGAGGACCACTGGAAATTCATTCGGGCTCAGGTAAACCAAAGGTATGGAATCTAATCTTCCTCTTACCACTCATTGGAGTAACGATAAGAAGTATGTGATCATTCACGCCGATGATGCAGGGATGTCTCATTCGGTCAATCTGGCGACGATCGAGTCGATGGAAAAAGGGTTCGTCTCGTCAGCAAGTATCATGGTGCCCTGCCCGTGGTTTCCTGAAATCGCCGCCTATGCAAAGGACCATCCGGAAAGGGATTTTGGCCTGCATTTAACCATACCTTCAACGCATGCGCTATCTTTCGAATCGTTTTTCCTTGGCGTTGTAATTCCAATACTTGCTTTTCCATTTCATCACTCACTTTATTGGCCATGCCTATCCCCCTTTATGGTTATTTCCATTAAGTTTGATGAGTAGCCGTATTACTGTCGCTGTTTATCGTTTAAGGGTGGGTCAGTTTGAATTTAAACGCCTAAGTCAAATTGCCTTTAAACGAACAAAATGCCATAATAGAGCGGATGGACCTGGATATGCGTTTCAATCAAAGTGTGCGTTTTGGGATCACATTACTTCTGGCAGTTCTATCGAAAAACGTATTTTCTGAAGCGTCTGCTTCGCGAGTTGCTACGGATCTTGCGGCCTATGAGCGGCGTTGCGAACGTTCCGGCAGTCTTGACTTTCTGATACCGAACCAAATTTGGTCAGCCACTGCACCTCAACGAAGTCTTCAGGATCTGCGAAATTTTGTCCAATCCAATCGAATTACCTCACCCGCGGCGCTGGTCACCGCCTTTCGAGGTGCCGCGCAAAACGCCTGGCCAACCAATAGTTTTCTTATGAGCCATAGTGAAAGTGGGCAGGCGGACAACATCGATAGAAACAACCCTCGTGTCCTCCTGTACGGAAATGGGCTCATTCTTGGAGCCACCGGCCACTCGAATCCAGAGAATTCAGCCGATTCCGCCCAAAACAACAATCGCATTGAAGTCATTAGGTACGATGAAGCCGAAAGACGGTACCGATTCGGTCTTCTGAATTTCAATAGAACCCCTCCTACCTTGGAAGAACCCACGACCTGTTTTCGTTGCCACGGAACGCCCCCGCGACCCATTTGGCAACCGCTTCAATTTTGGGACCATCTAACCCGCGTCAATCAATCAACCCCTTTTAGCCCGCGTCCAAATTCAATTTATTCAGCGCTTGGCAATACCTCGAGGGATCGGTGGACAGAGGCCCTCAATTTCACCTCTTATTTGGATCATTTGAGCTTGCGTCATACAGCAGCGTCCCTCATGGCCTCCAATAATTACGCCCGTTACCGTTATGCTACGTTGGCCGCGCTGATGAGGTGTGAAGATATTCCGTCATTCGTTGGGAATGAGGCACAGACCCTGATCCGCACGGCCGGGACTCTCGCCCAGCTCCAGGCAAATACCGAAGAGGTGATTTCTAGAAATAACAATTTGGCTCGTAGGTTCGGACAGTCGAACGGATTTGCACATCTCCAAGGAAGAATTACAACATCTAATTTGCAAACGACCGATAGCGATTCCATCGCGGCCTTACGTTTTTTGTATGAAGGACGAGGGATTTCGCTTCGTCAACTTTCATCTCGCCGCGCTCAGAACGTGCCGGGAGAGGAGAGAGTCGGGTATGGATTTCTGAGTTCGGGAGCTGTGGGCGAACTAGGTGCGCAGGAACTTATCTGCTACCTTCTACCAAACGCCATTCGAGAAGATCCGCGGTTATTTCGACTTCTAGTACGGCAAACAAATTCGCGAGGAGCGTCTGGCTCTGCCGAGGACTGCGCTTTACTCAAAAGGCTGAGCCTAGAAGCCATACGGGGCGCTGGAAATCAACACAAAGATGCCACGGACACCCCGCCGGTTCAGCGGAGTCATTAATTCGTAACTATTCAGTACCCTAGAATATTTCACGCGTTTCTGCGACATTGGTTTCTGCTTTAATTAGCATTGCGGTGTTCTTCTTTTGTGTTTGTTAAGACTCAAAAGAAGTAACGCCCTTTTTATTTGTCTAAAATAACTATCTGGTTACTCACACAAACTGCTTTACACTAGCACTCTGTCTTCAGCCGCACTTCTACCATATCTGCGAACCCATTTGGATAAAGTTCCATTTGATACCCCTACCTCCCTTGATAAATCAGCTGCGCTTGGAGCACCAGGCATGGTTAACCGCTTTACCATCTCTTGACGGAACTCTTCAGAATACTTCTGCATTTCTTACCTATTTTCCCCGCCCCATGTTTATATTTTCATGCGACAACTTTCCTGACCGAGGGGGGCTTTGCCCTGTTCTGGCGCAGCAGCGATTGCCGCGCAAGAGAATCTTAGAACTTTCTACGGGAGGCAAATAATGGATGGAGGTCCTTGATTCTGTCTGGAACCGCTGATCTAAATAGGGTTTCACTGCGCGGCTGAGTGAGAATGGCTTGCGGCACCAGGGGCCAGAGCTACCGCGTGGCCAGTGTTTGGCTAAGGGTTAGACGCTCCCCTGAGTAAGGCGCAACCTTGTTCTCTTTCGAACTGTTGCACATTTGGATCGTTTCTTGGGAGACGTGCCGACATTGCACAAACCAGATCAGTACAAGTTCTAATGAAGTTCACGTTGGTGCCTCGGCCGAGCTGCTGGCTTGCCGCCTCGAAAACCTGAGCGCGCGTCATGCGGATCAACATAGGGCCGGGGAGATGATCTGGGGAGGGAGTCACTTGCCCATTGAGCAGATCTCGTCCAAAGCTGACTGCGCCTGCGGCAACGCTGAGGAATAGAGAGTTTGCTTCCCCCAAAGACGACAGAGAACTTAATACCTCATCCATCACGTTCTTATCACAGCGGGTTCTTAGCGTACGCAATAGACTCACCTGATGCGCAATCGACTGGGGCAAAATAGTGCCCATCGCGGGACCGACCTGCCTGTAGCCGAACCACATTAGCATGTCCGCGGCTCGGACGAGAGGAGTGAATTGGCTGCCTTTGTAAGCGCATGCGGCTAGAGCCTTGGGAAACGCCTCAGGATTCCCTCCGTGCCTGCTGCTGAGGACCTTCACCAGTTGGTCGTGTGCTTCTAAATAATCTTCGAGCCTTCGAACGTGAAGGTCGTTGTAGCCGCGGCTTCCGAAGCTTCCGGAGTTCGACAATACAAGGTGGTTGGCACGTGCCTTACAAACACGTTGGAGCCGGTTATTCATCCATAGACAGCTTGCTCGGCAACCGTTGGTAATCTCGGATGCGCTGATCTCAATTCTGGGCCGCCCTAAATGGTTTTGGTTGTGCGCCGCCGAGGCTGCTTGTTCACTGGCTAAGCTCGTAAAGAAAGTCCCTGCTTCTAAGGTGCCGCATTGAGAGGCGAAATTCAAAAGTTCGCAGGCTCGAACCGTTTGAGGTTCCGACCGGCCCTGTCGACTGGCTACTAAGAATAATAATGCAATAATGGATAAAGCGAGTTTTCTCATTGTTTCCCCTCAGGCAATATAAATAGCTCTTTTAATAATGTACGCATTTGTATTTTACTTCCATTACTATGCTTATCTTTAATATCAGTTTTTAATGTGCTATCTCTTTATCAACGTGAGTTGTTATCTTCGCACGCCTGGACCACGGAAGTGGTTTGGAGACCCTGTATAGCCTAGGTTTGATGAACCACTAGTTCGATTGGCACCGCTTTGAGCAACAGAACTGTTATTAGACCTTCCCTGTCCACCTTGTTGTAAAGGCTGAATTCTTTGTTTAACAGCTTCACGGGCATTAGCGACATCTTCACAATTCTGCATAAGAGGTTTTAATTGTTCTGATACCTGAGATTGCATATTAGCCACATCGGTCATTGCTGATACCGCTTCACTCATCAAAACTGCGGGCTCCTTAGCTGCAGCAATACTAGCGATTCGGTTATTAATACCTGAACCAACTCCGCCTTGAAGAATAGACTGAATATTAGCTCCCACATCTTCGCACTGTAATGATTGAGCTCTCTCTAATTGAGCTTGAGTATCTAATTGTGCTACGTCTGCCCGAATCCCCGACTGAACCATATAGTCATAAGAGACCTGAATATCACTATTTAAACCGGCCAATTCATTATCGCAATTTTTTAGTAATTGTGCGGTTTGCTCTTGGGCAGCTTGAGTGGCTTGACTACGAATGCTTTGAATCATCTTAGTAAACTCTGCACCCAGTTGACCGACTCTTTTGTCATTTTCTTTAATCGCTCCCAATTGTCCGATAAACTTTGCGAAGCCATCCACGACATCGCCCTTTAATTCTTTATTTAATTTTTTCTGAGAACTATTTTTTGACTTGAGTTGCGCTATTCTTGCTTCAAGGCTATCGGCTTTACTTTCTCCATTAGCTAGAGCTTCGACCGATTCGTCCTTCTCACTTAATTCTTTAAAATACTTCATGACATCAGCAATCTTTTGAACTTGCTTAGCTTTAAGGTCATCCCTTTTTTCATTAAGTAAACCTTGAGAAGCCTTCTTTAAATAGGCGCCCGGTTCTGTGTTTAGCTGATCTAGCAGCCCTCTTACCTGAGAAAAGTCTACATTCTTCTGACAAGCTTTCGGCAAATTAGAGGTCGAAAAATTTGAGGTATTGGTAACTGCATTAGTCCCTAGCTGTGCTGCGAGTTTTTCAGCTTTATCTATATCCAGTTGTCTACTCTTTAAAGCTTTTTGCAATAACACATCTGGAATCCCTTTTAAATTTTTGAGAGCATCATTCTTTTTAGCCCAAGTTTTAAGTTTTAATCTCTGATCGGTCTCCTCTTTATCTTGACTGACAATTTTCTCATCATTTTTAAATGTTTCTGTTAATTTGTCAGCCAGGGAATCGGCAGCAGGGGTGCCACTCTTTCCTATAACTGAAGAGAACGCCGATTCTGCTTTACCGAAATCTTTTCTGAACGAATCTTGATAGCTTTCATATTCTGAAAAACCAGATTGGCTCATTAAGAGAGCCATAGACAAGGTAACTTTCACAAAACTTTTTTCAATATTTAATTTCTTCATCTCTTTCAACTCCGCTCGTTAAGACTCTTCCAGCAAATAAAACTTCAAGTAACTTGAAGCTTAAACCCTTTTTCTTTTAAAAAAGAGAGAGGGAGGCATGAGTCAACTCACACCGAAACACTCCGACTTAACAAGGCTGCAACGTTTAAGCCAAACAAAGTCTTAACCCTTTTCAGGCCTAAACTTAGAATTTCAAAAGGCTCGGTGCCCCTTTTTGCAGCCCTAATAATTAGGATTGCCTGTAGTTTCTTGTGCTTACGTGATGACTAAGTTTTAGTAGAGATGTCAGAAAATTAGACAGGTATTAAAATTCAAAGGCCCAAACAAAAATGCCCGCGGAAATACTTCCCGTAACATTGGCTAAAACATCTTTAGTATCAGCTTTACGATCGATAGCAGTTTCTTTAATAATTCCTGCGGCATTCACTAATAAAGCCGAAATCAACCAAGACTGAAATTTTCCAGCCTTCATTTTCTTCCCTATAGCATAGCCAGTCTCGGTCGCAATAAATGAGATTCCAAAGTGAGCAGCTTTATCGACTACTAAAGTAGAACTATCGGCGCGGCTCATTGAAGGAGCTAAAGTAAGAAGGACTAAGATGATTAATACATATTTCATAAATTCTCCTGTTGAATGTATTCTATAAGTGCAAAACCCATTCCCATAGTTTCCTTAATTGACGAGCCTTAGCTTCTATTGAATGATGACATAATCTGGTTAAGGAATACTAGTATGACTAAAGATTCTACATCCCCCCCCCCTCTATCCAAGCCTACTTTTGAGGATTGGTACCAAGAGGTGCCTCCTTGGGATATCGGTCGACCCCAGGCTATTTTTGTGGTTTTAGAACAAAAAAACAAGATTAAGGGTACTGTTTTAGATGTGGGCTGTGGAACTGGAGAGAATGCCCTTTACCTTGCTGACAAAGGTTATCAAGTTTGCGGAGTCGATTTCTCCCCTATTGCTATTAAAAAAGCTAAGGAAAAGGCAACGCAGAGAAAGTTATCTATCACTTTAGAGGTCCAGAATGTTTTAACTCTAACTGAACTAGGAAAACAATTTGAATGTATTATCGATTGTGGTCTTTTTCACTGCTTCTCAGATAAAGAAAGAGCTCTTTTTATCGAGCAGGTTTACCAAACGTTAACCCCTCTTGGTTTCTACCATTTCCTCTGTTTTAGTATTGAAGAAATTAGAGAGGGTGGGCCTAGAAGAATTTCAAAAACTGAAATTTCACAATGTTTTGATAAAGGATGGAAGCTTATTTCTATAACCGACTCCATCTTTGAAAATAGTCTCCATGAAAAGGGAAGTCGCGCCTACTTAGTAACTCTTCAGAAATTGTAGATAAATCAAATGAAAAAAAATAGGATCTCACATTTTTACACTAAAGACCTAGCCATCAGAGCTTCAGCTTTAATAACCACCGACCTAGTGAAAGAGATTCAGCACATTCACCAGTCACTCCCCATCGCAACGATAGCCATGGGAAGACTTCTCACCGGTTCACTTTTAATGGCAAGTGGTCTGGCAGAAAAACAACAGGTCAGTATTCGAGTTCAAGGAACCGGTCCCCTCGGACAGCTTTCGGCAGATGCTAGTTTTGAATCGGAGGCACGCTGCTATGCTACCAACCCCACCTTGGAATTACCTTTAACCAATGGAAAACTTTCTATCGGGGCAGCCGTGGGACCTGGAATTTTAACCATCACACGT
The DNA here is from genome assembly GCA_009692515.1 of Bdellovibrionales bacterium. GTDB lineage: Bacteria > Bdellovibrionota > FAC87 > UBA2466 > UBA2466 > UBA2466. The sequence goes on from SHZA01000041.1 coordinate 10,717, forward strand.
TTTCATGAATTTCATAAGCACCCTCAGGTGAGTATTGTTGAAATTCAGACAGGAGAGATTGCAGAGGATTTAAGTTATTACTACCAACAGTCTCATCAAATCCCTTGTCTAGTATCCCTCTCTGTTAGTTTAGATAAAAATTGTGAAGTTACTGCTGCTGGAGGAGTTATTTTAGAATTGATGCCAGGGGCTCCCGCTTCTGTGATCACCGCCTTAGAAAACAAAGCAAAATCAGGACGACCTTTATCCGAAATGATCTTAGGAGGAGCTACTCCCTGGGATCTTGTAAAGGAATATTCCCATATTGAAAACATGACAGAAACTTTGCACCTCCATGACATTAAATACCATTGTCCCTGCTCACTAGAGCGAGTTGAAAGAACATTAGGTCTTTTAGGGCAGGCCGTTTTAGCTGAAATGATTTTAAAAGGGGCTCCCTCCGAAGCCAAATGCCATTTTTGCGGCCGTACCTATTCGGTAAGTCTGAACACGCTGAGGAAACTTCATGATGAAGTCCAACCCGATTAAGCCCCCATAATTGTCGCGTTGCACTAGCCCATCCTAACCAATCGCTAAGAGACAAAATCGATAAGATCTGTTTTAGTCATTCTTGTGAAACAACTTTCTATTTTTTTACTGCTCCTCTTAACTGTCACCTCCTATGCTACCGAAACAGGATTTCTTTTTTTCGGAGATGCGGGGACCGGAAACAAAGATCAATATCGAGTGGCTAAATCGATGACTAAATTCTGTGAAGATAGCACCTGCGATTTTGTAGCACTTTTGGGAGATAATTTTTATCCTTCCGGTGTGACTTCAGTAAATGATACCCAATGGAAAACTGCGTTTGAAATTCCTTATAAAGATTTAGGACTCATTTTTTATGCAGCATTAGGAAATCATGATTACAAAGGAAATATTGAAGCGCAAATCAACTATTCAAAAAAATCAAAAATTTGGAAAATGCCCTCCAGCTACTATTCTTTCTCTAAAGGAGATGCCCATTTTTTTGTAATCGATACCAATCATTTTAATAAAACTCAAAGACAATGGCTTGAATCAGAAATAGAGGACAGCACGGCATCGTGGAAGATTGTTTATGGTCACCATCCTATTTATTCTTATGGAGGCCACGGAAATAGCGATGAATTAGAGGCCGAGCTGCTTCCTATTATCGAAGGCAACGTTGATTTTTATCTCTCAGGTCACGACCACACTAAACAGGTAATTGAAAAAAAATCTAGTGATATTACTTTTATAGTTAGTGGCGCTGCAGGCCAAACGGAGCCTAAAAAACGAAATCGAACCGCACTTTATAATAGTTCAAGCTTAGGATTTGCCCATTTTCTCATTACAAAATCAAAGGCCATCTTAAAAATCATGGATGGTGAAGGTCATGTGGATTACTCACAGACCTTTAATAATAGATACTAACTAGTTTTGGTTCGGTTGAATCGATAAAACCGATGTTCAGTGAAAAAAGGGACTGTTTTTTCCTATTGAGCTGAAATGGCCACTTTATTCAGATTCAAAGCTGCCTATCTAGAGAGGCTCCTAACCGCTTTAAAGAAGACAATAAAAGGTTTTACTAATATACTTATCTGTGAAGTGCTACTATTTCTAACAAAAGAAAACTAAAGGCTGCTGAAGTTATCATGGACCACCCCTCCTTAAAATTAGATCGCAAAAGCAGAACTGCCTTACTAGAAAAACTTTTACAGGAAAAAATTCTTGTGATCGATGGAGCCATGGGTACGGCAATTCAAGATTGTAATTTAATCGCAGCGGACTTTGGTGGTGCGCTTTATGAAGGGTGCAACGAATACTTAGTCATCACAAAGCCTGAGGTGATCAGCGCTGTTCATGAAGGCCATCTAAAGGCGGGTTGTGACATTATTCTCACCAATACTTTTGGTGGAACGCCACTAGTTCTAGATGAATATCAATTAGGGGAACGAGCTCATGAAATTAACGTCGCCGCAGTTCAACTAGCAAAACAAATGGCACAGGCCTATTCAACTCCTGAAAAACCCAGATTCATTGCCGGCTCTATGGGACCTACCACCCGTGCTATTTCAGTCACCGGTGGAGTTACTTTTCAGGAGCTAATCGATACCTTTTATATTCAGGCCAAGGCCTTATTTGAAGGGGGAGTTGATTACCTACTTTTAGAAACCTGCCAAGACACAAGAAATATCAAGGCGGGTCTTCTGGCGATTGGACTCGTTTTTAAAGAGGCTAATGAAACCATTCCTGTGGCGGTGTCTTCAACCATTGAACCCACAGGAACCATGCTAGCCGGTCAGGCGATTGAGGCTTTAGTCGCTTCGCTCTCCCACGCAAACCTACTCTATCTCGGAATTAATTGTGCTACCGGACCGGAGGCAATGACCGATTACATTCGCACCTTATCAGAGATCTCTCCTTTTCGTGTCGCCTGTGTTCCCAATGCAGGTCTTCCAGACGAATATGGAAACTATTTAGAAACCCCTCACATGATGAGTTCTGTCGTTGGTCATTTTATCAATAAGGGTTGGATAAACTTAATCGGAGGGTGTTGTGGAACTAAGTCTTGTCACATTGAAAGTTTTAATTCCTTAGCCAATGGAAAATCACCTCGAGTTCCTAAGAAACAAAACCAATCGGTGCTCTCCGGAATTGATTTTCTCGAGGTGGCGCCAGAGCTTCGTCCCGTTTTAGTCGGGGAGCGGGCCAACGTAATTGGAAGTCGCAAATTCAAGGATCTTATTACCTCCGGAAAGTTTGAAGAGGCCACTGAGGTAGCACGGCTTCAAGTTAAAAGAGGGGCCCATATCATCGATGTTTGTCTTGCTAATCCAGATAGAGATGAAAAAGAGGACATGGAAACTTTCTTGAAGTTTCTTATCAAGACGGTCAAAGCTCCACTGATGATCGACTCCACCGATAGCACAGTTATAGAAATGGCCCTTACCTATTGCCAAGGTAAAGCACTTATTAATTCCATTAATTTAGAAGATGGCGAAGAAAGATTTGAGATCGTTGTTCCCATTGCTAAAAAATATGGTGCCGCTTTAGTAGTGGGTTGTATCGATGAGAACCCACAGCAAGGAATGGGAGTCTCCAGAGAAAGAAAACTAGAAATCGCTGAAAGGTCCTATGCATTGCTCACCCAAAAATATGGGATTTCTCCCCAAGATATTTACTGGGACCCTTTGGTTTTTCCATGTGGAACTGGGGATGTTCAATATGTAGGTTCTGCGCTGGAAACGGTTGAAGGAATTCGACTGATTAAACAAAAATTACCGCTCACAAAAACGGTACTTGGAATTTCTAATGTAAGTTTTGGACTTCCAAACCATGGTCGAGAGGTTTTAAATGCTGTCTTTCTTTATCATTGTGTCTTAGCAGGTTTAGATCTCGCTATTGTAAATACAGAAAAAATAGAAAGGTATGCACAGATTCCTGAAGAGGAGAAAAAACTTTCTGAAGACCTTCTTTTCAATCGGCATGCTGACGCACTCACGAACTTTGTCGCACATTTTAGGCTTGCAAAAAAAACCAAGGTAAAAAATCCTTCACAAACTCTTTCTCTAGATCAAAGATTGGCTAGTTATATTGTTGAGGGCACCAAAGAGGGCCTCACCTCTGATCTCGAAGAGGCATTAAAAACACTTGCCCCTTTAGCTATCATCAATGGCCCCTTGATGACCGGAATGGATCAGGTGGGAAAACTGTTTAATACCAATCAGCTCATTGTAGCTGAGGTGCTTCAGTCGGCCGAAGTGATGAAGGCAGCCGTTACCTTCTTAGAACCCTTTTTAGAAAAAACAGATAGTAGTATTAGAGGTAAAGTTCTTTTAGCAACTGTAAAAGGTGATGTTCATGATATTGGAAAAAATTTAGTCGATATTATTTTTTCCAATAATGGTTTTAAGGTGATCAACCTGGGGATTAAAATTCCTCCAGAGCAGCTCATTAAAGCCGCAGAACAACACCGTCCCGACATCATTGGGCTCTCCGGACTTTTGGTCAAATCGGCCCAACAAATGGTATTAACCGCCGATGACTTTACCAAAGCAGGAATTACCGTGCCTATGCTCGTAGGAGGAGCGGCTCTCTCCTCTAATTTTGTCGATAAACAGATTTCTAAAGCCTATAAAACTGGATTTGTCGCCTATGCCAAAGATGCAATGACCGGTTTAGATCTAGCTAAAAAAATTGTAAGCCCTGAGCTATTTAAAGTTTTCGCTGAAGAAACACGACTACGAAGACAATCACTTGAAACAGGAAATACTGAGAAGACTAAAGTGATTTCAACAGTTCATAATATTCTCAGAAGTTCTAAAATTAATATTTTAGAGATAATTCCTAAGGCGCCAGATTATGCACGGCATATTACAATTAATAATCCCACTATCAATCCTATTTGGCAGTATGTAAATCCGATGATGTTATTCAATCGTCATTTGGGAATCAAAGGTGCTACGGTAAAAAAATTAACTGAGTTTAAAAATATTTCTACCTTAAGAGAGGAGCTCCTAAGCTCCGATCCGAAGGCTCTATCCATTTTAGATGCAGTTGATGAGGTAAAACAACTTTACCGTGATTCGCCTTTCATGGAACCGAAGGCGGTCTGGAGATTTTTTAGGGCCTTTTCAGATGGAAATCAACTCCACTTGGGGCTTCGTTCTGAAAACGGTTCCCCTTTTTCTAAGGAGATTGTTTTCGATTTTCCACGACAACCCCTTGGAGATAAATTGTGTCTATCAGATTTGACTCATCCCAATTCCGATAGTGGGGATAATGTCGCGCTATTTGTAGTGACCATCGGAAAAGGGGTTAGAGAGGAAGCCGAGAGGTTAAAAGAGACTGGAGAATACTTAAAGTGCCATATTCTACAGGCACTCGCTTTAGAATCTGCAGAAGGGTACGCAGAACTTCTTCATACCCAAATGCGCCGAATGTGGGGCTATGCCGATAGTATCGATACCACCATGCTACAAAGATTTCAGGCCAAGTATCGAGGCAAAAGATATTCTTTTGGCTATCCAGCCTGTCCAGAGCTAGCTGATCAGAGAAAACTTTTTGAAGTTTTAAACCCTGAGGAGATCGGCGTTTCGCTCACTGAAGGCGACATGATGGATCCTGAAGCGAGCGTTAGCGCTTTAGTATTTCATCATCCCCAGGCCAGTTATTTTTCTGTCGGAACCGATTTTGAAAGCTCCGATATTACCGATCGCATCACAGCTTAATCACACCGCCCCTTTTTGTTTCAATGCATTATGCATTTGTACACAGTGTACCAAGGTCATTCCAGCCTCCATGGCAGCTGCTACATGGACCGCCTCTGTCATTTGCTCAGGATTAGCTCCACTCTCTAAACAGGTGGTAGTAAAGGCATCAATACAGTAAGGACATTGCTTTGCATGAGCCACGGCTAGCGCTATTAGAGATTTTTCTCGCTTACTCAAAGCCCCCTCTGTGGCGGTAGCCTCTGTATAGTAAGCAAAAAATTTATCCATCAATTTAGATGCAAATTTTCCTACCTCAGCAAATCGGGACAGATCTTTAGATTCATAGTAATGCATCATTCTTCCTTTCTTTAAGTTACTTTGGAAAATCGGTTATAATAGGTCTCTACTATTTTAAATAAGGACCCTTAATAATATGAATCATTCTACACAAAATAGCCCCACTTTTTCTGAAAAGGTTACAGAATTCAAACTGAATCTTTCCCCAGTTCCAATAGAGACACTTCAAGTTAATATTACCAAGCTTTGTAATCAAGCTTGCCGACACTGCCATGTAGACTCCTCTCCAAAACGAACAGAACAAATGTCAAAGCTGACAGTGGACCAATGTTTGTCCGTTTTAAAAACCTACCCTTCTATTAAAAATTTAGACCTCACAGGCGGAGCACCAGAACTTAACCCACACTTCGATTACATGGTAGAAAAGGCTAGGGCTCTTGGAAAAAATGTAATGGTTCGTCATAATCTCACCGTTACTTTTGATGGGAATCCACAAACTAAGGAAAGCAAAACCTACCTTCCAGATTTTTTTGCAAAAAATAAGGTTGAGGTAATCTCATCCCTTCCCTACTACCAAGAATTTTTTACCGACAAACAAAGGGGACGTGGTGTTTTCAATAAAAGTATAGAGGGATTAAAAAGACTAAATGCTCTTGGCTACGGAAAAGAGGGAACCGGTCTTATTTTAAACTTAGTTTATAATCCTGTAGGACCTTACCTCCCTCCAAGTCAAATCACTTTACAAGCCGACTACAAGAAAGAGTTATGGCAAAAGTTTGAAATTTCCTTCAACAAACTTTTCGCAATTACCAACATGCCTATCCATCGCTTCAAAGATGATTTAGAACGCTCTGGTGGCCTAGATGATTATATGACTAAACTCATCAATGCATTTAATCCACAATCGGCCGAGGGAATCATGTGTCGGAACCTTATTAGTGTAAGCTATGATGGGACTCTTTATGATTGTGATTTCAATCAAATGTTAGAACTTCCTTTAGATGTAAAAGCCCCTCGAACTATTTTCAATTTCGATTTAGCTGCACTGGCTAAAAGAAATATTACCTTTGAAAGCCATTGCTTTGGTTGTACCGCAGGATCTGGAAGCAGCTGTGGTGGAGTCATTTCATAATAATTTAAAGGCCAGGAGCTAGTTATGATTAAATCGATGTTGTTATCCTTTATTCTGAGCCTTTTTTTGTTCTCTAATTTTAGTTTTGCACTTTCAAAATGCCATTGCCTATGTAGTGTCTTCTACACTCGAGGAGGGGAAAATAAATTCTGCCCTGAATCTCCATCCAATAAAATTAGATGTGATAATTGGTTTTACGAAGTGCCGACGGCAACTAGTAATAAACAATGTTATTTATTGGGGGAGAGTCTCAACGAGTGTAATGGCTTTTTTAAGGAGCAAAAAACTAACTACCAATGGACCCAAGGGGTGGGTGGACGATTTCACAGCTGCAGATTTTTTTAAAAAAATACCCGATGTCAGTTGGTGTCCTAACACACAATATCAAAAATAGTTTTAAGCCTTTGCTCATAAGTGTGTTCCGAGTGGGCTCTCCTCTGTCCTGCTTCTCTAATTTTCTTCATTTCACTAGAATCTTTTTTGGCCCGTTCAATCGCTAAAAATAATTCCTCTTGGGAAGAAAAGGTGATTAATTCTCTACCCGGTTCGAAACAATCTTCAATAGCTTCTCTATACTCAATTAATTGCAGTCCCCCGGCCCCCGCAATTTCAAAGGCACGACAATTAAGAGAATTTCCCTCAAAAAAACTAAAGCTATTTAAACAAGCAAGCCCCGCTCCAAATATCCTACTTTTATTTTCTTTGGTAATATATTCCCCAGTATGAATTTTACAAATCTCAGAAGGGGCCCAACGAGGCGGTTTACTCCCATAAAGCTCTAAAGAAACGCCATGTCCTCTCAATAATTCAATTAAGGCTAAACGATAATTGTAGTAGTTTCCTGCTATTACTACTGAAGAATTCTGCTGGCTTGCCAAGGGTCTATGCCATAAAGGATTCATAGCTTCATTTAAAAAATAGGCAGGTACACCAAGAATATTTAGTTTTGTTACAGCGCTTTTGTCCTTTAAAAATATAGCCGTCCATGACTTTGAGAGCAATGTCATTCGATAATTTTGGCTAATAGGATCTCCCCACCACATCACTAATTTGGGTGTCAACTTTGCGACCTCAGCTAAAAATTCAGGACTATAATTCTGTGTGACAGACAAAAACATATCCGGTTTAAACTCTTTAATTTGATTAATAATTTTTTTTTCAAATCTCAGAGGGCCCGATTTATTAATTCTTTGTTCGATTTGAGCTAACAACCCTAAAACCAATAAAGAATTCACTTTTAAAAAAGAAGGAAAACAGACTTCATGTCCCATGGCTTTTAGGGTGACTGCCACATTTTCTGCAAACGAATCATCTATTGAAATTCCAGAAACAAAAATTTTCATACTAGATCACTTTTTTTAATTATCCCGCTAAGAGATAGTTTTAATTTTAAACCGACAGCCCCAATTTCCAAAAGGAGGAATATTGAGAATTGCTTTGTTACCCGGAAATCGCACCACTAACCCCCCGCCGGCAGAAAACACCTGAATCTCTTTAATTCCGATAGGTATTTTAACGGCCAACGCCTTTGACATTTTACAAACATCAATCTCTTCTCTCCAGCTTACCGCTGTAGATCCTCCAGCGGGTTCAGTTAACACTGCCCATTGCTTCAAAGGAAAAAAGGTGAATTTACCCACGGCTTCAGTTCGATAAAGTGGAAAATCAAGCGTCCCGTCTAACCAGACCTGCCTGAGTTTTTTCAAGAGCTCTAGTTCTAGTTTCACCGATTCAAAGTGATAGACCGTGGGAGAGTAGATGTCCTCGGTGAACGGACTTTTTTTACCAATCAAAGTAGCCGTTTCCGATAGACCCACCTTTCTTTCAGAATAGGTAGGAATCTCCCAACTTCCCTGTTTAGCATTCCAATAAATAATGTCCCTGGGATCGGTATTTTCCTTCAGCTTGAAAATTAAGGCTAAGTCGGGTCGATAGTCATGAACAATAGGTGAATAATAGAACATGAGTTGGGTTGCCTTAAAAACTATTAGCATCAAAAGAAAAACGGTCCCTACTTTTTTAATTATGAAAGGATTCTCAAATAACGAGGTCATTCCTATAGCGACCACGGTAAAAAGATAGGGTAAACAGGCGATAAAATAATAATCATGAAATGACTGAACTTGAAAAAAAACTAATGTGTGTGTAATAAAAATACCGAAAATAATAATAAATAATACTTTAGACCTTTTAAAGAGTACGGGGACTCCAATTAGAAATGGAATCCATAGCCAGTCATAAAACATAGATCTCACACCAAAGAGCCACACTATTTTTTTCCAACGCCAGCCATCTAGCCTTTGATTCCACTCCCCAATTAACCATGGAGTATCTGCTGGAGAATGAAGGTCGTGGACTCTATGATAATTCCACATGAGAACTAGACCCACCTGAACCATAAGTATCGCTAAGATTCCCCACTGCCATTTCTTTCGAGTTTCTTTTTTAAAAATATATTCAAGGAGCACTACACCCAAAATGGCTGCCGTAATAAAAAACCAAATGTTTATTTTAGCGAGACTTGCCGTGGTTCCGCCCAATGCAAAGAATAGCCAATAAAAAAAACTTTTACCTCCGGCTCGTAATCTTACGATGCCATAAATGGAGGCTAACGTACCGGCTAGGGCAAAAAAATCGATCAGGCAAACTCTAGAAAAAATCACTCCAAACGGATTTATCCAGTAAAATAATAGGAACCAATTTGAAATTCTTTGATCGAAAAATTCTTTGACCAATAGGTAAGCAAAAAAAGAACCCACTCCAAATGAAATGAGAGTGACCAGCCTAGAGGCCACCTCAAGCCCAACTCCCAAATACATGACATGGCTTACCACCCATTGATAAATGGGAAACTCATAAACATTATTCCAAAGCATTCCTCCTAAGGGTGATCTATAGTCCCATACGGTTGCCGTGCCTTGAAATAGTTGTGTGATAGTAAGAGCCGTTTGAGTTTGCCGCCAAGGATGCGGCTCTAATAAAGCGTTATCTAAAAAGTGAAATCTCGCCCACAGAGCTAGTGGTCCATACAGGAGTAATACTCCCCAAAAAACCACACTTTCCCAAGAGGCCTTGAAAAAGGTCGATTTTAGTGACTGCAGTTTTACCAAGCTATTTCCTCTGTGAAAGAGAAATAATGAATTATTTGCCGCAGGAGGGCATTGCAAGTCCCACGCAGATATTATTAACAAGCAGGGGTTAAGATGTAAATGGAAAAGAAATGGATACTTTAGATATAGCAAAAAATTGTGCGGGAAAAATGTCGCTGTAACAGGAGCTAAAAGCTCTCGACAAAGCAAGCAGTTAAGTTAAGGAATTTTCCTAAAAATAATTTTGGAATTTTAGAAATTGGGTTGCTCCGTGAAGCCGAGATAACCGTGGGAGTTGAAGCTACTGAAGTTATTTTTAAAATATTGTTTAAAGACAGTCTCAATTATGTTTTTTTGTGCAAATTCATAATTTAAACACTTTTATATGTTCTACTTACAATATGAAAGCGTCCCAAACCAACCAGTGAAAAAATGCAATTTAGAAGCCCGGACAAGAGGAGGAGTTTATGGCAGAAGAGGCAACAATCAAAATACGCAGGCGGTGGAATTTTGTCGGTGCTATACGCAAGTTCACCGTGTTTGTAGATGGTAATAAAATTGGTACGATAAAAAATGGTAAAGAAGAATCATTTGCAATTTCTCCCGGCAAGCACTTAATGGTTGTTAAAGGTGCTGTGTGGTCTAAGACCCAGGCTATTAGTCTAGACTTAGCCCCAGAACAAAAAAAGACATTTGAATGCGGCGTAACAAACTCGTGTCAAAAACAATTAGTTGCGCTTTTCGTTCTAATAGTAATAGAAAAAGTAATCTCCGGTTATTTTTATGCAAAACTCTTTTTTTTGCTCCTACTTTTTTGTTTCGGGATTTTTTTATTGTTGGTAACATTGAAACCAGGAAAATTTTATTATTTGAAAGATACTAGCAATCTAAGCTAAGTGTTCTATCTCTATAACTTCGCAGCTATTGCCCCTTTAACCATTACCTATGAGTAGCGGATTTGGGCGGCCCTCTAGTAAATTATTTTCTAAAAAAAATAAAATTAAGAACGGATATGCACAGGCCAACCTTGCTTTTCGCTGGAACTTTACGCTTGCTAAGTGGTGATTAGCGAACTTAG
>SHZA01000042.1 GCA_009692515.1 Bdellovibrionales bacterium
ATTTCTATTCAAGTAGAACAATCTATTGAAAGCTCTTTGAAACAACTCCAGGTCGATTACCTAGATTCCTATCTGCTACACGGTCCCTATAACTATCCCGATTTAGGTGACGAAGATTGGGAGGTCTGGGGGGCCTTAGAAAAGGTTTACCAAAGTGGAAAAACAAAACGAATTGGTGTGAGCAATATTAACCATCGTCAGTTAACGGCGCTTTTGGAAAGATCAACCATCAAACCCTCTGTGGTTCAAAATCGATGTTTTGCCGAGACCGGTTGGGATTTTCATGTTCGAAAGATTTGTGAATCCTTTAAAATTAGTTATCAAGGATTTTCTCTTCTTACAGCCAATCCGTTTGTCATGGATTTTCCTGAGGTAAAAAAAATGGCAGAACGATTAGAGGTAGAGCCAGCTCAAATTGTTTTTATTTTTGCTCATCAATTAGGAATGATTCCTCTAACAGGAACACAGAATCCTCAGCACATGACGGAAGACCTAAGCGCAATGAAGTTTCGTCTTGAGCATTCTGAGCTAGAATTTCTACTCCAATGTGGCCTTAAAGAATAATACTCAGACCCCAAGTTTTTCAAGTGGTGGGCGCCACAGGATTCGAACCTGTGACCTCTGCCGTGTGAAGGCAATTACAGTCAAAAAACTAACTAATTAAAAAGATAGGTAGACTCCCGGAAATCAAAAGTTGGCAACGTTATACAGCTTTTATCTCTTTTGAAGCACTTCTGTTCAGTTTGATAAGTCTTGGGACTTTTATGGCACCTAATGGCACCGGTAGGACTTCTTATTCGTCGTCTGTCGGGTTATCACTCATAGTTTTTTGATTGTTTGATCTTTTTAGCGATGCCAGTTTTCTTTTACCAGTTTTAGAATATTTGTAATAATAAATCAGGTCTCTTTGGTTTATTGTATTAGCATCAATTATAGCCTCTGGAACGCCCCATAATATTGAAATGGGCCATGCCAAAAGATTTAATGTTCCATATAAATAATGATATGATTCGCCACCATTACCAACTGCTAAATAGAAGTTACCAAAGCCAGGTAGTAAATTTAAACCTCCAGCTAAAAGTGGATTTGCGACATCCTCCTCACTGCTTTCTCTAATGCCGTAAGATTGTAATTCTCTCAAATCTTCTCTTTCTGATGTATTTAAATGAGTGCAAGAAATTTGTGCCAAAAGCAAATATAGTAAAAAATATTTTTTCATATAATTATATCTCCAGTGAAACAAAGGATTCCATTGAAAGTTAGGGCAGTGTTGTATCGGTATAGAAAATAACAAGTGGTTCCATTATGTTGATATTTCCAAAGGTTGGCTGGAAGACTTGGGGTGGAAGCAAGATCTTCAGAGAGTGCAGTCTGATTTTGCAAATGATTACTTTCAAATGTTTCAATTAATCGCCAAGATCCACTGGCGTCCCCTTTTCTATTTATTGAAACATCGGACAACCTTACCCAAGAAGGAATATTGCACCTTTGTCGATAGGCTTCTCGTATTTCTGGAGTACTATCTTCTGCCCATGAGAGATTAAGGAGGCCTGTATTGATAACAAAAAAGATAGAGAATATGAGATAGGACATATTTAATCCATTCAGTGTTTTCTATATTATATAGTAAAATTTTCATCGAAATGTGGAGAGATTATGAAGAGATTATGTCCACAAAAAAATATAAAAAATGAAAAGGTATTTAGTTAAATGCCACTTTAGGCGCGAAGATGTCTTTAGCTGTTTCCTAAAGTAGATTAAAATAGAATCATGCCTAGACCAAAAGGACTATCGAAGACCGGGGGGCGTATCAAAGGGACTCCCAACAAGAACACTTTAGACTTACAAGAAAAACTATTGTCCTCCGGAGTAGATGTAGGCAATAACCTCTTATATCGCCAGCATAACCGTGAAGAAATCAAAGTACTCGCAATACTTTGAGCCCTTAGTGCTCAATGACATGTGTAGATACTTTCAAGGGGTGAAGATTCAAGAGATTGGGCTTTTGGAACTCGAAAAATATCAAGCCCATTTGAATGAACAGATCCTAGGCCAAACCGTTAACCGTCGATTTAATACTATCAGACACTTTTTTCGTAAGTGTATTGATTGGGGTTATATCGAGCAAACTTCAGCAGATAAGCTCAGAAATCTCAAACCTACTAATTTAAAAGCGAAACGAGCTTTAAGCAGAGAAGAACTGATTGCCTTTCTAAGAGGATCAGTTCCTTGGTTACGAGATATTTTGTGGTTCATCGTTGAAACTGGAGTTCGAAGAAATCAGGCGATTTACTTGCGGTGGTCGGCTGTAGATTGGATTAATAACCAAATCCATCTCGAAAGCAGCGAAGGCTTTGAGAATAAAGACCGTAAGGTTCATACGCTCCCCATGACTAAAGACCTAAGAATTCTTCTTAGTAATCTTCACGAAAGGGCTCGCAAAGCTTTTAAAGCCAAGCCTAATGACTTCGTCTTCTTGGACAATCGTGGAGAGAAGATTCGTTCCGATCGGCTCACCCATGAAGCTAAGAAGCTATTAAAACGAACTTTGGGATTGGAGAGTGGTGCAGTTCACATCCTTCGGCATACTTCTCTAACCTTACGACACCGAGAAGGGGTCAGTCTGGATACAGTCAGACAGATTGCTGGACACGCCAATATCCGAACTACTCAAATTTATCTACAGTCGGATGGGGAACACCTTCGCAAGGAGATGAACAGAACCTCTCCCTTGCCCTTACAACTGGTCAAATGGGAGGAAGCTGGCACCTAATGGCACCAAGTAGAACCATGTTAAGCAAATACAAAACTATTAAATGGCTGGAAACCGAATACAGACAATGCTTTCAAGTGGTGGGCGCCACAGGATTCGAACCTGTGACCTCTGCCGTGTGAAGGCAGCGCTCTAACCAACTGAGCTAGGCGCCCTCAGACCCTATATTTTAAGTGTTTAAATTGGTGCGACGAGGGGGACTTGAACCCCCACACCTTGCGGTACATGCCCCTCAAACATGCGTGTCTGCCATTCCACCACCGTCGCAAAATAAATTGTTAAAGAACTACTTTTTAACTGGTTTCTCAGGAATTGTAGGTTCGATAGGTTTCGTGGCTGCAGCCCCTTCAACTTTTGAGGTTTGTGGTATTGCAGAAATAGGCTCTTTTCCTATCACGCTCTTAGTCGAATTCATGCTTCTTGACCGAGTCAAAATAAAACTTGTGACAAGAAATAAGATGGCACAAACCGAAGTTGTCTTTGTTAAAAAGTTTCCAGCACCCTTGCTCCCAAAAATACTTTGACTGGAACTTCCTCCAAAGGCGACCCCTCCATCAGCCTTTCCCGGCTGTAATAAAATGACACAAACCAAAAAGATACAAATCACAATGTGTAAAATAACTAATAACGTCACGTTTTCTCCTTAACTGTTCAAACCTTGTCTTACTATTTCTGAAAAAGAAAGCGGGTCTAGACTCGCTCCCCCCACCAACAAACCATCCACATCCACCATCACCATCAAGGCTGTAGAGTTGTCAGCTTTAACACTGCCACCATACAGAATTCTAGTCCTGTTCGCAAAGGTTGGCGAAATATTATTAGAAAGCCATTTTCGGATAAAAGAATGAACCTCTTGAGCCTGTTCTGGACTTGCATTTTCTCCTGTGCCGATCGCCCAAACGGGTTCATAGGCAATGACCAAAGACCTTAACTGGGATTCGGAAAAACTTTTTAATCCTTCAAGCTGCCGTTCGATTACTGCAAAGGTATTTTTAGCCTTTCGCTCCTCTAACTTCTCCCCCACGCAAAAAACAGGAGTGAGATCCTCTTCTAAAGCGGCCTTTAATTTTAAATTTACTAAAGAATCATCCTCTTTAAAAATATGACGTCTTTCTGAATGACCTAAGATCACCCACGCCACCTGAAGATCCCTCAACATTAGTGGAGAAACCTCACCGGTAAAGGCCCCAGATTTTGAACCTCCACAATTTTGGGCGGCCACCTTTATTAAAGTGTTCTGAGTTACCGAAATAAGTTCAGCTAAATAGACTGCAGCTGGAGCCAAAACTATTTCACAAGAATGGGTCATCCCCTTTACCAATTCTTTGAAGACTCCTACAAAAGACAAAATATCTTTAGAGGTTTTATTCATTTTCCAATTAGCAATAAAAAGAGGAATTCGTTTTTCCATGGTTTAACTTTTCACCTTAGTGCTTAACCACAATCTCCAAAACCTTTAAACCCGGCAATGTCTTGCCTTCTAAAAATTCCAACGTCGCTCCACCACCGGTACTAATGAAATCAAAAGAGGCCTCAAGTCCCGCCTGTGCAATAGCAGCGGCAGAATCGCCTCCTCCGATAATTTTAATCGCTTTAGATTGGGCGATTAAATTTGCGACCTCAAAAGTCCCTTTGGCAAAAACAGGCTGTTCAAAAACACCCATAGGACCATTCCAAAAAATAGTTTCTGCGGTTTCTATCACCTCAGCGATTTTAGAAATTGTTTTAGGACCAATATCTAAACCCAATTTGTCGTCAGGGATGTCAACTCCTTGAGTGATAGACACCTTTTCAATGTCATTGATACTATGACCAACGACATGATCTTCGGGCAGTAGTACTTTTACATTTCTTGCCTCTGCCCCTTTTAAAATTTTATTCGCTAACTGAACTTGCTTATGTTCACACAAACTTTTTCCTACGTTAAATCCTCTTGCGTTTAAAAAAGCATAAGCCATGGCGCCGCCAATAATTACCGTATCTACCTTAGGTAAAAAGTGCTCTAACACTCCCATTTTGTCAGAAACTTTTGATCCTCCCATTATAAGAACAAAGGGTCGCTTAGGGCTGTCTTTAAGAGGTTCTAAAAATTTCAATTCCTTTTCAACGAGAAATCCAATAGCCCTTTGCTTTATTAATTTAGGAAGCCCCTCTGTCGACGTGTGGGCGCGGTGGAGTGCCCCGAAGGCATCATTAACATAAATGTCACAAAGCTCTGCTAGACGATTGGCAAAATCTAGTGAGTTTTCCTCTTCACCTGCATGAAAACGCAAATTTTCAAGCAACATGACATCACCCATTCGCATCTGATGAGAAAGTCCTCTAGGGGCATCGCCCACACAGTCTTCGGTGAGAAGCACGTCTTTTCCTAACACTCGACTTAAATAACTTCCTACAGGTTCTAAACTATATTTAGGATTTACCTTGCCCTTGGGCCGCCCCAAGTGGGAACCCAAAATAACCTTTCCACCCTGCTCCAATACATACCGAATCGTAGGCATCGCCTCTTCAATGCGACGTGGATCAGCAACCTCGTAAACATCCCCTACCAGTTTCAAAGGAACATTAAAATCAACCCGAATAAATACACGTTTGTTTTTTAAACCGAGTCCAGAAACCTTTGGGTATAACAAGGCCATTTAAAAATTCGATTTCTGAGCGATAAAGCTCGCAAGATCTAACATTCTTGTAGAGAACCCAGTTTCATTGTCATACCAAGAAAGAACCTTCACCATCGTTCCATCCACAACCATCGTAGCGTCCATGTCGATAGAGGATGACCAGGAGGTGCCATTGAAATCGGATGAAACCAATTGAGCCTTCACCGCCTGCAATACCCCTTTTAAAGGCCCCTCTTTAGCGGCCGCTTCAAAAGCAGCATTCACCTGTTCTACCGTTGTTGGTTTTTTTACATCGGCCACGAAATCAACTAAAGACACGTTAGGAGTGGGCACTCTCACAGCTAGTCCAGTTAATTTGCCTTTTAATTCCGGAATCACTAAACCCACCGCTTTAGCGGCGCCTGTCGTCGTAGGAATCATATTCAAAGCTCCGGCTCTCATTCTGCGATAATCGGAATGGCCCAGATCTAAAATGCGTTGATCATTAGTGTAGGAATGGATCGTGGTCATCAAACCCCTTTCAATTCCAAAATTTTCATGAAGGACTTTAACCACCGGAGCTAAACAATTGGTAGTGCATGAGGCATTAGAAACCACATGATCACTCGCGGGTTGATAGGTTTCTTGATTGATTCCGTAAACTAATGTTTTTATTTTTTGTTCGTCTTTACAAGGTGCAGAAACGATTACTTTTTTAGCACCCGCAGTTAAATGTTTTGAGGCCCCTTCGAAGTCGGTAAAAATTCCGGTAGATTCTATTACGATATCAACATTCAATTCTCGCCAAGGAATTTCAGCAGGATCTTTTCGATTAAAAACGCGAATCTCTTTTCCATCTACAGAAAGAGTATCTCGGGTAGAGGACACATCGTGATTCCAAACACCGTGAACGGAATCATATTTTAAAAGGTGCGCATTTTGCTCAGTGGGAGTGAGATCATTAATGGCGACCACCTCAAACTCTGGGCGATCTGTGATGATTCGCATAGTGACACGGCCAATACGACCAAACCCATTGATTCCGATTCGTGTTTTTTTCATAGAACCTTTCTTCTAATAAAAGAAAAAAATTGTAAGCTAGGTGTATAGCTAAAACTGTCATACTTCAACTATTTAGTGGGTATTGACATTGCGCACAAAAACACGTTAAAAACCTATTTTTAAGGGGCTAAACTTTTCTTCATTAAAATCGTGTTGTTATTATGAAAACTGGAACCATTTCATTACAAAAATCCTTGTTTATCAAGGACTTAAAATCCAAAGAGACCGTCCGAACCTCCTTTTTAGTAAAATCGAAAGAGATCTTCCATAATAAAAATGGAAAACCCTATTTAGCCATCCTACTTTCCGATAGTACCGGTGATGTCGAAGGCCGTGTGTGGGAACAGGCAGAGGAGCTTTCTGCCACCTTCTCAGAAGGCGATATTGTTGCTATTGGCGGTAAACTAAATATTTTTCAGAATCGCCCTCAACTAGTAATCGACCATTTAGTAGTGCTTCCTCTCAGTGAGGCCAAAGTTGAAGATTATTTACCTAAAGCTAATAGTGATACTGAAGCTCTTTATCTAAAGCTCTTAAGTTTTTTTGAATCATTAGAAAATCGCTGGATTAAGGAACTAGGATTACAGTTACTTCACGATCCCGAAATAGAGTCACGATATAAACTTTGCCCAGCAGCAAAAACTATTCACCATGCTTTTATTGGGGGACTACTCACTCACTCGGTCCAACTATGTGAAGTCATCGATGCCATTCTTCCACTCTATCCTGGAGTAGATCGCAGTCTAATGATTTTTGGTGCTGCCTTTCATGATTTTGGAAAAATTTTTGAATTAAGTTATGACGGAAGATTTGGCTATACCGATGAGGGCAGATTAGTAGGCCACATCGCGATTGGTGTCGTATTAATTGATAGAAAAATACAAGCCATTCCTGGCTTTCCCAAAGAACTAGATTTGCATTTGAAACATTTGATTCTTTCACACCACGGAAAACTGGAACATGGCTCTCCCAAAAGGCCCCATACCGTTGAGGCTGAACTACTTCACCAGTTAGATCACATGGATTCTCGTATCAATAGTATTCAAACTTTTATGGCGGCTGAGAAAAATAATTCTCGCTGGTCCGGTTATCACAAAACCTATGATCAGTATTATTTCAAACCTGCGGGCCTAGTTAATGGAGACCTCCATTAACTATTGGCTAGAGATAAACGCCGACTTGCTAAAATCAAAAAGTTATCTACAATATTTCTCATGAACGAACTAGAATCTATTCTAAGTACGGCCACCGAAATTGCTGAAAGAGCCTCAGAAATTGCCTTGTCTTACTTTCGACAGGCCATTCTTATTGAAATGAAAGAAAACCTAACTCCCGTTACTATCGCCGATAAAAAAACCGAAGAATATATTCGAACTGAATTAAGACTATCTTTTCCTGGTTTTGGAATCTGCGGCGAAGAATTTGGAGAGGAGGGTAGCGAACAGGAATTAGTTTGGACGGTCGATCCCATTGATGGCACTAAAAGTTTTATTAAAGGAATCCCTCTTTTTGGAACTCTCATAGGACTGCTACAACAGGGAAATCCGATCTTAGGAATTATGGTACTACCCGCATTAAAAGAAACCTATACTGCAGCTCAGGGCATGGGTACTTTTTGCAATGGCCACCAATTGCACGTCTCTCATAAAACAAGTTTACAATCCGCCTTCATCTCAATTGGAGATATCGATTGCTTTCAAGCTAGTGGGTATAAAAAAAGCCTAACTCGTTTAATGGATAAGGCTGAATTTGTCAGAGGATATACCGACTGCTTCGGCCATTCATGTGTGATGCGAGGTGGAATCGATGCGATGATCGATCCCGTAGTCTCAATTTGGGATGTGGCTCCACTGGCCTGCTTGATAAAAGAAGCGGGTGGAGACTATTTTAGTTTAAGCGGAAATCGAACGATTCATGAATCAAGCTTCATCACCTGTGGACCCGGACTGAAAAAAGAGATTCTTGCAGCTCTTCAGTAATTAGCTTTTATTCATTGAAACCAAAACCCCTTTAATTAACTAATTCATCGGGTGTATATATCCTGGAAATGGTGAGTCGCTGTTCCTTAGGGATCTCTTTTTGATATTCCTCAAGGTCCTTTGCGATCACATCCTTATCAGCCACTAAGGCAATCAACCAACCCTCAGATTTCTGTTTTTCTTTCAGAGCCGCTTTTAATTTTCGATTACTAATAGCTCCAATTTTTTCCGCAAATTCCTCAGGGGTCAAAATGGGAATGCTATATAAAAAACTTGATAACTTATGGGAAACTCTCTTTGCAGCACTTTCAAATTCGAAAGGATATGAATTAACTAAACTATCCTTAGCAAGATCCATTTCCTCACTGGAAAGACCTTCATTAACATAGCTCCTCCACATCTCGAGGGTTTTGAAAATAGTTTTAGAGGTAAATTCCATACTAGGAGTGGAGGAGATCGTATATAACCCCTGCTGATTAGATAACCCTCCAATGGATGCATAGGAACTTCCGATAGCATAGGTCCAGCCCAACTCTCCTCGAATGGTTTTAAATAGCCGGGACACTAACGGCTCCCCTCCAAAGGAAAAATTTCCGGTATTCAAAGTATATCGTTCTGGATCCTGAATCGTAATTCCGGCCTGAGCGAAAAACAAGGAGCCGGTAGAGGTTTTGGGTTTGTGCACCACTATTAAAGTAGGCTTCTCAGGAACTTTTGGAATAATAAGACGTTTAGTAGGTTTTACTCCATCAGGAAATTGCCTCCAAATACGAGAGAAACTTTCCGTCATATCGGACTCTGGAAAGGGAGCGGCAGCTGCAAAAATAATTTTAGGCCTGTCAAAAGAATTGTTATATTTTTTTTGAATATCTTCCAAGGTAATTTTCTCTACCGTCGATTTACTCCCCATGACCGGTTTTTCTAAAGGGGTTCCTTTAAACATTTCCAGCCTAGCCGCTAAGCCACCAAGACGAGTGTTAGAGTTTTTGATATGTTTAATGTCGTTGAGAACTTCACGCTTGAGTTCAAAAAAATCTTTTTCTGAAAAAGCGGGCTTTAACAAGGCCTCTTCCAGTAAGGCTAAAAACTTTGAGGTGTTTTCCTTTATCACACTGCCAGAAAACTGAATGGTATCGAGCGAAACATTGGCCGAAAGAGACGCCCCCATTCGCTCTAAGTCGCTCTGAAATTTTTCTCTGTTTTTCTTTTTAGTTCCCCGCAGAATCATTTCACCCACAAGATTACTTAAACCCAATTTATCAATAGGGTCATCGATACCTCCCGTCATCACTACCACACTAATATCGGTGGTTAGCGAAGTAGGATTTTTCTCGTAAAATATTTTTGGCCCAACGAAACTTCCATTTTCAGTCACAGGGTCAGCATGAAAAGATATCCGCCCTTTTCCAAAAGCAATCCCGCTAAGACAAATGAGACATAAAGTGATACGAAACATATATTAGCTCCTTGAAGATTTTTTGGGCTGCGGCTTTACAACCACCACCGAACGGTATTCTTTTTTCAAATATTTTTTAGCCATGTTTTTTAAATCGATGGGATTTACTTTTTTATACTGCTCAATAATTTCAAATCCCCGCATATAATTTCCACTGATCATCAAATAATCACCAAGCATGCTGGCTACCGACGAGTTATCTTCGATTCCATTGTATAGGCTTAGTAGTTCTTGATTTAAGGCTCTCTCCAATTGGTCTTTTTTGATGAGTTGGGTTTTTAATTTTTCAATTTCACGATCGATAATTACCAAGGCTTCATCTGCTTTATGGTTTTCTGCTAGCGAAACGCTAAATTCTAAATAATCGGGAACGTTACTGACTCCGCAACTAGCTCCTACTGCGATACCGGTATCTACCAACGCTTTTCTTAATCGCGATTCCATTCCAGTAGACAAATGGGTGCTTAGTAAAGAAATGGGAACAATATCGGGCGAGGACACTGCGGGAATTCTATAGCCCACCAGTAAAATATCGGAGGTGGCCTGCGCGTGAGTTTTCTCTACTTTTCTCTCTTTTTTCTGAATCGGCTCCTCTGGCATAACATATCGAGGGACCTCTTGCGGTTTCATCTCGCCATAAAATTTGACCACTAGATTCATCAATTCGGCTTCGTTAGTATCTCCCACGACTATAATTGCAGCATTATTAGGAGCATAAAAAGTTTTGTAAAAATACTGCGCCTCTTCTAGTGTAAAGCCCTTAATCTCCTCTTCAGTTCCTAATACGGTATATCGAAAAGGTGCCACCTCATAAACAGTACGATTTAATTCATCCCAGGCTAATCTTCCTGGATTATCGAGAGCACGTCTTAATTCACCGACCACCGCCCCCTTCTCTTTTTCTAAAATATTTGAATCTAATTTGAGATTAGCCATGCGATCCGATTCTAACTCGAGTAACTTTTTAAATTGATTGGACGGAATACTTTCATAATAGTTGGTTCTATAAAAATAGGTGGTCGCATTTTGTTTATCACTACCTATTCGGGAGGTGATCTCATCAAACTTACCATCTGGATATTTATCGGTACCACGAAACATCATGTGTTCAAATAGATGGGCCAATCCTGTTTTCTTTAATTTGGCATCTAGTTTTTCATTTAGAGAGCCAATATCAAACCAGGTTTGAAATGTTAAAACTTTAGCTTCATGCCTAGGAAGAAAAATAACCTTCAGTCCGTTTGTTAATTTAAATTCTGAGATTATCTCCCCATTAAAAAGTTTTTTATCAGCTATCTTTTCATAGTCAGCACTAAAAACTGAATATGAGAAAATAAAAAGAGCCGTCACTCCAATTAAATTTATTTTTTTCATAAGTAGATCCTACTTTGGGTTTACTGTTTTGGTTTGATAAGGTCGTCTAAAGAGGTTTTGGGGTCTTTAGTGTTTATAAGATCATTCGGAATCTTTGATTTGTCTTTATTGTTCAAAGACTCCGTTTGTTTAATATCTTTGGGTTCTATCTTTTGTAAAGGGACCTCCAACGATGTGGCAGGACCTGCGGGTGGTATCTCCAGCATGGGATCGGGCTTAGGGGGTTCTGGAGGCTTAGGCCTTATTTTAAATTCAGTACCTTTCTCGTTAGGCTCGACCCGTTTTCCTTTGAGATTCGATTTAAATCGGGTATTTGGAGTGCCTGCTCCCAGCGCAAGGGTGAGAGCGAATCTACGACTAGGAAGTCTACCTGGCCCACTCGCTAATTCTTCGCCATAAGTTGCAAACTCTAGCTTTGCATAGGTCAAATTAAGTCCGAAACCTGCTGTGAAATAGCCTTGATGAATTCCCGTTCGTAGTGTCAATACTCCTAAAGGAACCTCTACACCGAGGTTTAAATGTTTTAATATTTTGCCAGAGCGTGCACCCAACTCGGTATTACCTTCGCCACCTATCTGAAACTCCGCTAAGTCGACCAATAAATGAACATGAGGAACCACGTCCATCCCAGAAAAAATGGTGTGCCAACCCAAAGATGCCGTTCGAACAAGTCCCGGTGGGTGGCCCGAACCTTTAGCACTCATTGAAAATTGACTCGCCAATAAATTATTTAAAACAAAAGAGATTCGACTGGCCTGGCCAAAGGAGAGATACGGAATGTCGTACATGATACCTAAATCAAAATCGATTCCAAAACCAACTCCGCCAAGGTCCTCTGGGTTTAAATTTATTTTATCTCCTTGAATAACATCGGCTAAGCTAAAACTGGTTCTTCCTCCAATGCGAACTAGTCCTTTGCTAGTCAGACCAATGTGTAAGTTTTCATTGATAATCGATCGCCCATAACTCACTAAAATACCTGAGTCTGAAATCCCCGTAAAATCAACTAGGGAATCTAGTTCTTTACCCGACAAAAGATAGTCGGCTTTCAGATCAGCTAAAAGAATACCCACGGCTAAATGCTTCATTAAAAAGTATGGCAATACGCTCCCACCTAAATAAATAGGATCCCCTTGATATTGTGTTAGCGCGTCGATCGATTGAGATAATGAGTTTCCAGAAAGTGTGTTTTTAGTTTTAAACGCAGCAAGGGTGCGACTTCCCACCTGCCCATTGAAATTCACCATCCCCTGAGGCGATCCTTGGTAGAGACTTAACCCTGCAGGATTATAGAAAAGCGCGTACTCGTCGTTAGAAACACCATAAAAAGCTCCTCCCATTCCAAGAGCTCGAAGACTTCTACTAATCGCATAATATTCCTTAACTGCAAATAAAGGCGAAACAACAATTAAAATAAGCAGAATTATTTTCTTCATAAAATTACAATGTAGTTCTTAGCGCAGCTCGAATAGTTGTGGTAGATGAAGAGGTTATACCGTCGGGTAATAAATGAATAGCCCCTGCGAGATCAGGAAAACCACCATTATTAAGATCAGCCTCTATCAGACTCCCTAAGTCAGCTTGGCAAGCTAGTACATCCGATTGACACATTCCCGGGTTATCCGAATCAATCACACCATTAGATTGACCAATATCACCTACCTCTAGTGTGCCATTGGTAGTAGAGGATGCAATTGCGCACCCCTGAGCTTCTGTAGTCGCTCGAAATATCTCAGTTCTAGCCATTCGAATGGCGCAATCGCTAAAAACGGCAATCGTTTTTAATAAAACTCCCTGATCACCGGATTTAGAAGTTTCGGCAAAACTCACGCAATGCGTTTTTGCTAACTCTAAATCGTTTAATTTTTGGGAGGTCCAGGGGATAAAAGTCTTAGATAAATCCCCCAGCATTTTAGATGAATTTTTACTGATTGTATTGATTAATGTATTAAGAGTGACTCCACCCTTTGTCAGATAAACTTGACATAGTTTTTGCTCCTTTAAATCGGAGTCCTTAATGCCTTGGTACTGTGTGATCGCACAATTGTAATTTAAATCCTTCAAACACTTTTGCGCCTCCTCTAATTTATCAAGGTCTGAATTATTGGAGTTAAGAGGGGAATAGACATTACACGATATGACTCCAATTAAAAAAATTATCCACGTTATTAAAGATAAAATTGATTTCATAGTTTTTGTTGGAAGTGCAAATTTACCACAAAAACATAATGAAAAATATTTAAAGGAAAAAAACTTTAGCGGAGGAAAGATAGCGATGCGTTATCTATGAGATCTTCAAACTTAACAAGCCCCACCATATTGCCCAATCTGTCCACAGACTGCGGGTTGTACGGTTTGAAAATTGGGTTGTGAAAAGATATCTCGTTGCGTAAGTTGCCAAGCGGTCTGATAAAGTTTTTGCTGAAAGTCTTCCGGTCTGTAACCAAGAGCTCTAAGATTCATCCCCACTCGATTAATAATCCCAGTTACCTGGGATATAAACCACGGTCGAGTCTCGGGAACTTTAGCGTACTCACCATTTTTCATGGTAGCAAACATAAGAAGAAAATTGATAAGCGAATTTGAGCAGTCCCCACCTAAAGAGGGTAGGAATGGACTATTAGGTTGAGGGCAATTTGCAATGCCACAACCACCAGGAGCATTTCCGCCTGATAAAACTGACATCATAGGTATTAAACTTTGAGTCGCAGAGTTAGAACACTGACTTTTAGTTTGTTGAGATAAGGTCATCATGTCTTTTAATTGTTGTTGGTCTATAAGATTGTTCATTGCCAATCGAGGTGGCACTGGAGGCGGAACATTATCATCGCCTCCACCACAACCTATTAGTAGTACCAATAGGCTCGAGCTAAAAAATATTATGATCTTTTTCATAAAAATCGCCCTCATAAAATTCTAAATAATAATTAGCAGCTTCAGGTAATTTAACTAATAAGAATGCAACCTCAAGGCCACTTTGAGTCTACGCCATACATCCATACAAGATATTGAAGTTACTAGTCTTTTGTTGAGTTCTTAGATTATTGCCTGTCTCTTTGACAGTTGAAAAATATTACACCGATTAGGCATGACCCCATTTTTCAATGTGAAATATCAATGCCTTAGACCGACTAAATCAAAGACGGTTAAATTGAATAGGATACGGTCGCTGGTTCCCTTTAAATTTTGTTTTAAAAGACTAATAGAGCTGGTGGGCCCATTTATTCCTGACTTAATCGTTCTTTAGTGTAGGCCACAAAGGATTTAATCCCCTCTTCTAGCTCCACCTCAGGCCTCCAACCGGTTCGGCAAGTTTCAGAAATATCGGCTAAGGTACGAAGAGCCTCACCCGATAGCTCCGGTTTAAATATCGGCTTGAGTCCGGATTTGATTTCATTTTCTATTTTATTAAAAATTTCTAAAATTGAGATGTCTTTTCCTGAACCTAAATTGTAAGTCCCACCCTGAATCTTTTTTTCTATTAATAACTTTAAGTGAAATCGATTGATATCATCCACATGAATAAAGTCTCGCCTCTTTTGTCCATCACCATAAATAAAGGGCGATTGTCCTTGTAAAAGTTTAATAGTAAACGCACTCATTACAGGGGGAATCACACGTCTCCAATCTTGGGCGGGACCATAAACATTAAAATAGCGAACGGTTGTAACTGTAAGCCCATAATAATTTTTAAAGCCCTCGGCAATTAGGGCTCCGCCCCTTTTACTACAGGCGTAAATAGACATCGGCTTTACTTCATCTGTTTTGGAAGGAAAATTATCAACCCCTTCATATTCAGCTGAAGTATCGGAGTAAATGACATGGGGAATTTTATACTCCACACAGGCCTGTAATACGTTGGCCGTTCCCATTACATTAATGCGAGCGGTATCGACTGGATTTTTCGCACAATCATCTAAACAATTTCTTGCGGCCAAATGAAAAACCGCTTTTGCTCCCTCCACATGACGAGAGAAATCGGAGTCACAAACATCCACCTGCTTAAACTGAACCCCATCAGGTAAATTCTCTACAGTACCCGCTAATAGATTATCCACAGCAATAACTGAATAACCCTCTCGCAATAACATTTTACAAAGATTGCTTCCAATAAATCCTGCAGCGCCCGTGACTACTACTTTTTCATTCATAAAAATAAAAACTCCTAAATCGGATGGCACTTAACTCTCTAAAATTTTTTAAAGTCCCCCAAACAGGATGGTATCTAGTGTCGGAATCATTAGACCATTCCACAGCAAACTCTGCATGTCTTAGCTTGAGCTTTTTTGCAATGAGAAGCGCCTCAATATCAAACATGAATCCATCTGTTTTCATCCGTTCAAAAATAGCCTGTGCTGCCTTTTTTGAATAAATTTTAAATCCACATTGGGTATCAGAAACTTGCACTCCCATTAGGCCCTTCACCACAAACCAAAATACCTTTGAACCTACTTTTCTATATAGAGGTTGCTCACGCCTTATTTTTGTCTCTTTTAATCGTCTAGAGGCTACGGCAAAATCGGCCCCATTTTCAATTTGCGAAATTGCCTGATTCAAAAAAGAAAAGGGAACACACAGCCCACTATCAGCAAAGGCAATTAGATCCCCTTTTGCCTGTTTGACTCCAAAACGGATGGCATAGCCCTTGCCCCGATTACACCCATAATTCAAAACTTTAAATTTCACTTTATCGGTAGAAAGCTTTTTAGAGATCTCCTCGGCCACCCTCTGAGTGTCATCTTGACTCCCATCATTAATAACCAAAACCTCCGAGTCAAAGGATCGACTCTCAAGGTACCGACTTGCTGCATCGAGATCAAAACCGATCTTTTTGGCTTCATTAAAAGCAGGAATGATTAGCGAGACCCTCATCCTTTTTAGATATCTGAGTTAGCTCTAAAGGGCAATCCTGAGCTTTTTAGACTTTGACACGGAAAGTAAAAGGTATCTATATTGGCCCCATATGATTATCACTCGCACTCCATTTCGCTTCACCTTAGGTGGGGGCGGCACCGACCTACCCTCTTATTATAGAAGATTTGGTGGATTGGTTTTTAGCGCAGCGATTGATAAATACATGTTTATATCTGTGAATCGTCCTATTATAGATGATCTGGTTCGAGTTAAATATTCCAAATCGGAATCTGTCCAATCGGTTCAAGATCTTCAACATGAATTAGCCAAAGCAGTTCTAGAGCATACGGGGATTGAGAATGCCATAGAGATTCTATCGATGGCCGATATTCCAGCGGGAACTGGACTAGGCTCCTCAAGTTGTTATGTAGTGGGACTTCTCAATGCCCTACAATGTTTAAAAAGAGAGATTCCTACCCAGCCTCAACTAGCAGAAACTGCCTGTTATCTAGAAATGGAGGTCTTAAAAAAACCGGTCGGTAAACAGGACCAATATGTAGCCGCGGTCGGTGGACTTCCCATTTTAGAAATTGATAAATCAGGAAAGGTGACGCTTCGGCAAGCTCATATTTCCTATGAAGTGATGGATGAATTAAATAGAAATACCTTACTTTTTTATACGGGAATGACCCGTTCTGCCGACGATATTTTAAAGCATCAAGATTCTTCAGTTAAAAATGAGGATAAAGAGGTTACCAAAAGCCTCCACCGTATTAAAGACATCGGCTATGAAATTATTGAATCTATTGAGTCTGGAAATTTAGACCGTTTTGGTCTTTTAATGGATGAGCATTGGGAAAACAAAAAACGACTGTCTGCTAAAATTGCAAACCAGAGAATTCACGATATTTACGATTTGGCTAAAGCCAATGGAGCTCTTGGAGGCAAGGTCACCGGAGCAGGAGGCGGCGGATTTTTTGTTTTTTATACCAGCAATCGTCACTCACAATTACGCAGAGCTATGCAGCGTGAAGGGCTTAGAGAGCTTCGATACCGATTTGATACTGAAGGCAGTAAAGTTTTAGTGAACCTATCTGACAGCCGAGGTCGTTATGATAATCCCACTCCAAACTGGGCTCACACCCCAAGTTACACTGATATCGGGATATCGGGGACTTGCTGAAAGCTTAATTGAAGCTTTCCAGAATAAAAATAACCACGTTTCTATTTTAGTTAAAAATAAAACTGCGGTTAACGACCTACAAAAAAAATATCCCGAAGCTCTGTTTATTTCTGGAAATGTCCAGTCCCAAAGTGATTGTATTTTTTGGATCAAGGAGACGCTGAAAAGGTTTGGGAAAATAGATAATTTAATTAATAATGCGGCTATCATAGGACCCTGTGGCAAGCTTCACGAACTTAACTTTAAAGAGCTAGAAGAAACCATTCAGATTAATTTCACGGCGCCCCTATTTTTAATACAACAAGTACTCCCCCATTTTTTGAAGCAAAATTCTGGAGTCATCATTAATCTTTCAGGCGGCGGAGCTACAGCCCCCAGACCTCACTTTGGGGCCTATGGCGCTACCAAATGTGCCCTGGTGAGATTCACCGAGTCTCTTGCTCTTGAATATCCCCAATTTTTATTTTACTCCGTCGCTCCAGGAGCCCTGAAAACACCAATGATGGAGGGCATCTCCAAACTCTCCGTAGCTAAAATAGGTAAAGAGCAGGAGGAGGCTGCAAATCGAATACAACAGGGGGGAGATGATCCCAATAAAGCGGCAGAGCTCATTCGATGGTTATGTGAAACAAAACCGATCTCCTTAAATGGAAAACTAATCAGTGCGAAGTGGGATGATTACCGAAACCCACCACAAAATGTTGAGGCGATTCCTTTTTGGACACTAAGAAGAGTCGACAGCACTTTACTAAAAAATCTAAAGACTCCGCAGGAAAATTCCTAAATGCCAACACCCGCTCTTTTTTTAGATAGGGATGGCATCTTCAATGAGGTCGTATTTAGAGACGGTGGGCACCACTCGCCCAGAAATTGGCAAGAGGTAAAACACTATCCTTTAGAGGGTCTGATTACTTTAAAACAATTTGGAATAAAGCTAGTCATGATCACCAATCAGCCAGATATTGAAAGAAAAATTATCTGCGAAAGCTTTGTCACCGAGCTTCATGAATATTATAAAACTACCTATCAATTAGATAATATTTATATGTGCCCCTTTTCCTCAAATGACCATCCCTTAAAAAAACCTAATCCCGGAATGTTTCTTTTGGCAAAAAAAGAGTTGAACATTGATCTCTCACAATCTTTTCACCTAGGAGATACCGAGCGAGATACCATAGCCGCTGCACGGTGTGGGATCTCAACTATTTTGTGGACTAGAAATTATAATAAAGAATTAAAAAGTGATTTCAGAGTGAGTTGTGTTCAAGAGATAGTTGATTTAATTTCCAGGCGTTTGTACTTAAGAGTGTGAGCCCTAGTGATAATCTAAGCTCAATCTCATCTTCTTTTTATTTTAAAAGAATCTCCTTTTAATAACACTTTAAAGGTACCAGGATCTAAACTTAAATCGGTAGTAGGATTCGTACAATCTCTGAGACTTGGATTGTGAGATCTGTTTGTTAATTCGATACCGTCAATTAAAATATCGGCCTTTAAACCTTCGCAACTAGTTTTGAATTCTGCCAAGGAAAAACTAGAGGCGGCTCCTGCAGCTACTAAAAGTCTATTTTGACCATGTATTAATTTTAGAATTATTGAGTGCTCAAAAACAGAAATAACCTCAAGCTGAGTTTCACCAGAATTAAAATAGCGATCGCCGCTCAGTACAGGCGCTACAGGAATGGCTTGGTTTCGAATAAATTCTAAAAAATCTACCGATTGGGTTTCTTTGAGTACCGGTAAATTTACCTTTATCTCCTTGATTCTCACTCCAGTTAAAATGAGTGCTTTTAGAGCAAGACGATATTTAGGCAATGTCGAGCTTAAGATGAGTAGATCAATATCTTTTATTTTCTGCTTTTTTAAATAGGGCAAAAGACTCCCTTTAGAATCTCCCGCATCAAGTAAAAAAACCTTTCCATCAGGCATTTTTATAAGCTGCGAATCCACCTCAATTTGTGTCGGGCCCCCTTTGATTAAGGTCCATTCCACAAAGGGTCGTTTATCGATCAGATAAACAAATGCCAAAAGATATAGGCCTATTAAAACCAACGCTATGACGCCCCACTTTATAAAAAACTTTTGTCTGTTACTTTGAGCCATTAAAATGGGGTCCAACTTACCTCCAGCGTCATTTTACACATGCGGACTTAATCAGGTTCTCGCACATATTTCAAGGAATCTACTTTGGGGTGGGCCATTCCCCCTAAATGGCCTTTTTATTTAATCAGGAAGGGTGCTAAAATTAGACTACCTTTTTTTCTAAGGTTCAATTCTCTTTTAACTAAATAACTGGAAGCGTATGAATAAAAATAGCCGTGTTTATATTGCAGGTCATCAGGGTTTGGTAGGGTCCTCTTTAGTGAGAACATTAAAGGCAAAGGGCTTTACTCAGCTTGTAACTGCAAGCCGAAGCCAATTAGACCTCTTAGATCAACGAGCGGTAAATCAGTTTTTTGAAAAAAATGAGATCGAGTATGTCTTTGTGGCCGCGGCGAAGGTCGGTGGTATTTTAGCTAACAGTTCATTTCCCGCAGATTTTATTTACGAAAACTTAAGTATAGCCACCCATTTAATTCAAGCCTCCTATAAAAATAAAATAAAAAAACTTCTGTACCTGGGAAGCAGCTGTATCTATCCCAAGGAGTGTCCTCAACCCATGAAGGAGGAATATCTTCTTTCGGGTCCACTAGAGCCCACCAATGAAGCCTATGCTATCGCTAAAATTGCGGGACTAAAGCTTTGTGAGTTTTATCGTTCCCAATATGGACAGGACTTCATTGCCGTGATGCCCACAAATCTTTACGGGCCTTTTGATAATTTTCACCCTCAAAATAGCCACGTTTTACCCGCTCTCATTCGTAGATTTCATGAAGCAAAGATAAATGAAGCTAAAAATGTGGTCGTCTGGGGAAGTGGCAAACCCATCAGAGAGCTTCTTTATGTAGATGATTTAGCTGAGGCCCTATTACTTCTCATGCAAAAGTATCAATCAGGAGAGGTGATTAATGTTGGGACAGGATTAGGTCTCACTATTAGCGAAATTGCTAACCAGGTAAAAGAGGTGGTGGGTTTTTCTGGAAAAATTATTTTTGATAAAACCAAACCAGATGGCACTTTGAAAAAGGTTTTAAATATCGATAAGGTCACGGCATTAGGCTGGAGGCCAAGAACTAAACTTAAAGAGGGTATCGAAAACTCTTACCAATGGGCGCTAGAAAATAATATCTTTAGTCCAAAGGTCACCAGAAAATTACAGACCCAAGCAGCTTAATTTAAAATTCCTAAAAAAAGGGAAGGCCTGAAGTGAATCCTATTATAGTTTCAATTACGGGTCTGGGTTATGTGGGGCTTCCTGTCGCCATTGCTTTTAGTAAGATTTATAAAACTATTGGGTTTGATACCGATGTGCATCGAATAAATGAACTAAATAACGGCTGTGATAGAAACTCTGAATACACTAATGAGGAGATATCTAGTAGTAACTTAACCTTCACCTCCGATCCAAAACTGATCGAATCTGCTCAATTTCATATTATTGCGGTTCCCACACCCTTAGATGAATTTAAAAAACCCGATTTGAGTGCGCTATTTGCCGCTACGGAGTCCATCGCAAAGATATTAAAAAAGGGGGATGTGGTCGTTTTTGAATCAACAACCTATCCGGGT
>SHZA01000043.1 GCA_009692515.1 Bdellovibrionales bacterium
TTAAGGTGTTTAAAGTAAAAATAGACTAATTAAGTTTCTAACAAAAGGGGACCCTAGTTAGACCAAAGGGGGCTCTCCCACCGTTTGATTTCTTAATGCCCTAAGCGAAGAGTAAAGTTTTGGGCATTTAATTTGCATTATTAAGCTAAAAAATTTTCTGAAGGAAAGAATGAAAAAACTTTTAAGGGTCAGAATTTGAGCCAGGCACTCTGTGGATTTCTCAGTTTCACCCTGTTTTAGCAATTCATTACTTAGAAGGAAATAGTTCTTGGTAATATTGTTTGCTACTGCCCCATGATATTTCTTCGGAAGATAGACTTTAATGTGTTTCAACAATGAAATATTGTGTTCCAAATGAAAAGTAGCTTGTCGCCCGCCCCATAGTCCATTGGATCTCATTCGCCAGACAGCCATGACCTCAGGAAAAATTTTAATAGGTCCCTTAAGTGAGTTAAGAATATCAATACACCAATCATGACCTGTTAAAAAAAAGAAGAAATCAGGAAAGGACAAAAAAAGTTTGTTTCGAAAGAGCAAACTACAGTTGTGAGGGTAGCAGCAGTCGAGCATATCCTTAGTAGTAAAAATAGTTTGTTCCACCCTAGGAAGCGGCCCAAGAAGTATTCCATCCGATTCCGTTTTTGCCCATACCTTATGCCCACAGCTCGAGTAGGAAGGATTTTGCTCTAGGAAATCTAACTGTCGAGCAAGTTTATAGGGTTCAGTCCAGTAGTCGTCTCCATCACAGTGAGCAATATAATCTCCTCGGGCCATTTCCCAAGCTCTAACATAATTATGAGTGTGGCCTAAATTTTTTTCGGTACTGAGAATTTTGATGATGTCTGGATTTTGTGCTTGATAACGGTAAGCTATTTTCAGGGTAGCATCGGTAGAACAATCGTCAGCAATAATTACCTCTATTGGAACCTCTACCTTTTGTTTTAGTATTCCTTCAAGAGCTTCACCAATAAATTTTTCATGGTTAAAGGTAATAACTAGAATACTGATCTTGGGTTTTAGTTTAGTTTCTACCATTCGATAACGCCAATACCAAAACCATCTTGGTCGGGATTAGAAATGATTTCTTGGGTGCGAAATCCTTTTTGTTTTAGGTGATTCCAAAATTGAGGAACCTCTCCAGTATAACTAGGTGTTTGTTTTCCATAACGAGTTGTAAAGTCTGCTACGATGTCGTGAAAAATAATTAGCCCGCCTGGTCGAACTAAAGGGCTGTACAACTCAAAATCGGCCGAAACCCCCTTTAATGAATGGTCGCCATCAATAAATAGAACATCTAAGGGCCTAGATTTCGTCCATTTTGTCACCTTGCTTACCGTATTTTGACTAGAAGAGTCTCCGCTGAAGCAGGTGATCTGTTGTTTTCCATGTGCAAAGTTTTTATAGGCGAAGCAGTGCTGAGTTTGATAAGCGATATCAACGGAAAGAATTCGACAATCACTCGGTGCCACCTGACTAAATAATGAAAGGGTTCCTCCTTGGAAGGCTCCAATCTCTAAGATTTGTTTGGGTTCAAGAAGTTTGACTCGTTCCATCAAGGCAGTGAATTCCTCAGGAATTTGCTGTGTGGCGAAAGAGGTTTTTTGTATGACATTAAACCTATCCCTATGGCTTGAATCGATTTGCCATTGAGAAGAGATCTTTTTAGCTTCAGTTGATAGATAGCGATATCGCTGAAATGCAGTCATTTTTGAAGGAGCCACGCGGTAAATTAAACGACGAACACCATCAATGATTATTTGTTTCATAAGGCCTTTCTAATAAGGATGATAAAATTGTAACAAGTTCGATATCTGAGTTCAAGCTACCGTCGTTTTAGATGGAATACTAATTGTGGTAATTGAGAGCTTACCGTATTTTGAAGCCAGTCTCCAAAACAGTCTTCAATGATAAAGCCAGCCACTTCAAATAATTTCATCCACTGATCAATATTAAAGAGATGTATCGTAGATTTAAATATCGAAAATTCATTTAAGTTGTTTGAAATGGCATATTCAAAAACTGTTTGGCTCTCTTTTTCTCCTTGGTAGGTTCTTTCCCAAACTCGCCTCTTTGTAGACCCTGCGCAATTGTCTGGAAGATAACGCCAAGTATCGTCACGGAAGCCCCATCGATTATCCAAGAAATCTAGATTGTGGACCTCAATAAAACAGCTACCCTCAGATTTTAAGTGATTAAGAATATTTCGAAAGGTGCTCAAAATCATTAATTCAGTTTGAGATTGTTCAATGGCTCGAGGACTTACAAAAACTGTTTGATAGGTTTCATCAAGTTCAAACTTATGAATCTGTTGTGGATAGATCTGAAAAATATTCTGTTTTTGTAAATTTAAAATTTGGCGGGCTCTTCTTAGCTCGGTTATTCTCAATGAAGAATTATCTAATGACGCGATTGCGATCTCCTCGTTTACTAAAGTAAGTGCCAATTTTCCAGAGTTATTAGCTAAATCTAAAACCATTCCTGGGTGATTAGTGCACCATTTGATAGCAAAATTGAATTTGCTGGCTTCATTAGGTAAGCTGCTCTCTAAAAAAGAGCTGGCATCCTCTCCTTGATTAACAAAGGAATCTGAAACAAAAATATCACGAGGATAGAGAAGTTGATTGAAGAGCAGATTTCCTGCGAGCTTTTTGATTTGATGTATTGAAGTCATTAGAAGTAGGCGAGCTGTTATTCTAACATAAATAACATCGAATATTGAGAATGCTTTAAGTCATGAAGCAGTTCTACAAAGAAAATATTAGATGCGGAGTGGCAAAAAAGTATTCCCATTAATATAGGGACTAGTTGATAGGTTTTATAAAGTCTTAATGAGATCCCTTAGCTTGGCTATGTCTGTGATAGGAGCTTGGCAAGTTTGATTCTCACAAAGATAGACTGTGGTTTTCTCATCTATGGCATTTTTTTCGGAAAATATTAAAAGTTTTGATTGTGGATTATTTTTTACCGCTACCACTTTATTAGGAATGAAGGTTTCACGAATCAATTGGAGGCACTCTTCCAAGGATTCCTCATTGCCAGGAATTAAAATAAATTCTTTGGGACTGTTTTGTAAAAACTGAAGTGCGATTAACATTTGTGCCGAGGCTTGAGGAAGTGTTCTTAATTGGCTTTCATAATTTCCCAAACTTTCCTCTGCTATTTTTAACCAAGTATCATTGCAGGTAAGTTTTCCAAGACGGGCTAGCGCTGTGATCGCTGTAGCACTACTCGATGGAACGGCTCCATCATAAGTGTCTGTAGGACGTAAGATAAGATCCCTTTGCCGATCTTCGGTGAAAAAGAAACTTTTCGAGGGTGCATCCCAAAATAGCTCAACCATTTTTCTGCCTAAAGCCTCCGCCGCTTTTAAAGTTTCCTCTTTAAAGTTTGATTCATATAGGGAGAGTAAAGCATTGGTGAAATGAGCATAATCCTCAAGAAAGCCATTTAACTTCACCTGTTCTTTTGCATAGACATGCTTCAGTATGTTCCCATCCCACAGATTGTTTAATAAAAAGGTTGCAGCTTTTTCGGCCTTTTCTAAATAAAGAGGTTCATTTAAAACCTGATGAGCCATAGCAAGTGAGTGGATCATCATCGCATTCCAGGAGGTTAAACATTTCGTATCAAGCCCAGGATGAATTCTTGGCTTTCTTAAAGTGAAAAGTTTTCTTTTTGCTACAGCAATCGTTTCTTCAAGTTCTGTTTCCGAAAGTTCAAACTCAGCAGCTAAAACTACCCAGCTTTCTGTCCGATGAAGAATATTGGTGTGTTCCCAATTTCCCTCTGTTGAAACATTAAAAACTTTATTAAAAATAGGTGCAACATCTGGACTTAGAGCTTTTTCAATCTCCTCTTTTGACCAAACATAAAATTTTCCTTCGACTCCTTCACTATCTGCATCCTCGGTGCTGTAAAAAATTCCCTCCGGTGAAAGAAGCTCTCTTAAAGTATAGTCAATGACCTCTCTCGCAACTTTAGCGAATGGGAGGTGTTGAGTGGCTTGGTAAGTTTCCAGATACAGTTCTGTGAGAAGTGCATTATCGTAAAGCATTTTTTCGAAATGGGGCACCAACCATTGTTCATCGGTAGAGTAGCGATGAAATCCTCCCCCTAATTGATCGTAGATACCACCGCGGGACCATAGTTCTAAGGTCACATTTAGAAGCGTAAGTGCTTCAGGATCTTTTGTGGTTTTCCAATGGCGAAGAGCCATTCGAAAATCCATCGTATGAAAAAACTTAGGCGCTCGCCCGATGCCTCCATAAACAGGATCAAAAGATTGTTTCATGCGATGAAAAGCAGCCTCTGTTAAAGCACGACAGGAGAGAGGCTGATCATTTTCTGAGTTTAGTTTTGAAACCTCTTTTAACGCCGCTAAAAGATCACTGGCAGATTTTTCTACTTCCGATTGTTTTGTTTTCCATGTGTTTGCCACGCCCATTAAAAGTTTTTTAAAGCCTGGCATTCCCATTTTATCTTCAGGAGGAAAATAGGTGCCTCCGTAAAAGGGCTCTAGCTCTGGTGTCAGAAATACGGTCATGGGCCAGCCCCCACGATGAGTCATTAATTGAATGGCATTCATGTAGATATTATCTAGATCGGGACGTTCTTCACGATCTACTTTAATACTAACAAAATGTTCATTCAAAATTTTGGCAGTGGCGATCTCCTCAAAACTTTCTTTTTCCATCACATGACACCAGTGGCAGGCAGAGTAACCGATCGATAAAAAGATAGGTTTATTTTCCTTCTTTGCTTTTTTTAATGCCTCCTCCCCCCAAGGAAACCAATCTACTGGATTATGGGCGTGCTGAAGTAGGTAAGGACTAGTTTCTGAAGTTAATCGATTGGTAAAGGGGTGCTTATTCATGGGGAGACTTTAATAAGACTGTTTTGGGAAGTCACGGCCCTTGAAATTAGAATACAAAAAGCTGTTTCTCTATCTAGGGTGCTTAATTGCAGGTCGAATCGAGACCTCCGTCCCCCTTTAAGCCACTGTCATTGAGAGGTGTCTAACTGTTGTGAATGGGTGTTTGGAGAGGAGTTAAGTGTTAACATAAGTTATTGATTCCATGTGAGTTTCAAAAGTGGCTATTGATTTGACGCGTAGCGCATGGTAAAACTCTTTGTTCGTTTAAAACCTCTCGGTTTTGAGAGGTTTTAAGGTTTCTACAACCTTAAAGAACTATTTTAGTCGGATGCTAATAATTTCAGGGGGATTCGTGACAAAACAGAGTTTTCTAGCTGCAGTAGTGATTCTAGCAACGGTGCCTATCTTGGCGATGGCAGAATCTAAATCTGCTTCTACCTCGATAGGACAAAAGGTAGCTACTAAAGGTAAAACTGTTGCCGCTTCTACTCTTCGAACCAATGCCGTCAAACTTAAAACATCAACAAATCTTGCTTCTGCCGCCTCTATCAGCCCTTCAGGCTTAGAGTCCCTTTATGGTTATTTAGAGTTTCGTCCCTCTTATATTTCTAATCAAGGGGAGTTTCACGCAGAGAACACAGCTGAAGTGGGATATAAATTAAACCCCACAATGAAAATGGGATACGTTCAATGGTATTCTAATAACCTTAAAAGCAACTTAGTTTCTACATCGGGAGTCGGGCTAATCCCTAATGATGGTTTCTTTCATTTTAAAGCATCAAACATTTGGCAGAGTGAAGACAAGCATTGGTCTGCAGCTTATCAATTAAGAGTTTTTACTCCCACCACATCGAGTAAATATAAGGCGGGCCATTATACTAGTTTTTTAAATAGGTTAAATATCGCTTTTAAATTGAATGATTATTTTAAAACCGATCTTAGCTATGCCCCCATACTTCATGGCTATTCTAAAGCTGGTATGATCAATTCTACTGGGGTCGGCACTGCCAATCCCGCTTTCGAGCAGCAATTTATTTTAAATAATGAATTTCACCCTGCAGCTAACTTTACCTTTTCGTTACCTATTGTTTATCAAGTGACTAATAATCGTCAGTTTGCAGGAGCGGCCAATTCTAATAAATGGAAAAAGTCTTTAAGTTTTTGGCCTGAACTAGATTACGACATCAATCCGGTTCACACCGTAGGAATTTCATATTATACGGACAATTGTATCTCCGCTTTAGGAAACGGATTCGATCTCTCCAATGGAATAAGACAAGGTGTAGTCCAGTTGGTGTGGGGCATTAATCTTTAATAGTATTCTTTTTGTTTCCAACGCTAAAATTTTTTTTTATTGATACAATAGCCATATGAAAACTATGGTGTCTGTCTCGTTGAGTGTATTTTATTTTCTGTCCTTATCCGCCTGGGCTGCGAGTGATACCGTTCCTTTAAATAAAAAACCTTCTAAAGTAAAAGCAAGCGACTTTTCAGCTATCACCGAACGGTTGAAGGCCAAGAGTGGTAAAGAACCTGAGCCGATTTTAGGATCCGAAGAGGCCAAACTGCAAAAACCTCAGTTAGGTTCGGTGGGTGTTTATGGAACTAAAAAACTAAATGAGGTGATATTAAAAGAATTATTGGGAAAAGATTTTGAAATATGGATCCAAAAAGGTCTCGCGAATGATCCTAATAGTATTGAGCTGGAAAAAAAACTGGTAGATAAAATACAGAAAAAATTTAACTTTCCCTTGGCTGAATTTAGCGTGGTTCAGTTTTTTGAACCTGAAAATATTTCTGTTCATGTTGTTTTAGATGTAGTTGAAAAAGCTGATCTTGAAGATCGTATTAATTTTCTTGCTGAGCCCAATGGGCAGTTTCCAGATCCAGACTCTCTTATTCATTCTTGGTTAGATTATGAGAATAAAGCTTTAGATCTAATCGAAACGGGACAACTCTCTCCAGAAGTACAAAAGTGCCAAGCCTTGCATTGTCCCTTTGGCCATGAGCATCCCTCTTTACAAAAGTATGCAGCTATTTTTTCTGAAGGGGTTAAGAAGAACTATGAAAGATTACTTGAGATTTTAGCTAAAGATAAGCGGCCAGAGTACCGTTCTGCATCTGCTTATTTATTACCCTATTTAATGGATGGGAAAAAAATAATTCCACCCCTTATCGAAAAAATTAGAGATCCTGATGCGATCGTTAGAAATAATTCTCTGAGGGTTCTAGGAGAAATTGCTGAGTTTCATCCGGAATTTGTAATTCCGATAAAGCCTATTATACCTGCCTTAAATTATCCAAAAGCATCCGACCGTTCTAAAGCGGTATTTATAGTTTACCTACTTTCATTAAATTCAAGCTCTGCCAGAGAAGAGATTTTGAAAAATGCAGTTCCCAATTTACTATTATTATTGGAAACCAAAATTCCAGATCAAAAAGAGGTGGCGCATAACACCTTGAAAAAAATATCGGGAAAAGAATTTCCTATTACAGATTCTACTAGTTGGAAAAATTGGTATGCAAAACTTAAAAAAGATAAAGGTCTGCCGGTAGCAAAGTAAGGATGAAATTAGGCTTGTTTGCTCGCTCGTGTCAGTCGATCGCGAATGGCGGGCCATAATCCCTTAGAAGAGGTAGGAAGTTCACACAAGATAAGTGTTGCCCGATTAGCATCTAGCTCTCTGAGTTTTGAAAATAAAATATGAGCTCCTGTTAAACTATCATTTTCATCTTCGGCCAAAAAATGAAAGTCTACCTCTCTAAATAAGTTGAAAAGCTTAGCATGAGTGGTGGCACTCAAAAGATAGGTTGATAACACCGATACCTTTTGAACCTTGAGAAAGGAGTCGGCAACTAAGGTTGAAATAGCTTCAGCAGAAATATCGGTCATGTTTTGGGGAAGTCTTAGCATGGTCTTTTTAGGTGCATAGTGAGACTCCAATAGCCCTGGCGCCATCGGGACATGGCCGGCAATAGCTGGTAAGCCTAGGGAGCTATCGATTCCTATGAAGGCGTGGCCCAAAAACCTTTCTAAAGCGTCAGCGGCGACTCCGCCAGGCCTCAGGATGGAGACCTCTCCACTCTGATTTATAGAGCAAATAGTAGACTCCAATCCTACCGAACATTCACCACCTTCCAGACAGTAATCGAGATGTTCTCCTAACTCAGAAAGGACATGTTCCGATTTGGTGGGACTAATTCTTCCGAAAATATTGGCGCTAGGGGCTGCTAGGGGAAGACCACTTTGCTTTAATAGCTCTTGTGCCACTGGATGAGCCGGAGACCTAATTCCCACAGTAGATAAAGAACTAGTCACAAGGTCAGAAATGTTTGAATGTTTTGGGAAGATAATGGTTAAAGGACCGGGCCAAAAATTTGTGATTAATTTATCGCAGGTAGCTATCTGAAGCCGTGTCATTTGTTTGAGATCTATAATTTCAGCCTTTGCCAATTTTTTTGAACTATTGAGATCGCTTGAGACATGAACAATCAAAGGATCAAACGAGGGACGACTCTTAGAAAAAAATATTTTGGCAACAGCCTCATCATTCAGCGCATTTCCTGCTAGACCATAAACGGTCTCAGTGGGTATTCCAATCACACCACCAGCCGATAAGGTTTTTACTGCAATCTTAATTCCCTCAGGAGTGGCATTAAGAATTTTTGTTTTCGAATGAATAGGTGTGTTCGACACGGGTAACTTACTAATCTTTATCGATCGTTTCCAAGACTAAGCTACGATAATCTGGAAGATCATTAATGTTATTCACACACCGTCCTGGACCGTTTGTAATCAAGCGAGCTCGATAGTAACCCCAAGGGCTACCTCCATTAATATATTCAGGTGCACGGCCTGGAGCGGTCACTTTTATTACAAAATTAAGTGTGTCCTTTAATTCAGCCTTAGATCTCTCGTGAAGAACCTTAGTGAGATCTGCAGTCCAGGTAAAGGGGGCTGTCGATTTAGCTAGAATCTCAGCTCTTTCTTTCCAAGCGAATCTTTTTTCAGGAAAACCTTCACGGCCTTCCCATCCTGCGATTAAACTTACTGTAGTACCCCAGGCAAGAGTTGTGTCTGTAAAAGCGACTGAGAGATCCCCTTGAATCGAGGTGAAATAACCACAAGAGAAGGTATAATCCCTTCCTTTTACAGCAATCTCAGAACCCAAAACGCTCAAGGTAAAAAACACTAAAAGAAAGGCACCTAATTTCATAGTAACTCCTAATAAACTATCTGAGAAACCTTTACGCCACCTGCTCCAGGAAGACCAGTTGTTTTTTATTTTTTATTTTTTATTTTTCTTGGCGGGCCAGGCATGATTTAATCGCCTAACTATTAGACAAAATCTAGGTGTTTTTTTTCAAGAGGACAAAGGCCCTATTTCGTGACATGAGTGTGACAAATAAGGGGTATAAAAGCCTATATAATTAACCATTATGAAGATTCACCTGTGGGGAACAGACTTTAGAAGAAGCTCGGCCGAAATGAGAAAACGGCTAGCCATCGCTTTGCCTGAACGACAGGGCAAACTGGAAAATATTCTGGGGCTTGGTTTTCAGGATATGGTTTACCTATGGACCTGTAATCGAGTTGAGTTTTATACCACGGCAGAAGATTATTTTTGTGATACGCGAGCCCTCTGGCTTTTAGTTTTAAAAGAGTTTGGTTTGACCGAAGATGATTACTATAGAGGTTACCACTTTGAAGGTAAATCTGCTTTGAGGCATTTAATGAGAGTTGCCGCCTCTCTAGAGTCGATGGTTATTGGAGAACCTCAAATTTTAGGGCAGTTGAAAAGTGCCCTTTCATTTAATAAAGAATGTAATCTGCCAATCGATAAGCACACCGAGCAATGTTTTAACCTGGCCTTTGAAACGGCCAAGCGAATCAGAACTGAAACTGCAATTGCGGAAAAACCGGTTTCGGTGGCGTCACTGGGTCTGAAATATTTAGAATCGATGGAGTCTGAGTACCCCTTAGAAAAGGCTGTGGTCGTAGGGCGAAGTCCTATCAGTTTAATGGTCCTTCAATGGTTAAAGAAAAATAGAGCCCAATGTCCGGTAGTGTGGGTGAACCGTTCTGTGGATCTCTTAAAAGGCTATTCCGAATTTCAGGGAGTGGAATTACAGTCCTTATCGGAGTTCTTAACAGGGAATACCTCATTTTCTCATTTATTTACCTCGACCGCTAGTATCGAGCCCATCTTTGGCAAAAGTTTTTTTGAGAAATTAAATGCTGGAAAAAAACTGGTGTTCGATTTTGCCGAACCGCCAGATGTAGAGCGATTTGTCCTTCAGAAAGTTCGTATTATTCATATCGAAGATCTTATGGAAGAGGCTAAAAGTAATAGTCTAGAGAGAGCTGTAAGCGTTTCTGAGGCTGAGAAGATGATTGAAGATGCGATGAAGTTGTATTGTTTAGACCAAAAAGAAAAGCCGATCATTCAGCAGTTTAATTCTATTGAGCCTGAATTTTTAAAAGAGCTAGAACTGACCTTACTTCTAATTGAAAAAGAACTACCAGAGGAATATCGATCTCGGATTAAAAAGATTACTGAAAAATTGGTGAAGAAAAATATACATTTATCAAGAGAACACTTAAGGGAAATCTTACGGAAAATTACCGACCACGATACAGATTTATTAAGTGCTTTGTGAAGTACCGTCTAGGAACTCGAAGAAGTGAATTAGCAAAAACTCAATCCACTCAAGTGTTAGAAGAGTTAAAAAAAGCGGGAGTGGAATGCGAATTAGTTTTTATCGATAGTGCAGGGGATAAGAATCACAAAGACGCTCTGTATGAATTTGAAAATGCAACCCCGGGGCTTTTTACAAAACAATTAGAGGTGGCCCTTTTAGAAGACCGAATCGATCTTGCCGTTCACTCTCTTAAAGACCTTCCTACCGACCTACCTAAATCTCTTTTAATCGGAGCTATCACCGCCAGGGTATCAACTGAGGACTGGCTACTCATTCATTTCGATGCCTTTGATGCTCAGGAGCCCCTGTTCCTAAAAAAGGGCGCTAGAGTAGGGAGTAGTTCTTTACGTCGAGAGGCCCAGCTTCTTGAGGTGCGCACAGATTTACAGGTAGTAGCGATTCGAGGGAATGTTCCCACTAGAGTGATTGCGGTTCGAGAAAAAAAGGTAGAGGCTACCGTTTTAGCTGCTGCTGGCCTCCTCCGACTCAAACTAAATCTAGACGGTCTTCACGTTTTAAAGCTTGCAGAACGAGAGTTTCCCCCCGCTCCGGGACAAGGTGCTCTTGCTATTGAAATTAGAGATGATGCTTCAGAGGAACTTAAAACAGGATTACAAAATCTTCACGATCTCAATAGTGAAACAGAAACTAGAATTGAGCGA
This sequence comes from Bdellovibrionales bacterium, assembly GCA_009692515.1. GTDB lineage: Bacteria > Bdellovibrionota > FAC87 > UBA2466 > UBA2466 > UBA2466. The sequence continues at coordinate 11,239 of SHZA01000043.1, forward strand.
AGAGTTCTTAAAGGGCTGTTTGGTGGGTGCACGTTACCGCTTGGAGTTCGCTGCTATAAAGAGGGTAAACTCCTAAAGGCAAAAGTTTTCATCGGAGTGCTTAAGGACCGAAAGTCTGTCAATAAAGAATGGGTCGGTTTTCACCACTTTGACATTTCTAGTCAAGACGAGGAAACTCTCGTCGATAGTATCGTTCAAAAAGCCAAAGGAATTTTAAATGTCTAAAACTATAAAAATCTTAGTGACCGGGGAAAATCGGGATCTGGAACAATTGATTCCTGAGGAGAGTCTCGATCCAGATGTTTCTGTGAAATGGGTGCAATGGCCAGTCTTAGAATTTAAAAAGCTAGAAGTTGCAAAAGATCTATTAGCCAGAGTGGTAGAAAAGCCCTTTGAGTGGATTTTATTTACCAGTCCTAGAGCGGTTCATTTTTGGACCGAGACTATGGTAGCCGCAGGTTTAGAATTTCCGCTTGAGACTCAAGTGGCTTGTATTGGAGAAAGCACCTCAGAAACCGCTACTGGAGATGGTTATACTTCAGATTTTTATCCCACAGAGCCCGGAAGTGAAAAGTTTCTAGAGGAGTTTGAAGATCTATTGAGTAACAATACACAAAAGCCCGCCCTATTAATCCCAATTGCAGAGGGAGGAAGATTAAAGATTGCAGAACGGCTCTCAGAATTAGGTTGTGCTGTCACCGTGGTTCCCCTTTATCGAACGCAGTCACGAGCGGGTCTTGCCACCTCAATTCCGGGAGGAGGATTTAAAGATATTTCTATTGTAGTTTTTACTAGCCCATCCTCGGTGGATGCCGTTTTGAATTGTGTCTCCTTACCCAAAGAAACACAGGTGGTTGCCATTGGTAATTTCACCATGGAGCATTTAAAAAAACGGGGTATTGAAAGTAAACTTTTGCCGGGCTCTAGTTTTGAAAGAATAGGAGAGATTTTATGAGTGGTCATGGAGCTAGAGCTCGAAGACTTCGTCGGAATCCTATTATCAGAGACCTTGTTCACGAAACAGATCTCCATCTATCTAATTTAGTTCAACCCTATTTTTTAGCCGCTCAAAAAAATGTGAAGGAGCCCATTACCGGATTCACAGGAGTTTATCGATGGAGCCTTGATCTTCTTTCAAAAAAGATCGAAATCGATCTAGCTAATGGACTGAAAAATTTTTTGTTGTTTGGTGCAGCCCATTCAGAAAAAAAGGATGAATTAGGAACAGAAGGCTATGAAGAAAAGGGACTTCTGCCCTCTGCTATCAGAACCTTAAAAGAAAGATTTTCAGATAGTATTGTTCTTATCTCTGATGTGTGTCTCTGTCCTTATACCTCTCACGGCCATTGCGGATTGGTAAAACGAACTACCACTACCCTTGAAATTGACAATGATAGCTCGTTACAACCACTCGGTGAGATGGCACTGGTTCATGCAAGAAGCGGAGTCGATATTGTAGCTCCTTCAGACATGATGGACTTTAGAATTGGGCATATTAGAGAGGTACTAGATAACAATAATTTTACGCAAACGGCCATTATGGCCTATACCGCGAAGTATGCATCTAGCTACTATGGGCCTTTTCGTGAAGCCTTGGGATCAGCGCCTCAAGGAATTGATAGGTCTACCTACCAAATGGACTTCAGAAATAGTACCGAGGCCCTACGCGAGCTAGAAACAGATCTTGCTGAAGGGGCCGATATTGTAATGGTGAAGCCGGCATTGGCCTATCTAGATGTCATTCGAGAATTTAAGGAGCGATCCCCGGTACCCGTAGCGGCTTATAGTGTGAGTGCAGAGTATCAGATGGTGAAGGTTCTATCGGCGAGTGGTTTGGTCGATGAAAGGAAAATGGCGCTAGAAAACTTAACCGCTATTAGAAGATCGGGTGCCGATATCATAATTACCTACTTTGCTGAATTTATTGCGGCCGAAGGTTGGTTAAAATGAATACTCCAAAATCAAGTCTCCTTTTTCAACAGGCCACTAAGTTAATTCCTGGTGGAGTGAATTCTCCGGTGAGATCCTTTAAGCATGTCGGACGAGAACCTGTGTATTTTGATAGAGGAGAGGGCCCCTATTTATATGATGTCGATGGTAATACCTATATCGATTTCTGTTCCTCTTTTGGTCCTTTAATTTTAGGTCACTCCCATCCTTCAGTCGTAGCGGCCTTAATTAACCAAGCGACCAAAGCGACTACCTTTGGGGCCTGTCATCCACAAGAGGTGAAGCTTGCTGAATTGATTCTGCTTGGTTATCCCTATCTACAACAGGTGAGGCTTATTAATAGTGGAACCGAAGCTGTTATGACGGCTATTCGTATTGCCAGAGGAGCTACCGGTCGTCCTAAAATTCTTAAGTTTGAAGGTTGTTATCATGGTCACAGTGACGGACTACTTGCAAAATCTGGAAGCGGAATTGCAGACCTAGCTGAGAGTTCGTCTAGTGGGGTGCCCCAGAGCATTGTGAGTGAGACGGTTATTGCACGGTTTGATTCTATCAGTTCAATTGAAAAGGCATTTAAGCAGTATGGAAGTGAGATTGCGGCCGTTATTTTGGAACCTATTCCTGCTAACGAAGGGCTTTGGATTCCTCTGTCGGCACAACTTGAAGAGATCTGCATGTTGGCGAGACTACATGGTGCTCTTATCATTTTTGATGAGGTGATCTCAGGTTTTAGATTCGGACTTTCTGGGGCCTCAGGTTATTTTAATTTAAAACCTGATCTTGTAACATTAGGAAAAATAATTGGAGGGGGACTTCCACTAGCGGCTTGTGTGGGAACAAAAACCCTGATGTCACAATTGGCTCCAATAGGTCCAGTTTATCAAGCGGGGACTCTTTCTGGAAATCCGCTAGCGACTGCAGCGGGGATTGCAGTGCTTACAGAGCTACTTAAAAATCCTCCTTATGAAATGTTAGCAAAAAGAACCAAACGATTTATTGGAAGATTAAAAGAGGAGGTCTTACCAGATTGGGACTTCGCTCAAATGGGCTCAGTTTTTTGGATGAGCGCTTCTAAAATTAACAGATCTTTCCCTCCTGATATTACTGCAGATGACAAGAAATCTTATGCCACCTTTTTTGTGAAGGCCTTAGAGGCCGGAGTTTATTTTGCTCCATCTCCCTTTGAAGTGGGCTTTGTGTCTACAGCACATACTGATGAAGTATTAGATGCCTCTGTAGAGAAACTAAAAAAATGTCTAAAATAGTACAGAAAAGATGGGTCAATCTCTTTGTAGCAGTGTCGATATTAATGCTGACACAGGTCGTATGGTGGTTGGATGTTTTCTCTCGCAGTGTAAGAACCATTTCTCATCTGCGTGAAGAAAATGCTTTATTGAAAGGTATTCTTGAGCAGCCCGGAGTCTTAGAGGGAATAAAAGACGCGGCCTACCACAAATACTTGATGTTTTTTTCTGAGACGGCGGTTTTCGCAGCATTGACCGCTTTCGGATTGTATCTACTTTTTCGGGCATTAAGAATGCAAGAAAAGGCTAGAGAAATGCAAAAACAATTTATTGAAACGATGACTCATGAATCGAAAACGCCGCTCACCGCTCTGAAATTAAGATTGGAATCTACATTAGAAAAAAGCTCTCAAGGAATCCAGCTCTCAAAAGAAATTGAACAGTCTCTGGAAGAGGTGCGGCGCTTGGCATCAGTATTTGAAAAAGCGCTCACCTTAAATCGAATGGAGAGTTACGCCTTTCAGTTTGAGGATATTCCATTTTCTGAAATGGTAAAAGAGGTGGTTCGTCGAATGGATCCCCTTTTTAAACAAAAAAAGGTAAAGGTGACATTAAGTTTGGCTCAGGATCTTTGGTTGAAAGGTGATCTATATGCCATTCAAAATATAATCCAAAGTCTATTAGAAAATGCAGTTCTTTATAATGACAAAGCCGAACGTAACGTCTCGATCGAGGTGATCGATAGCTCTAATAAAATTTTGGTAAAGATAAATGATAACGGTCCAGGAATTCCCATTGCAGATAGGCCCCATTTATTTGAAAAGTTTTTTCGAGGAAGAACCAGTCGCAAAATTCCAGGAACAGGTTTGGGGTTGTATTTAGCTAGATATATTGTGAATGCTCACTCTGGAGTTATTAGATTAGTCGATTCTCCTAACGCAGGAACTTTTTTTGAAGTAGAGCTACCCAAAATGGGAGAGCCTCATGGGTAACCGTATTTGCTTAGTCGAGGATGATCCTACTATCAGGGAACTGGTGGCAGAAAAACTTGCTCAGCGAGGCTATGCAGTTGATGTGTTTGAACAGGCTGAACTATTGATTGAGATCTCAGATAAAAAATGGGACCTCTATATTTTGGACGTTCTTTTGGCAGGTGAAACATCGGGGCTGGAATTATGCTTATCACTAAGAGAAAAATATCCGACACTTCCGATTTTAATGTTGTCTGCACTATCGGAACCTAGTGATCGCATCGAGGGATTAAAAGTGGGGGCCGATGATTATTTAACCAAGCCCTTTGAAATGGAAGAACTTCTTCTTCGTGTAGATGGGATGTTAAAAAGAAGATCTTGGTATGCGCAGCTTCCCTCTAATTTATCGGTTTTTGAATGGGATGATAAAGCTATCGATTTTGTGAAGTTTGAAGGGCGAAAAGGAAAGGATATTTTTTCTCTAACTCAAAAAGAGTGCATGTTAATGAAACTACTTGTGGAAAAGGAAGAACAGGTAGTAAGTCGAGATGAGATCTTAAATCAGGTGTGGGGCTACGATGTGTTTCCCTCAGCACGAACTGTAGATAATTTTATTTTAAGACTGCGTAAACTTTTTGATAATCCTGGCAGTCCTAAATACATTCATTCTATTCGGGGTGCTGGGTATAAGTTTAGTAAAAAAGGAACTCCTTGATGCCATTTTTAATGAAATATCTATCAGGACAGGCCATGGGCAGATTTCCTGTGTGGATGATGAGGCAAGCTGGTCGTTATTTGCCAAAGTATCGTGCGATACGAGCGAAGCATTCCTTCTGGGAAATGGCAACTCAGCCAGAAATCGCAGCTGAAGTGAGTCTTTTACCCATCCAAGAAATTCCTGTTGATGCGATTATTTTCTTCTCCGATATTTTGACAATGCCGTATGGATTAGGCCTTCCTATCACGATGAAGGAGTCTGTAGGGCCCATCACTGAAATACCCTTACGGACTCAGGACCAGTTTAAAATTTTTGAAGGTTATGATCCCTCTCAGCACACTCGATTTGTAGGAGAGGCTCTTTCTCTTATTAAAAAGCAAATTCCTAATGAGATGACACTTTTAGGTTTTGCCGGGGCCCCTTGGACGGTGGGATCTTATTTGATTGAAGGGCAGAGCAATCGAAATTTTGAACAGATTAAATCTTGGATGCACAATGATCCTGCATCACTGGCCTGTTGTCTTGAGACATTAGGTGATGCGACGGTGAGATACTTAGAATATCAGCATCAATCTGGAGCGCACATGGTGCAGCTATTTGATACCTGGATTGGACACATGCCCAAAAACTTTTTTGAAGACCACTACTCTAAAATTTTGAATAAAATGTTTTTTAAATTAAAAGAGAGGGGCGTTCCTGCTATCTATTTTACAAAGCACTCCTCACACCTAACACCTCTCTTTTCTTCGTTGCCTGTTTCTGGTTTTAGCGTTGATGAATTAGTGTCTCTAACCGAATTAGACAAACAATTTCCTCGAAATGTTTTCTTTCAGGGAAATCTTGATCCCGTGTTGTTACTCAAAGGCACCGAAGGCCAGGTGAGATTAAAGACACGGCTACTCGTGCAGGAGGCCCGAAGCCTACAAAGACATGTGATTATGAATTTGGCTCACGGTATTTTACCAGGAACTCCAGTGGAAAATGCTAGAGCCTTTGTACAGGAGGCAAGGAGCTTATGGATTTAACGAAACTTATTAAAAAATATGCAACCTCAGGCCCTAGATACACCTCCTATCCCACAGCACCACAGTGGACTGAAAACTGGAAGATTGAGGTGTATCAAGAGCAATTGAAAAAAAGTTTTTCCGGCAATGCAGAGCCTATTGCCCTCTATATTCACATCCCTTTTTGTGAAGCCCTGTGTTTTTACTGTGGTTGTAACATTCAGATTACTAAAGACCATTCTAAGAGTGGTGTTTACATCGAGGCTTTAATTAAAGAGCTTAAGACTGTATCGGAGATCATTGGACGCAGACAGACACTTTCACAAATAAGCTGGGGCGGAGGGACGCCTACCTTCATGACATCCCAGGAGATTGAAAGACTTCATCTGGCCACCTTAAAATATTTTGATCTTGCAGAGGGGGCCGAAGTTAGCATTGAAATTGACCCTAGAGTCACAAGTAATGAACAGCTGTCTACTTTAAGACGGTTGGGTTTCAATCGTGTTAGTTTAGGGGTTCAGGATTTCAATGAGAATGTACAGAAAGCGGTTAACCGAATTCAGTCGATAGAACTGACCTCTAATATGCTAAAGTTTTGTCGCGAACTGGGCTTCCAGGGGATTAATTTTGATTTAATTTATGGATTGCCATTGCAGACTAAACAGTCTTTTCACAAAACTTTGCAGGAGGTGATTGCTCTAAGACCCGATAGGATTGCCCTTTATAATTATGCTCATCTACCCTCTTTGCGACCGCATCAAAAGATTATGGATAGGTTTGAACGACCCGATTCCGAGGATCGGTTAGCTATTTTCAGCGATGGGTACACCGAATTCACTCAAAATGGATATCGTTCTATTGGGATGGATCACTTTGCTCTGGAATCTGACGAACTATTTCTTGCTATCGAAAAGGAAACTCTTTATCGAAACTTTATGGGCTACACCGTTAAGCGTGGAGCAGGAATGATTGGAATTGGGGCCTCAGCTATTGGCGAAGTAGGTGGAAATTACTTTCAGAATACTCGTGAAACTAGGCCGTATGAAGATAGTATAGCCCATGAGGGGCTATCGTCATTTAGAGGCTGTCTTTTGACCTCCGATGATGTGCAGAGAAAATGGATTATTCAGCAATTGATGTGTAAGTTTGTATTGAGATTTCAAGACTATCGTTCGCTTTTTAATGATAGTTTTGAAATTACATTTCAAAATGAAATAAAACTATTAAGTGAGTTTGCTTCTGAGGGAATTTTAACCGTCGACAGTCAAGGGATAGTGATTACAGATTTGGGAAGATTATTTATTCGCAATGTGGCTATGATTTTTGACGCATATCTTTCGCTTCCAACACAAGCTACCTATTCAAAGACGTTATGATGATTTCAAATTGGCTAGGAAAAAATAATTCACTTTTATTAGAATATGATCATATTGATGATACTAATCTCTCAGAATTTGAAAATCAGATTGAGGAGGTAGAAAAATTTTATCGGTTTTCAAAGATCGAGGAAATTACCCGGAGGATTAGAAATAAAAAAGGGCAGGGCTTAGCCGCAGTTTTATTTAAAAATCCAAGGAAAAGCGTTGTTTTAAGAGCAATACCATTTTTAATTGGTAAAAATATTCCTTTTACTATTTTTCTCCGAACCGACTGCATTGGTTTAAATAAATTACCCATGGAGGAGGAGTTAGATTTGTACTCAAAGGCCTATCCCGAAAAAATAACCGCCCAGATCATTTGTCAGAAAAAAAATGAGGCCTGGGAGTCCCCTGAGGCCGTCGAAGTTTTTTTAAGAGGATTAAGATCAGAGGTAGGCCCATTACCCTTAGACCCAATTGATCCTACTTTCTTTTTTTGTACCTGGGGGAAACTAATGGAACTACCCAAAGAGCTTGTAGAATGGGGAGCGACTCTCTATGTAAGTCCTAAAAAGACCGGTCTTATAAGTGACGGAATATATTTTATGCGACAGCAATTGAAGGTAGCTCCAAAGGTGGCGAGAGTCTCTACCAGTATTGATGTTGCAGCCTGGAACATTGAGTGTCTGAGTCATTTAAACCTCGTAGGGTGTATTTCTAATGGAAAAGGGGCTGTGACGCATGAGAGCCCATGGTGGGATCTACCCATTTGGTGTTTTTGACTTGTAAAACTGGAGCCGATCGATAAACTTTAAACTTCAGTCGATAAAAAGACAATGCTAACTTAAAAAGCAACTCACCGGAGGCAATATGGCTACCAAAGTGGCGAAAGTCGGAGTTAAAAAAGAGGAGGGATGGTTATACTATCTCGACAAAAAAGGAAATGTATCTCGCGCTAAAATGGGGCGAGGAAGAAAAGCCTCTAAAATTAAACCTCAAATGGTTGAAAAGGTAGGGGTGAAGCGAGAGGCTGGATTTTTGTATTTCATTGATAAACAGGGTGATGTTTCGAAAGCGAAGCTTTCGCGTCGAGGAAGAAAGAAAAAAAGAAAATAGATTTCAT
>SHZA01000044.1 GCA_009692515.1 Bdellovibrionales bacterium
AAAAATAAATTTCTCAATCCAAGAATAGAATAAAATAAATTACCCATACTGTTTTTGTAGATCACAGGAATTGGAATCCATGAGTGGTAGAAAGAACAGCGATAGTATGTGAGTAGTAGTGTGGGGAGAGCCGCAGTCAGCGTCATTACAAGTAGAGTTTTATATTGGATTCGAAGTCTTTTAGCATCTCTAAAACACCAAGCATAACACAGTAACATAAACCAAAATCCTTCCCATCGAATGAGGGGAACTAGGGCAAGAATAATGAATCCTAAAGTGAGTCGTTGGGTGAGAAAAATAAAATAGATAGAACCTAAAATAGCTGCAGCAAATAAAGAGGTGGCAAATCCATGTGAAGCATTGAGCATTAAAGGAGGGAAAAGAGTGGCTAGGAAAAGGGTCCAGCTTTTGGACCCTGGAATTCCTAATGCCGTAGCCATCGCTTGAAGTAAAAAAATACAGAGAATTCCTCCGAGCCAACTTTGGAAAAAAAGTAATTCCACAAGCGGTAGTTGCAGCTTTCCCAGTAGACCTATAATAGCAAACACTAAGAAGTCTACAGTCCCCTCTGAAGCTGAAGAGATATTGAAGGAAAAGTTATTGTGATGAGCTAGATTCAGGGAATGTCTTAAATTAATAAAACTTTCATCCCAAGGTGAAAATAAAAGTAGGGCACTGATTGAAAAAGCGAGCAAGGAGGCTAACTGTGATAGTTTTATTTGGATTTGTGCGTGGCCGATTTTAGAATTTTGCCTACTAAGCAGTAGGAGCCCTAAAGACAAAGGATAGAGAACAAGAATAGCTAATTGTAAGAAAAGGGGAACTCCTTTGATAAAGTAGAGGCCTCCTAAAAAAGAGTCCAAGAATCCTGGCGCAGCTTGTGGATGGTGGTAAAGATGAAATTCATGAATCATTATTTGTTATTTTCCCAGTCACACAATAGGTTTTTATTTTAGCTGCAACAAGTTTAAAATAGGCTCTTTTTTGAAGCGATGAGTCATGCTCCTTTTTTGCAAATAGTTTTTAAGAGCCATCATTTGATTAAATCTGCCGATAAGTAAGAACAACTCTTATTGGGAATCGATATGACAAATATTTGGATCCATCTTTATGATCACGTTGAGATATATGTGTGTGTCGGAGTGGGTTTAGAAATCCCCTTGGCATTTTGGGGGCTATCTATTTTACGACTGAAAAAAAAGATAATGAAAGAGAGATCTTTGGTGCCGGTAGGCCCACAGAATCTTCCAGTAATTATAGAAACTAGTTCAAGCCAAGGCAATTTAGAAAAAAAACAGGATGCTAAAGAGAGGGCTGCATAGATGCCTAAAATAGATCAGTTTCTACAGCTGGCAGTTAACCTAAAGGCCTCCGATTTACACTTTTCATCGGGTCTACCCGCGCGAGTGAGAATTGATGGAGAGTTAGAGTTACTCCAAGAGACCTGTTTGGCACATGAGGAGATCCAGGAAATTTTTTTTGAAATTTTAAGTGAGGAGGAACAGGCTAAACTTTTAAAGCATAAAAACTTAGATAAAAGTTTCACAGCAGCGAATATTGGTAGTTTTCGTTTGAACCTATTTTTCAATCAAAAAGGCATGGCAGCGGTATTAAGAACGATCCCTAAAAAGATTCCTTCGTTTGAAACTTTAAGGCTACCTCCGGTGATCTCCAGTTTTTGTAAATATGAAAAAGGACTTGTGCTGGTTACGGGGCCTACAGGCTCAGGAAAATCCACGACTCTGGCCTCTATGATTAATCATATTAATGAAAGCAGCAAGAGTCATATTTTGACCGTAGAAGACCCTGTGGAGTTTGTTCATGAAAGTAAATTAAGCTTAGTTAATCAGCGAGAAATAGGAGTTTCTTGTCTGTCCTTTTCCGATGCGATTAAGTATGCACTCAGAGAGGATCCCGATGTTATTCTCATTGGTGAAATGCGAGATTTAGAAACTATTGCACTGGCTCTCACAGCAGCGGAAACTGGCCATTTAGTTTTTGGAACCCTTCATACAAGAGGCGCTGGAGCCTCCATCGATAGAATCATCGACTCCTTTCCCTCTGATCAACAGGCTATGATTCGCACCATGCTAGCGGAATCTTTAAAGGCGGTCGTTAGCCAAAGACTACTAAAAAAGGCAGGCGGTAAAGGAAGGGTCGGCGCCTACGAGATTATGGTGGTAAATACTGCAATCTCAAACTTGATTCGAGAAGGTAAAACCTTTCAGATACCGAGCATCATGCAGACTGGAAAAAAAGATGGAATGGTGACAATGGATAGTTCTATTATCGAACTGGTAGTCAATGGAGAGATCGATCCTGAAGAGGGTATGGCTGCCATGGAAAACCCAGCTACACTTGAAGTTAAAATGAAAGGTATGCCAAGGAAGAAACCGAGAGCTATAGAAACTAATAGCGAGAAGGTGATTCCTAATATGGGGTCGATAAAATTAAATCCAAAAATTGTCCCTGAAAATAAAGGGCCTATGACGGCCTCTTCTTTAGGCTCCTCCCCCCTTGGCCCCCCGCCACTTTCTAAAAAAGTAACTATGCCTCCTCCGATCCCTCAGTCCGGTACTAACAAACCCTTACCTAGCTCAAAAACCCCAGTGCCCATCGGAAAGCCCTTACCGCCAAGAGCCGCTACTTTAAAGGTAGATCTTCAAGATAGTTTTAAGAGTCTTCTAGAGCAGGACGGTGATGATGAGTTGGGATTAGATTTAGAACTAGTAACCAATGATCAGAAAAAAACAGGATAATTAGTTTTTGTCGGAAAATGAAAATACAGCCCGACGGGCTTTCCTTAATTTCATCCCGACAGAAACGTGTCCTGAGCGCAGCGAATGATCTCCCCGAATTTGTCTGAAGTTTCTTCATCTAATTTGTTAGCCTGGAACTCAAATGGAGGTCATGACCCATTGAACGACGTCAGGTCCTGCCTAACCACACAACTGGCTTAACACAACCTATTTTTAGCCGGTTATAGCAAACAATCACAGATTGACCAGTAGTTCTCGGTGAAGAAATTTAAGGCTAATTTTGGCGGTTCTAGGAATCTTTTCGTACAGTTTTTCAGTGGGCTTTTCAAGCGCATCTATAGTCGCGCAGCAGATATTGTCGCTTCAGCGGGCTGAGTCATCATCTTACTTCTCGACTCTCCGCACTTAACCGGCAATATGTGCTGAGCTTATAAACATTCTCCTACGACATCCCCATGGGCCAGATGAGCAGGCAGAGCCTTCAGTGAAATACAAAGCTCATGCTTCTGACTGCTTTCAGTATGACACACATAGACTTTATCGTTGCCATTCTTATCCTTGTCACATTTGCAATCAGGAGGAGAAGGAAGTGGAAGAGTCTTAGTAGTAGAAGTCATAGTAGTAGAAGTCATAGTAGTAGAAGTCGTAGTAGTAGAAGTCGTAGTAGTAGAAGTCGAATTAGTAGGATCGGTCACCGTTAGGTCAGAGACCTGATAGTAACTTTCCTCCTTCCCGCAGCCCGTGCTTAGCAACAGAAAGTAGAATCCAACACCCAATGTAATATTAAAACCGACAGACAATATATTTCTATCCATTTTTACACCCATAAAACTAATAAATTAATTATTTGAGGTCGCACCTATCTTTTTAGATTAAGGTGCAAAATAGGAGCCGATCATGTCTAGAGGGAATCCACCCGCCAGATTGTGAGACAGGTGACTAACTAATAGGCGCGTTTTGATTCAAATTAGAAATAATCAAATATTTCAAATAATTAAAATATATCTATCTTAGACACCCATTTTGTCTAAGTCTAATGCGTGGTCATCAGAGCTCTAAGGCGATAGGTTCTCCAAATCTGGTCCGATGTTTCAGTGTCAGAGATAGCCCCCCTTTCCATTTTTAGGAAAAAATAGAGCCTTCGGCGAGAACTGCTGCAGATTGACACTTCCATTTGACGCACTAATAAAGCCGGGTATACCTTTACAGGTATGATAATCCAAAATACAGACCACCTAATTTCCTTAGCAAAATATATCGATCATACGTTACTTAGGCCAGAGGCTAGTGAGGCAGAGGTTTTGAAAGTATGTGATGAAGCCCTGACACATGCTTTTAGGACGATTTGTGTAGAGGCCAAGTGGATACCTCTTGTGGCGATTAAATTAAAAGGATCTGAAGTATTGCCCATTACTGTGATCTCCTTTCCGCATGGGAATGATACGACTGAAAAAAAATATCAAGATACTTTAGCGTCGGTACAAGCAGGAGCCAAAGAAATAGATGTCGTTCTTAATCGGCAACTACTTGCAAAAACAGATTATGCTGCGGTTTGGAATGACCTACACCAAGTGGTAATAGCGGCTGGAAACATTCCAGTTAAGGTCATTCTTGAAACTAGTGAACTCTCAGATTCTGAAAAAAAAATAGCCTGTGCTTTAGTGAAAGCAGCAGGAGCTAAATTTGTAAAAACATCTACCGGCTTTTCAAAATCGGGAGCGACAGAGGATGATATTAGGCTGATGCGACAAATTGTGGGCCCTGAATTTGGAGTTAAAGCTAGTGGAGGCATTCGCTCCTATGAAGATGCGATAAAAATGGTGAGAGCGGGAGCCACTCGTTTAGGCACCTCAGCCTCGGTTGCGATCGTTCAAAAAGAGGCCAGTGTGGCGGGGGCTTATTAATTGAATCAAGGCACCTTTAAAAGAGTGATTGTTTTAGTGGCCGATGGTTTGGGAGTCGGAGCTGCCCCCGATGCTAAAGACTATGGTGATGAAGGCTCTAATACGTTAGGTCACATTGCGAGCCATTTAGGGGGAATTAAACTTCCTAATCTAGAAAAATTAGGTCTTGGAAATTTAGGCGATTTCAAGGGGATTTGCCAGGTTAAAAATCCCTTAGCCATCGTGTCTCGAATGGCTGAAAAAAGTAAAGGCAAAGATACCACAACAGGTCACTGGGAGTTAGCCGGTCTCGTTACAGAAACTCCCTTTCAATTATTTCCTAACGGATTTCCAGAAGAATTAATTAAACAATTTATTTTAGAGGCTAAAATCCCAGGTGTGATTGGCAATAAAGCGGCTAGCGGGACACACATCATTGAGGAGCTTGGAGAGGCCCATTTAAAAACAGGAAAACCTATTCTTTATACCTCTGGGGATAGTGTGTTTCAGATAGCGGTTCATGAAGAAATATTCGGTCTTGAGCGATTATATGAAGTGTGCGAGATCGCCAGAAAAATTACGATGCCTTACCAGATTGGGAGAGTGATTGCTCGTCCCTTTCTAGGGCTTTCTGCTAAGCAGTTTAAACGAACCGAACATCGTAGAGACTACGCAACGAATCCTCCTCTGAATTGCTTAGATGTTTTACAAACTCACGGTATTCCCGTTTTAAGCGTGGGTAAAATTGATGATATTTTTGCTCATCGAGGAATTACATGCGGGAATCATACGGGAAATAATCCTGATAGTTTAAAAGCTACTTTAGATTTCATGCAGAAAAACAGAGGAGATCAGGCCTTTATTTTTACTAATCTGGTTGATTTTGATCAGTTGTATGGCCACCGAAGGGACCCTAAGGGGTACGCAAATTCTCTGATCGAGCTCGATAATTTTTTTCCTAAAATACTAAGTGAACTTACCGAAGATGATTGCCTGATGCTTACCGCAGACCATGGTTGTGATCCCACCTTTAAGGGATGTGATCACACTAGAGAATTTGTCCCTTTAGTGGCCTATTCTCCTAGGTTCAAAGGGGAAACTCTTCCAGATAGAGGTTCCTTCGCCGATGTATCGGCCTCTATTTTAGAGGGCTATCAAATTTCTAGAGATCAACTCCCTCTCGAAGGGCAAAGTTTTTTATGCAAGCCAAAGAGATAATCATTAAAAAACGGCAGGGGCAGGCGAATTCAAAGGAGGAATTTACCTTTCTTATCCAAGGTTTTTTGAGGGGAGAGATTAAAGATTATCAATTGGCGTCCTGGTTGATGGCTGTATTTTTAAAGGGAATGACAGAGGTAGAGCTTTCTCAATGGACCGAAGCTATGTGGAGGTCGGGAGTGACCCTCCATCGCTCAAAAGAATCTTTAGCGGCCAAGGAAACATATTGGTTGGACAAACATAGTACCGGTGGAGTTGGAGATAAAACCTCCTTAATTCTTATTCCTTTGGTAAAAACGATCTCCGAAAAATATCTTGGTAAAGCGCAAATAGAGATTCCAATGGTATCGGGTAGAGGACTAGGTCACACCGGAGGCACCCTCGATAAACTAGAGTCTGTTTTAGGATTTCAAACTCGTATTGAAATTCCCGCAGCTATGGAGCTGATGCAAAATCAGGGTTTTTTTATGGTAGGACAAACGGATGCTATAGCACCTGCGGATCGATTGATCTACTCCTTGAGAGACGTTACAGGAACTATCGAGAGTATTCCTCTCATTGTTTCTAGTATCATGAGCAAAAAACTTTCGGAAAATCTAAATGGTATTATCTTTGATGTAAAAACAGGGCTTGGGGCCTTTATGCGTACTCCCACAGAAGCCAAACTTTTAGCTGAGGGATTATTATCGGTCGCTAAAAATCAAGGCCTAGATGCGGTGGCTCTTATTTCTAGAATGGATGAGCCTCTGGGTAAAAAAGCGGGGAATTTTTTAGAGGTTGAAGAATGTGCCGATTTTTTAAAAGGATTGCCACGAGACTCCGCACTTGAAGCCTTAGTAGTAGAAACCGCTAGCTGGATGATTTTCTTAGGAGCTAGAAAAAAGATTTCTGTGAGCGCAGCTAAAGAGTGGTGTCAGGAGGTTATTGAAACTGGAGAGGCTTACTGTTTATTTAGAAAAATGTTTGAGTCTCAAGGTGGAGATTTTGCTGGATTTGAAGCCGCTAGAGAACTGTTTCCTGGGAAATATTTAAGCTATGATTTTCCTGCAGAAAAAACAGGACAGATATCTTTAATGCACGCTAGAGATTTCGGGGTGCTTCTTGTTGAATTAGGTGGAGGAAGAAAAACTACAGAATGCCAAATTGATAATAAAGTTGGCTTTGAGTTTTTTAAAAAGGTAGGAGACTCGGTAATTCAAGGAGACCCTTTACTTCGAGTGTATTATCGAGACCCAAAAGAATTAAATGAAATTAAGGCTGCTTTGGAAAATGCGGTCAAAATTAGCACGAATGAATTAGAAGTTAAAAAAATAGAGTCTGTGGTGATGGAGATTATGTCGTGAAAAATTATTTAGAAAAAATGATGGAAGCCAAAGAGTTTATCAATGCAAAGGTTGGGACATTTCCAGACTTTGTAGTGGTATTAGGCAGCGGGCTGGCGGCGGTACTAAATGAAATTAAAATCGAAGTGGAAATTCCGTATTCAGACATTCCGTATTTAGCTAAAACTACCGTGGAAGGGCATGTTTCAAAATTATTAATTGGAACCTTAGGAGAAACTCGCGTGGCGTGTATGCAGGGAAGGCTTCATTTTTATGAAGGTCTTTCCATGGAGGAGGTTGTTTTTCCTTTTCGAGTCTTCGGTCTTTGTGGTGCTAAGGTATTTTTTCTTACCAATGCAGCCGGAGGGCTCCACGTAGAAATGAAACCTGCAGACTTAGTGCTGATTCAAGATCATTTAAATCTAATGGGAACTAATCCTTTAATTGGTAAAAACATAGACAAACTGGGAACCCGTTTTCCAGACATGACCCATCTCTATGATCCTACTTTAAGAAGGATTGTGGCCCAAACTGCTGAGAAGCTGGCTATTAAATTACAACAAGGGGTTTATGTGGGACTACATGGTCCCTCCTATGAAACTCCGGCAGAGATTAAAATGTATCGTGCTTTAGGAGGCGATGTGGTGGGAATGTCTACGGTCCCCGAGGCTATAGCCCTGCACCATATGGGAAAAAGGGTGGTGGCCGTTTCTTGTGTGACCAATCTTGCTGCAGGAGTGGGGCCCACTCCCTTAGAACACTCAGAGGTTCTAGAAACTGCAAAAAAGGTTCAAACGGTTTTTTGCTTGTTGGTTAAAGAGTCTATTAAAGAAATGAAGAGGGTTTTATGAAGACCTCCGAAGCTATTTCAAAGCTTTCAATCAAGGAAAAGAAATTAATAAAAGAGGCACTCAAGGCAAAGGGTAGGGCCTATGCTCCTTATTCAAATTACCTAGTCGGTTCGGCATTAATAGATGAAAATGGGACTATTTTTTCCGGCTGCAATGTAGAAAATGCATCCTATCCCGCAGGTCTTTGTGCCGAACGGACCGCGATTGTTAAAATGGTTTCTGAGGGTGGCAGAAAGATTAAGCTCCTAGTGGTAGCGGCCTCTTCTGAAGATCCGGTCTTTCCCTGTGGCATGTGTTTACAGGTTATTCAGGAATTCGGAGGTAATTCTGAGGTGATTGCCGTGAATAAAACTGGCGATAAATTTCAAAAAACTTTGACTCGAACCCTCTTCCCATTTGCATTTGATCCTGAGAAACTAAAAAAATGATTATGACCGACGAAAAAAAAATAAAAAAAATTCCGGATCTTACTATTTGGGGAGGAACTGCTCTTACACTCAATTCAAAAAATGAAGTTATTTTAAATGCGCAGATCGATGTGCTTCACGGTCGAATTATTTCCATACAGTCTATAGACAAGCCCATAGTTCATTCTGCTAAAAAAGTTATTGATGCTAGAAATTGTATTGTTCTTCCTGGACTTATTAATGGCCATACTCATACGGGGATGACATTGCTTCGTGGAATTGCAGATGACATGCCATTGCATTCTTGGCTCAATGAAAAAATTTTCCCACTGGAAAAAAAGTGGGGTAGCAAAGAGTTTGTTTATGTGGGCACCTTACTAGCACAAATCGAAATGATTCGCTCAGGAACCACCTTGTTTAATGACATGTATTATTTTGAATCCTCTGCAGCGAGAGCCGTTCATGAAAGTGGCTTAAGAGGTATTTGTGGACAAACACTAGTAGAAATTAGTGGAGTCGAAGATACCAATAAAATTTTCAGTCAATTTGATGAATACCTTTCTGAAATTGAAAGCTATCCCAGAGTGATTCCTGCCATAGCGCCGCATTCTATTTATGGGGTGTCCGATTCCATTTGGGAGCAGGTTTCGAATTATGCTTTTCAAAAAAAGCTACGGGTTCATTTGCACCTTCAAGAGACCGCTGCTGAATTAGAGGACTGTCTTAAGAAAAGAAAGATCACTCCCACCGCTTTTTTTGAAAAGATAGGTCTATGGAAAAATAAGGCAATAGCAGCACATGTCGTTTGTGTCACACCTGAAGACATTGAGATCTTAAGCCGTAATCAAGTAGGTGTCGTTCATAACCCTGAGTCTAATTTAAAACTTGGGACCGGTATTGCACCGATTGTAAAATTAAGAAAAGCTGGAATCAAAGTTTCATTAGGTACCGATGGAGCTGCGAGTAATAACAATCTTGATTTACTTCAGGAGGCCGATATTGCCCTCAAGCTTCAGATTTTACAATATGGCGTGGGAGCTCTTACTGCACTGGATATCGTCAAAATATTGACGATAGAAGGTGCCGCCGCTTTGAAGCTGGATCATGAGGTAGGTTCTCTAGAGGTGGGTAAATCGGCTGACCTGATAGCTATTAGCACTGAGCAGGCTCATGCCACTCCTATCTATAACCCCTTTTCACATTTGGCATACAGCGCCTCGGGTTCCGATGTGAAGCATAGTGTGGTAGGCGGGAGCGTTATCATGGAAAATAGAAAAATTTTGACGCTAGACGAGTCCTCAATTTTAGAAGAGGCCAGAGCGTGGGGGAGTCGAATTGCTCAGTTCTAAAGAGCCACCAGATTTAGTTTTTATTAAAGGCCACTTTTAAATCGATTAAACGATTCTCTCACCCTCTGTGGATTGACTATTTTTGGCTGGAAGAAGATAATTATAAGGTAGTGTTCTAGTGCTTTTTATCGCGCCCAATTCACAACACAGTAAGCAGCTTCTATAAGAGAGGGGGTAAGCGTGGCACACGATATCCCTTTAATTTTTGTTAAAAAAATACGTTCCTAAGGAGATTTTATGTCTTCACCTTCCATTGACATTAAAAACTTTATCGCAGGTCTTCAAGACCTTGATAAATTTGCAAAATATAATTGGGAGGGTTCATTTCAACAATACGTCGATATTGTGAAGGAACATCCCGAGGTGACAAGGAACGCCTTCCAGCGAATTTATGATCTCATTATCGGATATGGGGTCGAGGACTATGTAGAATTTAAAAAGAAAATTGTGTCCTATAATTTTTTTAAAGATCCCTTTGATAATGGAAAAGATGCCGTATTTGGTTTAGATGTTCATCTGATGAAACTCGTAAATATTTTGAAGGCCGCCGCCCAATCCTACGGCCCTGAAAAAAGAGTCCTCTTACTTCACGGCCCTGTGGGAAGTTCTAAAAGTACCATTGCTCGGCTAATGAAAAAAGGTCTTGAGTATTATTCAAGTACCGAAGAGGGATCTTTGTATACGTTTAAGTGGATTGCAGGCTCTAGTAAAATTCCGGACAGAATATTAGGAGCCATTGGAGAGATTAAATGCCCTATGCATGAAGAGCCTCTCAAATTGATCCCTAAGGAATTTAGAAAGAAATTCACGGAGGAATTAAATCGAGGACGAAAAGAGGGGCATCGAGTTGTGATTGAAGGGGATCTAGACCCCTCATGTAATTATATTTTTACAGAGCTGCTCCAATTTTATAAAGGTGATTGGACTAAAGTTGTTGATCATATCAAAGTATTTCGCGTGATGTTGTCCGAGAAAGGGAGAATCGGAATTGGTACTTTTCAACCTAAAGATGAGAAAAACCAGGATTCAACAGAATTAACGGGTGATATCAACTATCGAAAAATTGCTGAGTTTGGATCCGATTCTGACCCCAGAGCGTTTAATTTTGATGGAGAATTCAATATTGCTAATCGAGGCATTGTAGAATTTATCGAAGTCCTAAAACTTGATGTCGCCTTTCTTTACGACCTGCTAGGGGCTTCTCAAGAACACAAAGTGAAACCTAAAAAGTTTCCACAGACAGATATTGATGAAGTTATTATTGGCCATACCAACGAGCCGGAATATCGAAAACTACAAAACAATGAATTCATGGAAGCCTTAAGAGATCGCACTGTAAAAATAGATGTGCCTTATATTACAAAGCTAGGAGAGGAGGTAAAAATCTATAAAAAAGATTTTAACTCTAAAAGTATTAAAGGTAAGCACATCGCTCCTCATACCTTAGAAATGGCTTCGATGTGGGCCGTTTTGACTCGTTTAGAAATCCCCAAAAAAGCCAATCTCACTCTGCTTCAGAAATTAAAATTATATAATGGTAAGAGTCTAGCGGGATTTACTGAGGATAATGTAAGAGAGCTAAGAAAAGAGGCTAATCGCGAGGGAATGGAAGGAATTTCTCCCAGATATATTCAAGATAAGATTTCTAATGCGCTTGTAAATACTAGAGATGGGAATGTCGCCTGCTTAAATCCATTTATGGTTTTAAATGAATTAGAGGGAGGACTAAAGAACCATTCTTTAATATCATCGGAAGATAAGAAAAAACATTACCGTGAATTACTTTCTGTAGTGAAACAGGAATATGAAGATATTGTAAAGAGTGAAGTGCAGAGAGCTATTTCAGCAGATGAAGAGGCGATGGCTAGGCTATGCTCCAACTACATCGATAATGTTAAGGCCTACACACAACGAGAGCGAGTCAAAAATAGGTACACAGGGCAGGATGAAGAGCCAGATGAAAGACTCATGCGTTCTATCGAGGAGAAAATTGATATTCCAGATAGCCGTAAAGATGATTTTCGTAGAGAGGTCATGAACTACATCGGGGCATTGGCACTTGATGGTCGACAATTTGATTATAAAACCAACGAGCGGCTCCATAAAGCACTAGAGCTTAAGCTTTTTGAAGATCAAAAAGATACCATCAAACTCACCAGTTTGGTTTCTAATATTGTGGACCAAAGTACCCAAGAAAAAATTGATATCGTCAAAGGGCGACTTATCAAAAATTATGGTTATTGTGAAATTTGTTCCACCGATATTCTCACATTCGTAGCCTCGATTTTTGCTCGAGGTGATGTGAAACGTAAATAACACTTTAAGATCAGGTGCGCATCCAGAGTATCTGACAAGGAAGTAGATCTTCATGACTGCCGGTATCAAACGTGATCACCAACGGTTTAAGCAAATCGTTAAGGGTAAGATCAAGTCGAACCTTAAAAAATATATTAGTCATGGAGAGCTCATCGGCCGACAGGGAAAGGATTACGTAAGTATTCCTATTCCTCAAATTGATCTTCCTAGATTTAAGTTCGGAAAGCGTCAAACAGGTGGAGTCGGTCAGGGGGACGGAGCCCCGGGGACACCCATCGGCGGATCTGAGCAACCTGGAGAAGGCGAACCGCAAGCTGGAAATGCTTCGGGTGAACACAATCTAGAGGTCGAGGTTTCATTAGCCGAGCTCGCTGAAATGTTAGGGGAGGAACTAGAACTTCCCAAAATTCAGCCCAAAGGCACAGGATCTCTTCAGGCTCACAAGAATAAGTATTCTGGAATTCATACTGTGGGCCCTAATTCTTTGAGGCATATCAAGCGAACTTTTAAAGAGGCACTCAAACGTCAAGTCGTTACTGGACAGTACAATCCTGAAGACCCTGTCATTGTTCCCATAAAAAAAGATCATCGTTATCGCAGCTGGAAAACTATCACCAAACCAGAAAACAATGCTGTAATTATTTATATGATGGATGTGTCTGGCAGCATGGGTGACGAGCAAAAAGAGATCGTTAGGACCGAGTCTTTTTGGTTAGATACGTGGATTCGGTCTCAATATAATGATTTAGAGATTCGCTATATCATTCACGATGCCACTGCAAGAGAGGTTGATCAGCAAACTTTTTATCACACAAGAGAAAGTGGTGGCACTTTGATTAGTTCTGCCTATCGACTCGCGAATGATATTATTGTTAAAGATTATCCAGTGTCTGAATGGAATATTTATTCCTTTCATTTTTCCGATGGTGATAATTGGTCGGGAGAGGATACTAAGCTTTGTGTAGATATCTTAAGGAATGAACTCATTCCTAAACTCAATGCTTTTTGTTATGGGCAGGTAGAGAGTCGTTATGGAAGCGGACAATTTATCAAAGATATTTTAGAGAATTTCAAAGAAGAAGAAAAAATTATCACATCAAAAATTGAGAGCAAAGATGCTATTTACCGCTCTCTAAAAGAATTTTTAGGAAAAGGAAAATGAGACGAATTCTTCCTCTTGAACTGCAGAAGGCACATACTGAAATAAAGGAAATTGTGCGAGGCTATGGGCTCGATTGCTTTAAAGTTATTTTCGAATTGGTAGACTATGATGAAATAAATGAAATTGCAGCATTGGGTGGGTTTCCTACTCGCTATCCTCATTGGCGATTTGGAATGGATTACGATTATCTAAATAAGTCCTATACCTATGGGCTGCAAAAAATTTATGAACTCGTGATTAATACAGATCCTTGTTACGCATACCTTCAAACTGGAAATGAAATTGTCGACCAAAAGCTAGTCATGGCACATGTCTATGGCCACTGTGATTTTTTCAAAAATAACATGTGGTTTTCCAAGACAAATCGCAAAATGCTTGATGAAATGGCTAATCATTCCACTCGAATTAGAGAATATCAAGATCGTTACGGAGTAGATAATGTAGAAAACTTCATCGACACCTGTTGCTCTCTTGATAATTTGATCGATTTGTTCTCTGTCTTTATTCAGAAACCATCTGCAGTTAAGCAGGGAGACTTAGACGCCCAATTTGATGAGAGGTTAACCGATTCTCTAGTCCGAAAATTTGATTCTAAAAGTTACATGGACAAATATGTAAACCCTAAAACATATTTGGAAGAACAAGAGAAAAAGATTCGTGAAGAGGCTGCACAAACCAGAAAATTTCCTTTGGAGCCACAGAGAGATATCCTACAGTTTTTAATCGATTTCGCACCGATGGAAAATTGGCAGCGAGAAATATTATCGATCATTCGCGAAGAGGCTTACTACTTCGCCCCTCAAGGGCAAACTAAAATTATGAATGAAGGGTGGGCTAGTTATTGGCATTCCACTATCATGACGCAACATGTATTAAAAGATTCTGAGGTGATCGATTATGCCGATCATCATAGCGGTACGATGGGGTCAAGCCCAGGGCAAATTAATCCCTATAAAGTAGGAATTGAGCTCTATCGGGATATCGAAGATCGATGGAACAAAGGGCGATTTGGAAAAGAATATGATGAGTGCGAAAGTGCAGATCTTAAAAAAGCATGGAATAAAAATACAGGATTAGGTAAACAAAAGATTTTTGAAGTTCGTAAAATGCATAATGACGTCACCTTTATAGATAGTTTTATGAATGAAGATTTTTGCATTAGGCAAAAATTATTTACCTACGGATTTAATCGTCGAACGGGTCAGTATGAAATTGTTGATAGAGATTGGCGTAAGGTGAAATCACAATTGCTCTTTTCGTTAACCAATTTTGGCAATCCTATTATTTATGTTGAAGATGCTAACTTTGAAAACAAGGGAGAGCTTCTTCTGATTCATAAACATGATGGTATCGATTTGGAATTTGAGAAGGCCTCTGAGACCTTAAGAAATATTCAGCTTATTTGGAAGCGCTCGGTCCATATTATTACTAAATACAATAACCAATCTAAAATCCTGACTCATGATGGTAAGGATCTTAAAGAAAAAGACGCTTAATTGCTTTCAAACTCTGTACGAAGCCCCTTTAAGAGGATAGAATCAACCCGTTTTTGATTGGTTTTATTTGGAGCTGGTAACTAGACACTTCATAGCTTCCATAGGAGATGAGATGACGGCGCATTCGGATACACACATTGTAGGTTGGGAAGATCATCCTTTTTATCAAAACTGCCTTAACTTAATAGAGGCAGCAGGGGAACAGATCGATTTAGATCCCAATGTCTTTCAAAGACTCTCTAAACCCCGTCGTGTCCTGTACGTTTCGATTCCCGTAAGAATGGATGACGGCACTATTGAAGTTTTTGATGGGTTTAGAGTTCAGCACAATACGACTCTAGGGCCTGCAAAGGGGGGTATTCGATACCATCCCGAAGTAAACCTTGCTGAAACGACAGCACTCTCCATGCTAATGACCTTTAAAAATGCCTTGGTTAAATTACCTCTTGGAGGAGCCAAAGGGGGCATTCGTTGTGATCCCAGTGTCATGTCTCGTCGAGAGAAACAAAGTTTAACGCGTAGATACACCTCTGAAATCTTTATGTTGATAGGTCCGGATCGTGATATTCCGGCTCCAGATGTCGGAACGGATGCACAGACAATGGCGTGGGTGATGGATACCTATAGCGCCCAGGTGGGTTATGCGGTTCCAGGTGTGGTTACCGGAAAGCCGATTGAAATTGGAGGTTCCTTAGGCCGTGTGGATGCGACCGGTAGAGGGGTGGTCTATACTATTATTGAAGCTGCTAAAAGACTCAATATGGATTTGGATGGAAATACCACTGTAGCGGTACAGGGTTTTGGTAACGTGGGATACTACTCCGCAAAGATCATTAATAGTCTGGGTTGTAAAGTTGTTGCGATAACCGATGTCTCTGGTGGTATTTATAAGAGTGACGGGATTAACATACAGGCTGCTAAAGACTGGCTGGATAAAAATCGAACCTTTGATGGTTTTCCAGAATGCGATAAAATTTCCAATGCTGAACTTCTTGAATTAAAGGTAGATATTTTAATTCCAGCGGCACTTAGTAATCAAATTACTAAAGCCAATGCAGATAAAGTGAAATGTCGTATTTTAGCCGAGGGGGCTAATGGGCCTACCACGATTGAAGCCAATCAAATTTTAAACGAAAAAGGTGTTTTTACCATTCCAGATATTTTAGCTAATTCGGGCGGTGTGATTGTTTCCTATTTTGAATGGGTTCAGGGGCAACAGAGTTTTTTCTGGAGTGAAAAAGATGTAAATAATAAACTCTGGGAAATTATTTCCAATGCTTTTGGTAGGGTTTATGATTTCCATCAAGCAAAAAAGATAGACATGCGTTTATCAGCTTTTGCTGTTTCGATTGAGCACTTATCAAAAGCGATGTTGTATCGAGGATTTTTTCCTTAAAGAAAATAGGGGCTATGATTTCATAGTTCCTACTTTAAATTACGATAAAACTATTTTTTAAACTGCAGGAGGATTTTATGTACCGTTTCCTAACTGTTATTCTTTCCTTATTAACTTTGGGAGGGGCTTCAGCTTTTGGAAGACCCACTTCTATAGTATGCGCACCAGATACGGTGCTTCATGAACGAGTTGAAAATAAAATAATAATTTCATCCTGTAGCAGAAAAGTACGGCCATGTCCTAAACATTCTAGCATTGAAATGATTCCCAATACGATGACGACCAAAGGCGGCTGTCAAATACCAGATGGTAAAACTGTGTATCGCAATCAAGATGGGAGTGAACTTTTTCTTAATTATGATTTAGGAAAGTTACATGGGAAAATGGGCGCCTTCTCGGTCAACAAAAAACAGATCTCTGAGGAGAATTATTTCGATGGATTGAAGCAGGGAACTCAAACCACATTTTTTAGTAATGGAAAGAAACAGCTTGAAGAGAATTATTTGGCGGGACAAAAAATAGGAGAACAGATTAGTCGACATGAAAATGGAGAGATAGAAAGTCGCAGTTTTTACGTTGATAATAGGCCTACAGGAGTATGGACCTCTTGGTATTCGAATGGAAATAAACGAGATGAGGTTACCTACGGAATTTTAGGATGGGAAGGGCTGTATCGAAATTGGTATTCCCAGGGTCGATTACATTTAGCGGCGCAGTATGTAAATGGAGTGCTTGAAGGTACCTATTCTCTTTATTATTCCAATGGAAAAAAACAGTCGGAACGTCGATATGTAAAAGGATTATTAGAAGGCACCTTTGACGAGTGGAGTGTCACAGGAGTCAAGGAGGCCTCTAGTGAATATGCTCAGGGTAGATTTAAACAATGGTTAGAAACTCCGATTGAGCCGAAATCAAGTGAAGTTAATTTAATTAGAAAAAATGCAGCAATTTCTCATTGCGCAGCTTTTGCAGGAATAGGACTATCTCAGGGAATGTTAGCTGGAGCACAGAGTTGCCTTAAGGCCGATATCGATGGCAATGGTTATTTTGACGATATTGTAACCTCACCTGATAAACCCAATCAAACGTGGGTTGTTTTAACGAAAAGAGATCAGGTTATTAATGAAGTCTTTGTTCCTGAGCCATTTTTAGAGGTTTATAGTTCAAGAGGTGTTGAAGGGCAGTTTCAAGAGCCTGCGACTCCAAATGATGGTTTAGTTGCGTGGGGCAAAGGTAAAGATACTACAATCTACCTATACAATTTTGATAAGGTAAAGTTTGAAAAAAAATCATATCGTTCCGATTTAGATATTTAAAATATCGGACTAAAGATACCCTTCGTTCTATTCTTTGAATAAAAGCTTATTAAAAAGCCTTTTGAATATCTATTACCGCTTCCCGTCCAGCTCCAGTCGAAATAAGATTGATTCTAGCTCCAGTGAACTCCTCGATAAACTTCAAATAGTTTTGCAGATTTTTTGGAATCTCATTTATATTTCTAATGGCTGTTAAGTCCTCGCTCCAGCCTGGCAGAGTTTCATAAATGGGAGTGACCTTAGCTAAGATAGAAGAATCGGCCGGAATCGTATGCAGTCGATTTCCTTGATACTCATAAGCGGTACAGACCTTTAATTCGAACAGTCCCGATAGTACATCTGCTTTTGTAATGGCTAAGTTTTTGATTCCAGAAACCTGTAATGCATATTTCACAGCAACCAGATCTAACCATCCACAGCGACGAGGTCGTCCTGTGGTAGCCCCATATTCCGATCCACTCTCTCTTAATTCGTCACCAAAAGCATCGGTAAGCTCTGTGGGGAAGGGCCCTTCACCTACTCTTGTGGAGTAAGCTTTAATCACTCCAATAAAGAGAGTGTCTTTAGGCACTCTAGCACCCAGTCCCAGCGCCGCTTGAGAAGGAAGAGTTTGCGAAGAGGTAACATAGGGATAGGTACCGTAATCCACATCTAATAAAACACCCTGCGCCCCTTCGTATAAAATTTTCTTTCCCTCTTCAATCGACTGAAAAAGCTCAGCAGAAACATCTCGAATGAAGGGTTTTAATTGCTTTGCAATTCCCTGATATTTCGTCATGAAACTTTCCATGGAAACAGGACTCACTCCGTAGTATTCCTTTAGTAGAAAGTTTTTTTCTGCTAGATTTTCTTTAAGTTTTTCTTCGAAAACTTTTTCATTAAAAAGATCCGCCACTCTGAGTCCTCGTCTCGAAGCCCTGTCTTCATAGGCCGGACCAATTCCTCTTTTAGTGGTTCCCAGTTTTCCCGATTTTTTATTCTCTCTAGCGGCATCTAAATGTTTGTGATAATCCACAATTAAATGGCAGCGATCACTTAAGTAAATTCTATTTTCTAAATCTTGAATTCCAGCCTCTCTTAAAATAGAGACCTCCTCAAGAAAGTTTTCAGGGTCTACGACCACTCCAGATCCGATAAAACATTTCGCATGAGGATGAAGAATTCCTGAAGGGATTAAATGAAGAATTGTTTTTTTACCTTCAACAACTAAAGTATGACCTGCATTATTTCCACCTTGAAATCGAGCGACAATATCGGCCGCTGAGGTATAATAATCAACGATCTTACCTTTTCCTTCATCTCCCCACTGCACTCCGATAATAACAACTGCTTGTGGCATAGGTACTCCTTTAAATTTTAATCGCTTTCACCGAAAGCATTCCCTTTGTATTTCTTAAAGCTTCTAATGCTGAGGCCGAGGGCTCAGAATCGATATTAATTAGTGCAATGGCTTCAGATTTTTTAGGATCTCTCCCTAAATGCATTCTGGCAATGTTAACACCATGAGCTCCCAAAAGAGTTCCCATCGAACCGATCACACCTGGCTCATCGATATTTTTTGTATAAAGTAGGTGTCCCGTAGGAATAGCATCAATATTAAAATGATCAATTCCGATAATACGCGGCCCCTCCTTTCCGAATAAAGTTCCTGTACAGGAGAAGTGGATATCTCCTATGACAGTAAGTTCCACGCGACTATTGTAATCGGTACATTCCTCTTCAAAAGATTCTTCGACGCGGATGCCGCGTTCCTTTAAAAGTTTTCTAGCATTCACATAATTCACAGTGGTAAAAAGAATAGGTGCCAAAAATCCTTTTAACACAGAAAGGGTCAAGAGTTCTTTATT
>SHZA01000045.1 GCA_009692515.1 Bdellovibrionales bacterium
TTTTATTCTGAATCTGTTTTTTAGAACCCTTTTTTACCTTGAAAAAATCGTTGTCTAAACTCTCCTTCGCCTCGGAGTCGGTTTTAGAGGCCACGGCTCTGACGGCGATCGGAGCCTGCGCGCTTTCTGCGCTTTGAATATCATTAGCAAGTTCGGCCTTAAAACTCTCTGAATCTTGACGACCCGACTCCTTAGCCTCTGGAGAATTTAAAAGTGATAGGCTCTTATTAGCCACAATCGTATCGTTGCCCATCGCATTTGATTTTGCCTGACTATTTTTAAAAGTAGGAGCTACGGCTGCAGTACGACTATCTAAATCGATAAGGTCCGACTGAGTAGAGGCGGTCACCCCTTTAGGATTGCCCTCTTCATCGGTAGTGGCCAGTAAACTTTTTTCTTTGCTCCCCACAATAAAATTATTATCGACCTGCTGAAGAGATTCACTAGGAAACCCCTCGCCTACCGAAGGAATATTTTCCTTAGAGGGATCTTTCATGAAGGCCTGAACTTTAGAGCTTAAATCTTTTTGAACAAACCCACCGAGAATGCCCTGTACGAATGGAAAGTCCTGGTCGTGAAGTTGGTTATTTTTAAAGTCTTTGCCTAGGGCCATGATAGCTAATGGCATCATCCCATAGGCAATAGCTACATTTCTTCTTCTGTTATCATCCATCGGATTAATCGCAGCCTGGTTCATGGCAAAATTTAAATTAGCAATCGCAATGACCATCGCCTTAAAACCGGACACACCCTTTAAGCGGCCCATGCTTACAGCCGTTGCAGGTGAAGGAAAACAAAAGGAGGTTAGCATTACAGCCACCACAAAGCCTCTTAGCCCTTGGTTCTTACGCTTTCTTAAACTGTGCATTACTAAACTCATTGGGTCTCTTTTTCCTTTTCGTGCGCCTAAATAGCTAGGCTCACGCAGGTTTAAAATTCTTCTTCATTTACCCTCTCTTAGTGCACAGGTGAAGCCAATTATTGTCCAGGCAGATGTCACTTAAAGTATTGAATTATCTATCTATTCAAAGTGTGAAGTGGATGACTAAGTGACTAACTTTCTTTCAATCGGGCCCCTAAAAAACTAAGTCTTTAATATCTCAGTTAAAAATATCGCTGAAGTTTGGTCAGTTTTTTAAAATTCAATAAGGCTCTGCTATCATTTTCATTTAAAGGCTATTTATTTCATGGATTTACTTTTTTTATGCCACCCAATAGGGGCCTTGAAAAGCGATTCTAGAAGAATACAGGGGGGCTATCTCATAGCTCTGTAACTAGCCCCCCCGTGACGGCTTTCATCCTGACTGGAGTCTCTAGGGACATGAGGAGTTGCATTATTTGAGCTTACCGTATTGCCATTGGTAGTCGCCATGAAGCGGGCGATATCACCTTGCTTAAATTTACGTTGGGCCGAAGAGCCACTAGCCACTCCTGCCACACCTCGAAATGCCTGAGCCATAGCGCTGCCTCTACTAGGTCCAAAAAATCGAATGCTGTTATTGCCACTACTCAATGAAGTTAAGGGTTGTCTTAAAGAGGAATAGGGCACGACCCCTTGAGATGATAGATCATTAGCATTTTGAATCTGTAGCGCTGAATTTACCAATTTAAAACCGGGGGAAAGCCCCTGCTCGGTTAATGTCATTTGAAATTTCGTTCGGTCTAATTCTAATTGAGCATTGAGTAGTGTTTGTTTTAAATTAAGCTCCTGTTGTCGAAAATAGTTATCTGAAAGTAGTCTCTCCCTAGATAATGCGTAGTTTTGATTATTATCCCACATCTTAAAAGAGGTGGTCATTGCAGTCTGCCACAGCTCCTTTTGAGTATTCATCGACGCAATTCTTAAGGTGGCAAGGGTATTAAAGCGAGCCGTTTCAGCACTAGAGGCAATCCCAAACATATTAGTTTGTGCGGCTAGGTTATTTAAAGCTATCGACGTGGCGGCATTGATCTTAGTGATATTCACATTAGCTTGAGCCATAATTCCAGGAACCACTATGGCACTACTGGCTCCGATAATGGCGGCTACACCAAAAAGAGCCTGCCCATCTTCTGCGTGAATAACGGGAGTGAATAGAGAGAGAGCACCGACAAAAAGAATGGCCCTAAATTTTTTAACCCCCGTATGCATAAAATAATTTTCCCCTTGCTTGAATACACTGCACAGATTCTGCCAGGGGGTGAAGACAAAAAGAATAGATCCCTGGTAGGCATAAAAAGGTGGGTGTCGGTTTTCTGTAAAATGATAAAGGTAATAGAGCTCACCCCACTTAAAAAACTTAAGTAGCTGAATTAAGTACCTTTCCGTCGCCTAATATTTCGACATACAAAATGAAAACCTGCCAGTCACTTTAGCAATGAGGGAGAAAATAGAGATCCCTTTTTTGCTGTTTTTTTATTGCCGCCACGAAGTTTCAATGTTCAAATATCGACTTAAAAACAAAAAACCTTTTTGGAGATCCTATGATGGCACTCAGTGATTTTAATTCAAACTTTCTACTTATTTTACGATGGTCCCATATTATGGCCGGCATTACCTGGATCGGACTTCTCTATTTTTTCAATTTTGTGAATGTGCCTTTTCAAGGCGTTCTAGAAAAAGAATTGAAACCTAGAGTGAATCCCATTCTTCTTTCTCGTGCCCTTTGGTGGTTTCGTTGGGCTGCGATGGTCACCTTATTTGTCGGTTTAATTTTATTTGTAGTGAAGTATGGAGTGGGCGGGGAATCTACAGGCTTACTTCGTGGTGATGATGGAAAACTCTCAGGACGAGCTGCTTGGATTATGTTTGGAATGTCTCTAGGCATTGTGATGTGGTTCAATGTGTGGTTTGTAATTTGGCCCGCGCAAAAACAGATTCTTACTTGGATGAAGGCCGGGCAAACTCCACCTGAAATGGCAGGGTTGGCTAAAAGAGCCCTACTCTTCTCAAGAACCAATACCTATCTTTCAGGACCGATGCTGTTTGGAATGATTGCGCCTAATAATTATGGAGCCTTCAGTCTCTGTTCTGTGGTGACCGTATCGGTATTTAGCACCGTCATCATGTGGGGCCTTATTAAGATGTCCCATAAAGTCGGCCAAACCGTTTAAAAAAATTAAAGCCCGTAAGACACTTTAAGAGAGTCTTACGGGCTTTTTTTATTCTATATCTTAAAAGAATCTTAACTATCGATTCGTTTTTTTAATTCTTTCCCTACTTTAAAGAAGGGAAGTTTTTTCTCGGGAACAAAAACATCGGCTCCTGTTTTTGGATTTCTTCCCACATAAGATTTATAACTCTTTACAAACCAGCTCCCAAAACCGCGAATCTCAATCCGATCTCCCCTGACCATAGACATGAAAAAGGAATCGAAAATAGTATTTACCAATTCCTCTGCCTTTTTTTTGGTCAAGTTCGCTTTGCGAGCTAAGTTTTCAATCAATTCGGATTTAGTCACAATCCCTCCTAAAGACGTATCGTTCTAATGTGGCTGTGGTCGCCGTTACCGGTTGTTTTTGCGATCTTCGACGATTAAACTTAATGCATTGAGCAATTAAATTCCTAAGTACCTTATTATTATAAGTTTTTACTGCCGCTAATCCAACAAAAAAAAACAGGAGGTAGAGAACGGCAATTACAATCATTACCGACTCTCTTTATTGCGAAGCATCAAGCCACACCTGTGGCTCTTTAGAGCAGATAGCATCGGCAATTTCATAAAGAGGTAGAAACTTTGAAATATTATCTTCGAGCGATTTTCCATGCAACTCAGGACTGACTAAACAAATTTTAAAATCGGACTTTAGCTCTTTAACTATCTTTTCTGAAATAGGTTTTGCTTGAAAACAATCTACCCATACCCACTCTGCCTTTCCACGAAAACAGTTCACAAAGGCAAGGGGCTCATAAGCCGATAGGCGAATGGCAAACCTATCTTGCTCTTCAAATTGAGTTTTTTTGACTAAGGTGGGGAGTACCGTATCTAAAAAAATATAATCGTTGAGATTAGATTTTACCAAGAGCTCCTCTATTTTATTTTCTAGACCATCCTCCTTGGTATTTAACCAAATAGGCCCTGTGATCTCCTGTCGTTTAAATTCTTTTATCCAGTCTTCAAAATTATCTCCGAGCGTCCAGGGGTCGTGCGCTAAATGAATCATGCCACCATGGCCCACATGCGAACGCAGATCAATTTCAACTCCCCAGGATCTATTCACTAAAGCCAAATCTCGAATAGAGTTCACTCGATGTTTTATAAATAGTTTACTCACGAAGTTCATTCCTTAGCCCTGTTTTCAGATAATAAAGTAAGAGCGGTGAGTTGATTTAATCCATCCACACCGTCTCTCCAGATCGGATTTCGCCAAGCGCGAGTGATAGATCTTAAATTAGGAAATATTCTCTTTGCAATAGCTTGAATTTCTTGAAGCGTAGGATTGCCCTGAATCTCAACTAGCGTACGATTGAAATCATGAGGAGACACCTCAAAAGAAATCTTACAACTGGCTATTTCCTGAAGCGCTTTAAGTAAATTTCCAATGGGTGCATCATTCCAAAAGGTGTATCTCAGATTAAAATCAAACGGGATTCCATTCATGACCTCTTCTCGAGTCATCTCCTTTTTAGGTACATACTGAATCACCCAGTCGGCAAACTCCTTTTGGGGCGCAATATGCTTGAGAGAATCGGCCTCTCGACTTACAAAACTATCAACCACCTTTTTAGCAGAATGGCCGCGTTCTTTGACATCGCGATTAAATTTCCATGCAAACCTTACTATTTCATGAGGATCAATAAATATTTTAAGATCGATCTTAGATCTTAGTCCTCTGAGATAAAGGGTGTGCAGGCCTTGAATAATAAGAGTTTTGGAGGGTTTTATCTCCTTAGCATTTGTGAAGGTACCTGAAAAATGGTCGTAATGAGATTGCAAGATGGAGCTCCCTTTGGCTAATTGCAAAGTATGACTGGCCATGATGCCTAGGTGATTCGCCTTAGGATTCAGATGGGTATATTCCTGCCACTTCTGATGATTTCTTTCCCACTTATGATAATCATCCCCTTCAACCACCAAGGTGTTTTTAATATTAAATAAATCTTGAAAGAGCTGACTCAAATGATTTTTACCCGAACCACTATTGCCCGCAATTCCCAAAATAAGAGGTTGCGCTCTACCCTGAAGTCGCGCCTCTTGCTCGAGGATAAGTTTCCAGATGACTATCAAAACCCCTGCTATTATCGTCTGTAATAGTGTAAAAACGACCCCTGAAGCTAACGGACCCAACTCCGCCCCATATCTAGGAATCACAATAAAATTAAATAAATAAACTAGATTAAAACCCCAAAATAAAACCTTTGAAACATTGAGATGAAGAGCGAAGAAGAGACAGAAAAAAGGAACTACCCAATAATACCATCCCGGCATCGCGCTGGTCCCAATAAGCAACGCCCCAAATAGCACACCCGAACCGAACAGCAATCCCTTATCGGTAATATGAGCAGATACACAAAGCCGTCCCAAAACTGCGAGTAGTAAAAACACTCCAAGATAAATTACCTGCCCAGCACCGAAGTTTAAGTTTGCCGCAAAGATTCGCAAAGCTTCTGGTGAGGTAGTACTCGCATATAAAAATTTCCCCGTGTGTAATAGGGGCTGAAATCCTACAACAGAAATAGAGACCCAAATAAATAACCAAGAGGCCATACCTAGCATCGCCTTTTTTGCAAAATTTTGATGCCATAGATAGGCCAGAATAAAGGGCACCAAAATTACGACATGAAATTTACATAAGGTGGCTAGGGCCATGAGCACAGCCGACATTCTAAATCGTCTATAGATTAATAAAACTATCGAAAAAAAGCATAAGCTCATCACTACGACATCTAACTGTCCGTGCACATAGGTAATAAAAATAGTGACTGGATTAAACCAATACAAAAGAAACAAAGATTTTCGACGTTCTCCACATATCCTCATCATGCCCCACAGCAAAAAAACATCTGCTAGAAGTAGAGGTAGTTTCATTAAGACAAAACTAAAAGGGGTGGCCCCCATGCTCATCATCCCCAGACACTGAAAACCCAAATATTTTGGAATAAATAAAACTAAAAACAAAAAACTTCCGTATGGAAAATAGCTTACAGGTAATAGGCTCCAGGGATTGTGTCCTACATTTAAGATAGCGGTATCGATAAAAGGGATAAACATGTCTCTTAAATAGGAAGAGCCAAAAAAGGGCATGAGACCCACACGCAATAATACTCCCCACCAAAAAAGACGACTTCTGAGTAGTTGTCTCATATTCTTCCTTGGGTAAGAGATAGCTGGTACATGTATTTCACCATTCCCCAAATAGTTTTATAACGTCCGGCAAAATTAGAGGCCCAATTAGACACTCCGTGAATTCGTGGTGGAAATAGAACGGGAATAGTCTGCAATGTGTATCTATTTTTTAAAGCACAAAAAAGAACATAAAGGTCAAAGGCAAAATTAGGCGGTGGTGTGGGCAGCTTTTCAAGAAGTTCTCTAGAGAAAATTTTAGGTTGCGCATTTAGCTCTCTTATTTTTATTCCCAAAATTAGAAAGGCTAGGGTTTCAAATACGGTACTTACAGTTTGATCTTTCCAGTTGCGTCCCGTTCTCTCACCCTTAACAAGAATATTAGAGAGGCCACTCGCCTTTAATTTGGTAATAGCTATAAATGCATCCTTAGGATCACACTGCTGATCGGCATGAGACCAACCAATAATCGGCGCCTGGGTATTTTTAAGTCCCTGAAAAACGCCATAACCATAACCCTGGTTTTTGGCAATAATCACCTTACGAAACCAAGGGCCCAGCTCCGTTTTCTCTAGCTGCAAAAGTACCTCTGTAGAATTATCAAGGCTTCCATTTTCAACAATCACCAATTGAAAGCTAGTGGAGTCATAGCCTGCTTGCTTAGCTGCATTAACCGCTCGCTCAATTAATATCTGCAATGATTTAGATTCATTATAACAGGGCAAAACCAGTTCAAATTCTTTCATGACAAAGTAACTCCTGGAAATTTAGTTCGCTGTTCTAATCGATATCCCCCAAAAACCTCCTGCCAATAAAGTGATTCGGCTAGAGAATCGGGATCTCCCCAACAAAGATAGCCAGACAGAGATATTTCTCTCACACGAAGCCCCTTTTGTATTAGAAGTTCGAAAACAGAATCGAGATACATTTCTCCATTCACCCAAATTTCCTGTTTTTTTAATTCTTGAATTCCCTGATTAAGAATTTCCGCGGTTCGAAACCAAAAGGTGCCTACGAGTAACGAGTCTTGTGATGGGTTTATAGAAATTGGAACCTTAACCGAAACTTTTTTTACCTCGGGAAAGATTCCCTTCTCGTCTGTAACCACATAGGCATAGGAGTTTGGATGGGTGTGGCAACCAGGATATCCTTTGATCGTAAAAATAGCGGCATCGCAATCGGGAAACTCTTTAAATTTTTTCCAAGTCGCAGGATCTAATACAATTCCGTGATCACAGGAGCTGACTAGCACCTCCCTCTCTTTATTAAGAGCTATGATTCCGGCCTCCGTTGAAAGGGCTTGGCCTGGAGGAGTTTTGGATAACGAAATAATGTTCTCATCCTCTGGAGCTAAAAATGATTTCACAGAATCGACGGTAATCAGAACGGTGTTTTTGCCTTTAGGCAAAGTCTGGAGTGCCTTTTGGTACATCGGTCCACCCGCAATGGGGATAAAGGGTTTGGGAATTTGGGTGATGCTGGTAAAGCGACTGCCCAGACCTGCCATGGGCATGAGTACCTGATCCACCTCGGTACGTTCCCTTCCAATAAATTTGTGATGAGCCTGATAACTTTGTTCCCAGTATTCAAATATTTTTAAATCTTCGGGAGTTCCCCATTGAAAAAAACCTGGGATTTCAAAAATTCTTACATGAGAATTGGGTCGCAGGCGGAGTAGTGCCTCTACGGTGAGACTTGAATAATACTCACCCTTCAATGCTATCTGATTAGCTATTTGATATTGAATAGCCTCCTTTAAAAGTTTTGCCGTTTTAAAATAGTAGCCCCCAGAAGAGGCAAACTCATTTTCACGATTGGGGGTAAAGGAGCCCTTTTCCTTCACCTCAACCACATTTTCTCCCGTCATGCGCGAGTAGGCATAGGTGAGAGAGCTTCGATAGTGCGCGTGATAACCCCGGTAAGAAACCACACAGGCATCACAGTCTGTGGCCTCTACAAAATTAGCAAATCGGCTAGAGTCCCACACCATGGCATAATCGCAATAGCTCAAAAAAACGGCCGCCTCAGGATCCATGTGTGCTATCGCCTGAAGAGCTGCGTAGCTGGGGCCTTGGGTATGTTTAGCTATAAAAATCTGTTGGCCATTGGGGCGCTCTTTAAAAAGTACCGTCGGTAATTCGGTATTACGATGGTTATCTGCCATGACAAAAAAGCTGGGCCAAGACTGTGGGAAATTTTCTAGAAGTCTTGAGATCATGGGCTTTCCATTTACAGGAATTAAAGGCTTAGGTTCCTTATAACCCGCCGCTTGATACCTAGTTCCCTGCCCCGACATTGGAATTAAAAGTTGAATTTTTTTAGGCATGATTTAACTCTCGTTGCCGACGTAATTTTTCAGTAGGAAGATCCCGCACGACTGAGGTAATTTCGGAGGGTACCTCCTTGAAATCTGGACACATTTGAAAAATAAGTTGTGTCGCCAACCACAATTCAGCCATGTCGCGATCTTTATCTACGGCTGAAAAAGGAAACAAGAGATGATCTCGAGTGGATGTGGGCTCTAATATTTTTTCTATTCTTTCAGAAAAAACAGCAATATCGGGAAAATAACATTTAAAGGGCATGGGCTCAGTAGCAAATTGCTGAAATAGTTCGGTGAATGTTTTTGTTTCGATGAGTAAAGAATAAAGTAGAGGATAATTA
Source organism: Bdellovibrionales bacterium (assembly GCA_009692515.1). Classification (GTDB taxonomy): domain Bacteria; phylum Bdellovibrionota; class FAC87; order UBA2466; family UBA2466; genus UBA2466. The sequence goes on from SHZA01000045.1 coordinate 8,928, forward strand.
AAATCTTTGCAAAAGTCTTTTTCCAAAATCGCCCACTCTTCGACTAAAGAATCTTTATCACTATGTAAAATAATTCCATGGCTCTCTAAAAAATAAAGACTCGCATGCCCTTTTATCTTTCCAGATAATATCCAACCAGGGCGACACACCGGAACAAAAGCACATTCAAGATCGGTTTTCTGTTGTAACCATTTCAAAACTCTAGCTCGATCTTTAGCGAGCTCATGATAAAGCAGCAGAGAGGCTAACGAATGAAAGTGCGCCACATATTTACCCGGTAACAGAGCATGAAACCCTGTCTCCATCGATGCCAGTCCGAGGCCTAGTCCTGGTAGAGTGGTTTCACGAATGAGTTTGGCGTAGTTTTCTTCAGCTTCAGATTCTATCCAATCATTTTGATGCAGCACCTCAACCATTTTTTTATAATCCACCTGTGCTATTCCTACCGACCCCTTCACTTCATCTAATCGATAGCCTGTAGCTTTAATCCACAGCCTGTTTCCTTCTTTGATAGAAATATTTCCACCCGCACCTTGGGTCCAAACGGGAATTTGACGGCCCACTTTTGTACACAACTGGCTTAATCGATTTTTAAAGACTTCACTCATGTCAGAAGCGCCTCCAAGTCATTAAGAGATCTCAAAACCTTAACAAAATGTGGGATAGGTTCATCGATTAAAGTTTTTTTGAATTCAGTGGTCAAAGCACTAGAAATTCCCAGTTTTAAAGCGGGGGCCACATCATTTTCTAAACTATCGCCCACCATGAGGCAGTCGGCAGCAGAACAATTTAATTTTTTTAGCGCCCAAGAAAACAAAGACAGATCAGGTTTTTCCACACCCATCTCTTCCGAGGTGAGCACATGAGGAAAGATCGTTCCCTTGGGGTCCATAGCCCGTAACTTTAATACTTGAGTTCTTAAATTTTCATTGGTTAGCACCACTTTAGGAATGTGATTAAGCTTTCCCAGAAAAAGTTCATCTCTGCCTAAATTTTTCCACTGCGCTGAGATATGTTGGCAGAGTTTTTCTTCGTAAGTCTCCATCAGTGATAAAACAGCGCTATGTGAATACCTATTTTTTGTCTCTAAAAATTGTTTGAAATAAAGAATTCGATTTCTTGCAGCTACATGTCCCATTCCCAATCGAGACTTAATCAGTTGGCGGCTTTCTATAAATACATTATCAAGCGGATCAATCCCAATGGCCGAAAGCGCAAAACAATAGGCTGCCTCGGCATCGTAAATAGTGTCATCTAAATCGAGCACAAGATAGTTTTTTGCCATTTCCTAATTTTCCTAGTAGTTGCCACTGCGAGCAAGAGAATTGTCCTGTGCATTTTTTTTTATAAATAACACCCCTCGGCCTATTGCGGCGTACCCACTTTAACGCTTTGTCTCGGTGTACTTATAAAAAAGGCGGACTTTGTATTGAAAAATACAGTGAATTCGAAATGCCACCTTATGCTAAAATAGGCGCTGGAATGAAATTTCAAATCCAATGTAATAGCCGCATAAGTTTAACACTCAAATGGGGATTACCTTTTCTTTTTTTATTTGCCCAGATCCAAAGGGCCTCAGCCATCCTTGTACCGCCCGACAAAATCGCCTACGAACTACAGTCGGCAGAATTCATAGCCGATATTGCCATTGAATCTACAGCTGCGATGAGCGATACGACGCTTTACGCAAAAACGATAGCTGCAGCACGCGTTTTACAAATTCACCGTGTGAATGATGGCCTTTCCCTAGAGGCGCCAAAAATTGGAGACCTCATTGAAATAGAATCTTTGGGAGGTGAACTTGGCTCACGTGGCGTGATCTTTTCAGGCTATCCCAGACCCAGAAATGGGATGAGTTATCGGGCCTATTTGAATAGAGATAGTGCTACAAATTCCCATCGTTTTGTGATTACAGGATTTGAAAGTGGTCTCACTCCACTAACACCCACTAGACAGTTTTCTAGAAATCGAACCGACGGAAGCGATGGAGCAGGCTCCGGTCCCTTTCTATACTGGGACTCTCGATTTTTTCCAATAAGCTATTATATTTCAGCCCCTTCATTTAGAAATTTACCCAATTTTGTAACGGCCATCGACGATAGTTTCAAATCATGGAGAGACTTTGAAGATGTGAAGGTTGAATTTATTTCTCTGGGATGTAACCAATCCACTAAAAATGAAAACGATAATTTAAATACCCTTATTTTATTAACAGAAAATTGGCCCTTCACTAAATCGGCGATCGCCGTTACGAGAAATTTCTATGTCGCAGGACAAGGGGCTAATCCAGGCATGATCTTAGATTCAGATATTCTTTTAAATGGCCAATTTTTTTCCTTCACCACCACCCAGGAGGCAGGAAAACATGACATTCAAAATATTATCACCCATGAAGTGGGCCACTTTTTAGGCTTTGGACATGAAATCGCTCCGGTAAATAATGAAGCTACGATGTTTGCCAATGCAGTAGCCAATGAAATTATAAAAAGAAGTCTCCACCCTAATGATGTATCAGCACTGAGAACCGGTTATGCTGGCGTGGGGCAAAAATTTGAGGGTCACAATATTCATTGTGATGTTTCAAATGATAATGTGGGGTGTTTGGCTGTGCATTCGAGTGGTGTTAAATCTAATTTTTTTGAGTGGCCGCTATTTTATTTAATCTTCCTAATCCCTTTTCTTGGGGTAATCCTGACTAAAAAAGGCCGAAGCGGAGATAACGGATCCCTTTAATACCTGGCCCCGAATAATTTACCAAGGACCCAATGGCCATTTACATAGAGGCGAGATAAAGATCGATCTGGACCAGTAGGAATACAATACTACTTATCGATAGGTGTTTTAGAGAACTTAATCTGCTCAGGACACAGACTCGTCCCTTTCGCGACAGCGCCTAATTAGCCTTTTTCATGTCTACTTTTGCCTTACTAGCAAACGGACTCCGCGGAAACCTCTCAATTAAATCCTGAAAAAATAACTTAGCCTCTTTACTCTTTCCCATTCCCTTAAAAGAGGCCGCTTGCCGATAAATTGCATTGGGAATTAAAGCATCTTTTGGAAATCTCTTTCTGAACTCAGAAAATTCTAAGGCAGACGAAGCATAATCTTTGCTGGAAAAATAGGATTCACCCAATAAAAACTGAGCCCTCTTTCCATCTTCGGTATTAGGCGTAGATTTTACTATCGTTTTAAAGGTATCAATCGCGTCGTCATATTTGCCATCGTCATAAAAACGCCGTCCCGATTCCAAACTCATCTTGGGTTTTTCTTGAAGCAATTGTTTTTGATTTAATTCCTCACCCACCGCTCTTTGTTCCAAAGCTTGCATGCGGGTAGCAAGCGCTGTCAATTCTTTGCGGAGCTCTTCCGATTCTTTCCTTCGTCCCTGAGCCTCCTCTTCAATGATATTTCCTATCTTAGCAATTTCAACCTTCACATCATCCACAGAAGAATCCACGTCGGCCCGATCACCTCTATTCATGGTGACCTCCTGTTTCAGTTTTTCAAATTCTTGTTCTCGTCGAATTTCGCTTTTGGTTCGACACGAAATAATGGAGCCTAAGCCAACAACAAGAAAAAAAACTAAACTATTTTTAATGTAATTCATTTTAAATCCTCCGTGCCTTTAGGTTTAAAAGGATCTAAAGACCCTCCCGAGGCATCATCATCTCCAACTACCTTATTTTTTATTTGAGTTTGCTTTTCCAACGCTCGATACTCTGCCTTTTCGGCCATCATCCGCGCTTGATTAGCAAATTTTTTACAGGAGTCATAATAACCTTCAATAAAATCTTTTTTTGCACGCAAATAAAAGTTTTCCGCTTTTCTAAAAAAATCTGGCGCTAAAGAATCTGCCTTCACCTTTTGTGCAGCCTTGAGAGCCACATCGGCATATGCTAGTTCTTCGGTAGGTCTGGGATGGCAAGCAACTAGTCCCACGATAATTAATAATCCTGGGACTAGTTTTTTAAACATTTTCATTAGTTATTTTTTACTTTGATAGCAGTATAAAAATAGCTCGTCGATTTTTGCTCCATGCAGTGTCATCATGTCCGGAATCTGCAGGGCGTTCTTTACCATAACTGATGGTATCGATTCGTCCCTTTTCAATTCCTGATTTCACAAGAAAGTTTCTTGTAGCATTCGCTCTGCGATCACCTAGGGCCATATTATATTCGACAGTTCCCTTTTCATCACAATGTCCTTCAACCTGAACCTTCGCAGTTGCATTCGCTTTTAGCCAAGCGATGTTAGCTTTCAATTGATTTTTAGTCTCGGTACTTAGGGAATAACTATCAAAAGAAAAATAAACGGTTTGAAGATCACTAGAGGCCATTCCCGCTTCGCCTGCATTTTCACTTCCTACAGTAGCACCGTCTGAAATAGCTCCTGAGGTATCACTAGGATTCATTAGCGGCTCATCAGAGACGACCTCTTTTTTGCTACATGAGGTTAACGCTAAAATAATTACCATTCCCATGATAGTGGAAAATGCATTTTTTAAGTAACATAGACGATTCATAGTAAAACTCCTTTTTTATATATTAAAATACTTTTCTAAAATTTAAAAAATCAGAAACTTTATTTTCTGTTCTGATAATACTGCAAGTCTCAGTAATGATAAACATATTATTATTAAGTTACTGCCATACCCTCTGGATTTAAATAGATAACGTCCTTGTCACCTATTTTGTGATTGATTAAGGTTCGAACAAGGAAATATAAATCATAATGAGCAAAGTTTTAGCCATCAAAAATCGTCGGTTAGGAGATACTGCGATATGGACCTCTGCACTAGAAGCACTGCGTGAACTATCCTTTGAGTCGATAGATATTGCCTATCCATCACAGTACTCCTCTCTTTTTGATTCCGATCCCAGATTTAAAAACCAGTATCTACTCACTCCTCATCTCTCCGATTCCTGGGCTACCTTACAAAAGATTCGTAAAAATAGTTATGATACTGTTCTAAATTTTCACGCTAGTAATCGTACCGCCTACTTCACGATTTTAACTAAGGGCGATAAAAAACTTATTCACAGTCATAGTCGCGCTCCGCGTTATTCTAGGTATTCAAAATCTATTCCTCAGTTAGGCCTACCTATGTCGGCGATAGAAAGAGATTTAAATGTAGTACGAGGATTAGGTTGGATTGGAAAAAGTCCTCCAACTCGCCTTATCGCCACTGCAAAGGCTAAAAATAAGGGCCACCAACTATTAGATCCTTATATGAAACAATCTAGTAGAAAAAAAATAGCCTTTAGCGTTAGTGCCAGCCGCCCTTCAAAGCAATGGCCCTTAGAAAACTTTATCAGTTTAGCTAAATCTTTATCAGGAGAGGTCCAGGTTTTTGTCCTTTATGATGATGAACCCAAGTCGGCTCTTTGGAAAAACATGAAGCAGGAGGCCACCACCCTTCACACTCCGGATCTTGAAAGTTTAATTGGCTGTTTAAGTGAGATGAATTGTTTTATGGGAGCCGATTCTGGAGTTAAACATGTGGCAGCCGCTTTAGGTATTCCCACTGTCACTGTATTTGGCCCTGAATCTATCGGCGAATGGCATGGGTATGAAAGCACTCATCACAAATCACTTCAGTTTCCCGTATCGTGTCGCGACCAAAACCCCGAAGACCCTTCTTATGCTTGGTGTGGGAAGGAAATATGTCCCTTGGCTTCTCATGCCTGTCTCTCCCAAATTTTACCAGAAAGGGTTCTTACCGAAATCAGGTCTTTACTGGTAGATGGGTAGAGCTAGTTGCCCAGTAATCAACACTCTAATTTTTAAATGAGATTGCTTTAAGGTTGGTATAGAATTTCCTCATGATTTTAAAAGCTATTCTCTATTTATTTTTAAGTTGGGGAACCTTAGCTTTTTCAGAGCAGCCTACCTATATTACCTTTCCTTCAGATATTTCCTGGAAATCTCAAAGTAGCACTCACTTCACTGCAGTCTTCAGAGAAGGTAGAGAGAATCTCGCAGTTAAAGTATTAAGTGCGGCTGAAAAAGCTCACAGGGTTCTCACTCCCATCTTTCCAGAGGGGCCCGGGCATACCTGGATAGTCGTCGCAGATTTTAAAGACTCTCTTAATGGTTATGCTTTAAACTTTCCCTATTCTCATATTGTATTTTTTGCATCGCCTCCTTCACCCGGAGCGCAACTTGCTAGTTTAGATGACTGGATCTATTCCGTGATTCTCCACGAGTATGTCCACATCTTGCATATTTATCCGGCCTCAGGCCTTTGGAAATTAATGAGAACTATCTTTGGCACCTGGGTGGTCCCCAATGGCCTAATGCCCTCCCATCTTCATGAAGGACTTGCCACCTTTTTAGAAACAGAACTAACACATGGGGGGCGAGGCCGAGGTTCTCTTTTTAATATGTATCGACGAATGGCTGTCCTAGAAAATACGTGGGGAAAAACCTTTTCTCCGATTGATCTTCTAGAGGGATCTTCCAATCGTTGGCCCTACGGTGCCTCACCCTATTTTTTTGGGTATCAACTTTATGAGAATCTTTGGAAGCAAAAGGGAAAACAGGGAATTTACGATCTCACTCTTTCCTATAGTTCTAATTTGCCCTATTTTATTAATACCCCGCTAGAAAAAGTTTTTAAAACTAACTACCCCGATCTATGGGCTAAAATTTATGAACAGGGAAATGAACAGGCCCAAAGTGAAATCACTAAAATTAAGCAATCACAATTATCGGAGCTTAACTATTTAACATCTAATCGTAGTTTTAAAGGCGGACTCACCTTATCTCCTGACAAAACTAAAGTGGCCTTTATATCTGAGAATAGTCAGGAACCGAGTACCCTTAAGATTTTAGATCTCGCCACAAAAACGGAAGAAAAAGTGACTACCCTCAAAGATAGTGGTTTCTCCAATCTCTGTTGGCTCGGAAAAAATGAAACAGAACAGATCATTTATATTTCTTCAAAATCTGATTACGGTTATGAGATCAATGAACTTCTGGCATGGAACTTTAAAACCAAAACCTCCACTCCACTGTTGATTGATGGCAGGACCATCTCCCATGTTCATCGCCTTGATTGTTCGAGCGCAGAAAACACTCTTCTCATTTATCAAGATGAAAATGAAAGAGGAAAAATAGTAGAATTAACCACAGCTCCTAATTCTCATACCGTATTTAAAATCTTAAGATCTTGGCAGGTGCCAGAAAGACAATGGGTCACCGGTCTTCTTTCCGGCAAAGGTGCTTGGATTGCATTAAGAGAGCAGCTAGTCACCCATTTATACCAATGGAGTCCGAATGAACCCCCCAAAAAAATAACCACTATTCCTGGGGAGGTTTTTAATCTCAAAAACACCTCCGATCCGTTACTATTAGAGGCCATTGCAGATATCGACGGTCGTCATGAGCTCTGGAAAATCGATACTACAAAAAAAACCATCCTGAAGAAACTTAGTTTTTTAGGTGGCATCAATAGCTTTGAAAAAAAAGGAATCGATTATTTAGTTTCAAACTATCGTGATGGAGGATTTGATATTGCTTGGGCAAAATCGCAAGAGCCCTCCCTACAAGCCGTAGCTATTCCCCCTATCAAACTAGCGAGCGACATTCCAGTTACCTTAACCAATTTAGCACCACCCAAAAACTATCAGGCCCTTTCTACTCTCCGACCCCATACCTGGGTACCCTCTCTTCTATTTGTTCCCGATGGGACTCAGGTGGGCCTTTGGATTCCCGGATTTGATCTCACCCAAACTCACCTTTACGATATTATTGCTGGGTACGATAGTCGAGGTCTACCCTTTGGAAATCTGGGCTACACCTTTCGTTTTGGAAAAACCTCCGCTGTAGTTTCTGGCCTTTATTTTTCTCCAAGTTATTTAAGAATCTCGAAAAGCTTCTTTAAACGTTGGGGCGGACGAGTGGGATTTAATCAGGGACTTCCTTGGGGCCTTCCTGCCTCCACCCTCAGTTTTATTTTTAATCGCTTAGAGTCCTCTCCTTTGGGCCCCGCAGAGCAATCACTAGGACTAGAGCTTTCACTTACCAAAGCATGGGGATTCCCCTTTAGAAAACAGGCCATATCGCCGATAGATGGGGTCAGAGCCTCCTTCACCCACGCCCAATATCTAAAAAAATTAGGCTCCGATAAAAACTTTTTTACCTCGGTCGCCTCTCTGTCGATTTATGTAGAGGCCCCCTGGTGGAAAAATAGTGCTTTTTATCTAGGAAATAAATTGGGCTATACCGAGGGCAGTAGCTTTATCAATTCATTTTTTGAGGGCGGTGGAGAGCTTTTATTTTCACAAGGAAGAGGATTCTTTTTGAATCGTGGATTTTTTCCAAGTCTTTTTGCGGGCCGACGAATGTTTGCCACCAATTTAGAATATCGTTTTCCTATAAAAACGATCGAGAGGGGTTTTAAACTATTTCCTTTTTTCCTACGCTCGGTCCACGGAGCACTCGTAGCCGATACCCTTAGTTATGATCGTGGTTCCTCTAGCACTACATTCCCAAGGGATCTTCTTAAAAAGTTTTACACCAGTTTTGGAGTCGAACTAAAAAGCGACTGGAAGTTTGGCTATTATCTACCCACACAAATACGCATGGGTGCCTACCATGGCCTGGGCCCCTTCGGAGAAAATCTTTATCTCACATTAGGAGTTGAGGCGGGGTTATGATTCTAGCTGGCTCCTTAGGTATCGGATCAATTATGTTCCTGTTTTCATAATTCCTAGTCATTTCAATCACCCTTATCTGCACATTGAGAATACAGAAACTATGTCGATGTATTCCCCAATACAATCCCCTATAATAACGTATAGCGTCTACGCAAAGGGGAACTATGAAAAGACCGGAGCTAATGACACTGATTAGTGTTTTACTTTTCACAGGTGTGTCCACAGGAATCGGAGCGGAAGCCCATACAGAGGTTCAGACTCGCCCAGTAAATCCTGCCTCCCCCAAAATTTTACCCGATAGGTGCAACGCTCACGACGTTTCCCGCTTGAGTGGATTGTTCACCAAATGGATTGGACCAAGAGCTTTTACAGGAACTAACCCACCCTTCCCTCTTTATGAACATAAGGCCGATATTATCCAGGTAACAAAGTGGGTTTCAGGAGGTGTGGGGGCAGGTTCCTATCAAGTTGCCGAACAAACAGGTTACCATATGGGCCTATCCTCCAAGGTTTTTGAAAACTTCAACATTCTTCTTTCCCATGGGTTATCTTGCAAAACAAAAGGAAAGGGAGAGTTTTTAAAAGAACTAAAAAACGACCTGGAAACCAGACAAAAAAAAAATGCACACTTTTTAACTAGCCGATACAGTTCACAATCCGGCACATTTTTAAGTGATCGGAGCGAACAGAATAATCCAGAGACTTCAAGAGACAAAAAAGTTCTAGAATTATTCTCAGCTCAAATTTCTTTTCTGGAAGAAATAAACAAGTTGTCTCCTGCGTTTCATGAAGGAATCCAAGAACAACTGGAAAAAAATAATACCGATAGTAGGCTATCCGATAAACTTTCGAGCTTTATCATAGCGCTTCGCCAGCGCCTTAAACTCTCTTCTATAGACCCGATCGACACGAAACTTAAGGAGTTACTTATCAACAATCCTATTTTTGCGTCGTTATTGCCCAGGAGTCAGACCTCATATTATAGGCAATTGCTTCTGTTAGGACCAGAGCTTAGCTTTACCTCCTCAAATCCCACTAAAGATGAGAGCTACTCTGAACACGAAAATCGACTTAAAGAAACGCTTAATAAAAATTTGATAGGGCAAGAGGGCACACTTAATTTTCTTAAAACTAACAAAGAAGGTATGTCTCCAGTCGATAGAGTTCTGCATTGGGACCGATTCGAAGAGGCATTTCAAAAGGATCTAGAAAAGATTTCGCCAGAAAAAAGAGACACCCTTCGAGATAGTATTAATCAAGGGCTAAGCGAATTAGAAACAAAAACTAATTGGACCCATTCCCCTCCTATTACTGAAGCTAGAGAGGCACTTCTTAGGGCCGGTCGGCTTATGGAAAAAGAGACCGAAGATCCGCTTAAGAGTAGCCGAAGTGACGAAGAAAATAATGAAAAATACAATCTAATCGATCACACTGAAAATTTAAAATCGATGTTCCAACGTCCTAATACTAAAAATTCTAATTCGATCAACGATATCTTTTCAAAGGCAGAAAATAAATTTAAAATTCTCATTCCTTTAGAAATAAAAAACAAGATTCATGAACAGGATTCTTTTTTATTACATTTATTAGGAGATGACATATACAAAATACCCTCTTTGAAAAACTATTTTCTTACCGGCCATTCGACAGCCCTATTTAATTTAAAGGATCCAAAAATTGCAGCCTCACTTTGGAGTGGTCTCCAAAAGAAAAATCCT
>SHZA01000005.1 GCA_009692515.1 Bdellovibrionales bacterium
TGAAGGGGCTTCAGACTCCCCGCTCGTCGGTTCCCCAAATCTCTTTGTGTTGTTGAGTTTGAAACGTTACAGGAGCTTTCGCATTTAGAATCCAACCTGCTAACTCTGCCGATTTCACCAATCCAAAAGCAGGGGAATATAAAACGGTGCACCGTTCATATAGAAGATTTTTTTGGCAAATACTTTGCGCCCAATCAAAATCTAATTTTGAAGCTACGACAAACTTAAATTGATCATGCTTCTGAACAAGATCAAAATTATCCCAGGCCATTTTATCGGACTCACCGCTATCAGGGCATTTGACATCGATAACTTTGATAACCTCTATAGGCACATCTTTAATAGATAAACTACCATTGGTTTCTAGAGACACAATATACTCGGCCTGTAATAAAGCTTTTATCAGGGAAATCGTTCCGCGTTGGCTTAATGGCTCACCACCCGTCACACAAGCATACTTCGTTTCAAAGGGTTTTATTTTTTCTAGAATTTCTGGAAGTGTCATTAACGACCCCTCCCAATAGGCATACTTAGTATCACACCACGTGCACCGCAGATTACAATATGACGTCCGTATAAAGGCTGTGGGTTTTCCTGCGAGTAAACTTTCCCCTTGAATACTGTGGAAAATCTCGTTAATTTTTATTTTTACTTCATCCATTAAAATTACTATGTAATTTGTTGTCGAACTAAGGCGCGCTCTAATTTCAATTGTTGTTTTTTGAAATCGATTTCACTAAGCACACCGAGTAATGCCTGCTCTGCCTTTTTTTGTGCCGCCTCAGCTCGCTTTTTATCGATAGTCGTAGATTCTTCTACCGTATCTGCTAACACCAAAACTTTATTATTTCTGATCTCCGCAAACCCATAACTGATAGAAAACTTTCGCTCACGACCGTCTTGAACAAGCGTCAAGGGTCCGGCTTTTAATAACGTTAAAAGCTCGGTATGCCCCTCTAAAATCTGTAACTCACCTTTGACTCCAGGCAACTTCACACTTTCAGCAGAGGCTGAATCTAGAAGTTTTTTGGTTGGAGTTACAATATCGATTTTAAGCATCTATTACTTTCCTTGAAGCTGCACAGCCTTGGCCATTGCCTCTTCAATCGTTCCTACCATGTAAAAGGCCTGCTCTGGTAAGCTGTCATGCTTTCCGTCGATAATCTCTTTAAAGCCCTTAACGGTGTCCTTTACCTCAACATATTTACCTGGATTTCCGGTAAACTGCTCCGCCACAAAAAAGGGCTGAGATAGAAATCGTTCAAGTTTTCTAGCTCGAGTTACCGTAATTTTATCCTCTTCAGACAACTCATCCATTCCTAAGATCGCAATAATATCTTGCAGGTCTTTGTATCTCTGTAAAATTCTTTGAACTTCACGAGCGACCGCATAATGCTCTTCACCGACAATATCGGGAGAGAGCAGACGCGATGTAGAGGCCAAAGGATCTACCGCTGGATAGATCCCTTTTTCAGCAATCGGCCGAGATAAATTGGTTGTCGCATCTAAATGGGCAAAGGCTGTTGCCGGAGCAGGATCGGTGTAATCATCGGCAGGTACATAAATCGCCTGTACCGAAGTGATAGATCCTTTTTTAGTCGTCGTAATTCGTTCTTGAAGCTCTCCCATCTCAGTTGCTAAAGTAGGTTGATATCCTACGGCCGATGGGATTCGTCCCAATAGCGCCGACACTTCAGATCCCGCTTGAGTAAATCTAAAAATATTATCTACGAATAAAAGAACATCCTGGCCCTCTTCATCACGATAATATTCCGCAGCAGAAAGTGCAGATAGTGCCACTCTAAGACGAGCTCCTGGGGGCTCATTCATCTGACCATAAACAAGACAGGTCTTGTCGATAACGCCAGACTCCTTCATCTCCATCCAAAGATCATTTCCTTCACGAGTTCTTTCACCCACACCCGCAAACACCGAGAGTCCACCATGCTGTTGAGCAATATTATTGATAAGCTCCATGATGATTACGGTTTTACCCACACCCGCACCACCAAATAGGCCCACCTTTCCGCCCTTGGCATAAGGGGCCAAAAGATCGACCACCTTAATTCCGGTTACTAATATTTGTACCGATGTACTTTGGTCTTCAAAAGCAGGGGGTTTTCTGTGAATCGAATAATATTTTTTTGCATTCACTGGACCCATTTCGTCTACGGGCTCTCCAATGACATTTAAGATTCTACCCAAGGCCTCTCGTCCCACCGGCATTTGAATTGAGGCTCCGGTATCACGAACCTTCATGCCTCTGGTTAAACCATCCGTTCCATCCATTGCAATACAACGAACGACTCCGTCACCAAGATGCTGGGCCACTTCAAGAGTGAGATTATCCGCCTCTTTACCTAAGCTCGGATTATTAAGCTTTAAAGCATTATAGATTGGGGGAAGGTGGCCCGGAACAAAAGCTACGTCTACCGCAGGTCCCACCACTTGTGTAATTTTTCCAAAGTTTTCAATCGACGCCATTGTCTGTTTCTCCTTAAAACTAAAAAAATATTCCGTCTAGGTCATGGCCTCTACGCCACCGATGATCTCCATTAACTCTTTTGTAATCGCTGCTTGTCGTGCTTTGTTATACAGCAAGGTGAGATGATCGATCATCTCCGATGCATTTTTTGTCGCACTTTCCATAGCCGACATTCGCGCGCCATGCTCACTTGCTACCGATTCCAAAACACATCTAAAAAACTGCATATAAAAATGCTTGGGCACAATTTCATTTAAAATTTCTGTTTTTGAGGGTTCAAAAATATAACTTTTAAGTCGCAGATCCTCTCCGGCCTTTAAAATTCCCACTACCCCTTCGGGGGCCTCGGTGGAAATAGGAATGAGTCTCTCTGTAGTTATATTTTGCTGAATCGCAGATTTGAATTCGTTGTAGACCAAATAAATGGCGTCGAACTCCTCTTTTTGGTAGGCCTCTAAAATTTCATGCGCAATAGCAGAGGCCTTTGCGTAAGTTACCTTTCCTAACAGTCCTTCATGACAGGTAGAAATAGGATGTCGTTTTTTAAAAAAGTCCTGCGCTTTTTTGCCAATCACGTCGAGAGTCACCTCCACTCCCGCAGCCTGCTTTACCTTTATAAATTTCAGCGCCTCTTTAAATACATTGGCATTAAAGGATCCACAAAGACCCCTGTCACCTGCCACCACAATTAATCGAACCCTTTTTTCTTCGCGCGAAACTAAAAGAGGATGCTGAATTCCCTCTTGTTGAAAAAGTGAAAGCAGAATCGAATAAATACGATAAGCAAAAGGCCTTGTGTTTAAAATGGCCTCTTGAGATCGGCGCAGCTTAGCAGCCGCTACCATTTTCATAGCACGCGTGATCTGCCGTGTGTTTTGAACCGAGCCAATTCGTTTTCGTATTTCCTTGCGATCTGCCATTAGCTTTTCTCTCTACGCGAAAGTTGTCCCAAACTCTTCTAAAGCCTTCGTCAAACTAGTTTTCACTTGGTCATCAATGGCTTTTTTAGTTTTGATTTCTTCAAATAGTTTTGGATATTTTTGATCAATAAACTCAAACAATCCTTTTTCGTAAGAACCCACACGGTCCACCGGAATTTTATCTAAGAATCCAAAGGTACCCGCGTAAATAATTACCACCTGTTTTTCCATCGACAAGGGAACGTACTGTCCCTGTTTTAAGATGGTGACCATTCGCTCTCCTCGAGCCAATTGATCTTGTGTGGCCTTATCTAAATCGGAGCCAAACTGAGCAAATGCCGCCATCGCTCGGTACTGCGCCAAGGTCAGACGCAAATTACCTGCAATAGATTTCATCGCTTTCGTTTGAGCGCTTCCACCCACACGAGAAACAGAAAGGCCCACGTTAATAGCTGGACGAATTCCAGAATAAAAAAGATCCGTATCTAGAAATATCTGCCCATCGGTAATCGAAATTACGTTGGTAGGAATGTAGGCCGATACGTCACCGGCCTGAGTTTCAATAATAGGAAGTGCTGTTAAACTTCCGCCACCCTCTTTGTCACTCAATTTCGCAGCCCGTTCTAATAAACGACTGTGAATATAAAAGACATCTCCAGGATAGGCCTCTCTACCCGGCGGACGTCTTAGCAATAAAGATAGTTGTCGATAAGCAGCCGCCTGTTTAGTTAAGTCGTCATAAACGATAAGAGCATGCTTTCCATTATCACGGAACCATTCTCCCATAGTGACACCCGCATAAGGCGCAATGTATTGGAGCGGAGCTGCGGCACTCGCCGTTTCTGAAACCACAATAGTATATTCCATGGCACCCGCTGAACGAAGCTTGTCTACTACCTGCGCGACGGTAGAATTTTTCTGTCCAATGGCGACGTAAATGCAAAACACCCCTTGGCCCTTTTGGTTGATGATAGTATCCAGCGCAATTGCAGTCTTTCCAGTTTGGCGATCGCCAATAATAAGTTCTCTCTGCCCACGACCGATAGGAACCATCGCATCAATCGCTTTAATCCCAGTTTGTAAAGGCTCTCTCACCGATTGGCGTTTTACGATTCCTGGAGCTTTAATTTCTATGTTTCTAAATTCCTTCGATTCAATAGCGCCCATACCGTCAATCGGCTGGCCTAAAGCATTTACCACTCGACCGACCAAAGCTTCTCCCACAGGAACCTGAAGAATTTTTCCAGTGCGCTTAACTACGTCACCTTCTTTGACCCCTACAACCTCTCCAAAAACTGCAACTCCGACACTTTCCTCGTCAAGATTTAAAACAACACCGAAAAGTCCACCGGGAAACTCAACCATTTCACCTGCCATGGCTCCTTGAAGACCATAGATTCGGGCCACACCATCTCCCACATTGAGAACGGTTCCCGTTTCAGCAACTTGAACCTCTTTATCAAAGTCTTCAATGCGGTTTCTAATTATGTCACTGATTTCATCGGCACGAATTTGCTGCATCTTTCCTCCAATTAACCCGAAATTAAAATATCTTCAAAACTATTTAACCAGCCTACTAAGGAGCCATCGTAAGTCCGGCCCCCGGCAGTGGCTTTCAGTCCCCCAATTAATGAGGGAACTACGATATAAGTAGCCTCTACCTTTTTTCCTAATAGTGTCTGAAATTTTTCTTCAATTTTTTTCTTTTCATCTGCTTCAAGTGTCGTGGCTGTTTCTACAATTAGCGGCATGACATTAGTAGACTCTAAAAGAATTAGCTGCAATCTCTCTGCAATAGAAGCGACTAAACCCAGTCGTTTCGCAGAGGACAAAACCAATAAAACTCGCTTAGCAGTTTCTGATAAAGATTTTTTTAAAAACAGGTCCTTCAAAATAGCATGGCGATCTTCTGTGGAATAAATATCACTTGTTAATACCAAGGATAGTTCCGAATGAGTGCTTACGGTTTGTGCAAACTCTTTTAGTTCTGCAATTAAGGATCGGAGATTCGCTCCATCCTTAACATAATCAAAAATCGCCTTGGCGTACCGATATGAAACTTTATCTTGTGCCATGACCTACCAACTCCACAAATTCCGATACCAGCTTATGCTTATCCTGCGCAGGTAGGTGTTCTCCTAAATAAAGCTCAGCAAGCTCAACACTTCTTTCAATGGCCTCTCGTTGTAAGGCTTTTTTTGCTTTGACCGTTTCACCCACACTCATCAACTCTGCCTCTTTTTTTATTCGCTCAGATTCCTGCTTCGCCTCAAGGATCGCCTTTTCTTTGAATTTTTTTAGGCTCTCTACGGCATCGATATGGTTTTGTTTGGCGTGAGTTTGGGCCAGATTCCAATGACTCTCCCATTTTGCGAGCGCTGCATTTGCTTCAAGAGAAAGTTTTTCTGCTTCACCGATCTGTTTTTTTACCGATTCGGAACGGGCTACTAAAAATTGTCCAAACGGTTTTCTACTAAAATAAACTAAAACAAAAAGCACCACACCGAAATTTAAGAGGCTCGCAATGACTGTACTTGTTTCCATCTCTACCCTTGTATTACCGGTCGATTATTTAAGTTTTTTTTTAAATCACTATTTATGCCTGCAATACTCACAGTTTTTCCCACCAATTTACTAGCAATTCGGCTGGCAAAATCTGAAATTAACGGGGAGAGATCTGCCCTAGCCTTTTCGACATCAGTTTTTATCTGTTTTCTAAGACCGTTTAGTTTTTCACCTACGTCATCACGCGCGGCTTGAGTAATACGATGTTCCTCTTCAGAAATTTTCTTTCGTTCCTCATCCATCCACAACGAGGTGGTGCGATGCTCTGCCTTTATAAAATTTTCGTAATCTGCTTTTAGTTTCTCCGCTTTTAGTTTTGCTTTTTCAGCGGCATCTTTAAGTCCGTGGGTTTTTTGTTCTCGAATGTGGATTAATTCTAGGAGGGGTTTGAAAACCCATAGGTTCATGACAAATAAACTAGATAAAAACAGGGCTAACTGAATCGAAAACTCGATTGCAAACTGCTGATTTAATACAAGCCCTTCCATTATCTGCATGGCGTTCCTCTTAGCATCTTTGTCCGGTTCAAAACTGGCACTGCGTACACAGTTTAGATGCTTTTATTTACAGCCGAGGAATGGGCGTGTCAAGGAAGGGGATCGGCTTTTTAGCCAGTGTTTCAAAGGTCTTAGTCGTTAGTTTGATTTTGTTTGGCGGGGTAGACCGGGAAGAGGGCCTAGCATTTTTGTTTTTCCATCAAAGACAGCCCCCTCCTCAATTTGAAGTATCGCAGTCTGAATGGTGCCACGAACTACGGCTGGAGCCTGTATCTCGACTCGCTGCGTTGCATATACGTCACCTGAAAAATGGCCTGAAATAATCACAACATCGGCCTCTACCTGGCCCGTAACCTGTGCTTCATCTCCAATAATTAAGATGTCGGGTGTAAAGATCTCCCCTTTAAAGCTGCCATCAATGCGGGCAGTTCCTTCAAACTGTAAGCGACCTTCTAAGTGACAGCCCTTTTGGAGCACCACCGTTATTTCATGACTTCCAGAGGGAAGGTCAAATGGATCCGTTCTGCGTTGAAACATTTTCCCCTTTTAGCTGATCAGCAAGGCGCATTAAATCTTCGCGCGTTGAATAGGTAATTTGAATTAATCCCTGCTTTTCAGAACCCACAATTTTCACCATGGTTCCAAAAATTCTCTTGAGATCCTCTTCTAGAGCTCTTACATGAATATTTTCTGGCGTCGGTGTGGTGGTATCCTTATTTTTGTCGCGAAGATATTCGTTCACTTTGCGCTCTGTTTCACGAACAGATAGTTTTTTCTTCACTATCATTTCGCGAACGGCCATTTGGTCATCGGCCGATTCTAAAGATAACAATGCTCTAGCATGACCCATCGTTATATTACCCGCCGTGATGTCTTCGCGAATCACTGCTGGCAATCTTAGTAAGCGCAACATGTTGGCAATAGTTGCTCTGTTTTTTCCAACACGCGTTGCAATATCTTCTTGAGACAATTGAAATTCATCCATCAATTGTTGGTAGGCAATCGCCTCTTCAATACAGTTTAAATCTTCTCGTTGAATATTTTCAATGATCGCCATTTCTAAGGAGGTTTGGTCGCCATCGATCTCTTTTACTACTACAGGAACCTGTTTAAGCCCCGCACGCTGAGCAGCTCGCCATCGACGCTCACCGGCGATCAATTCATATCGGCCATCTTTTTGTCTAACAATTAAAGGTTGAATGATTCCATGAACCTTAACCGACTCTACAAGCTCATCGAGAGCCTCTTTTTTAAAAATTTTTCTGGGTTGATAGGTATTAGGAACAATCTTTTCGATATCACAATAAAAGAAATCTTTCTTATATTGAGAGCCTGGCAATGTGCCTTCTGGGCCCTGCGCCTCGGGAATTAAAGAGGCCAAGCCTCGTCCCAGTGGTTTTTTTCTGTCAAGATCAAGAGTTGCCATGTTCGATACCTTTCTGTTCGGTCATTCTAATTTCATTTAAAATTTCTACTGGAATTGATAAAATATCTTCCGTAATCGATTCCTCAGTCTCAACCTTTACTTGGGGTTTTGTCTCTGCCGTTTTTTCAGGCCCCTCTAATCGCCTTATAACCTCTTGGGCTAAGCTTAAATAACTCTGAGATCCTGTAGAGCTAATGTCATAGAGCAACACAGGTTTTCCATGGCTAGGACTCTCACTCAATTTTACATTTCTTGGAATCACCGTATCAAATACAGTACTCTTGAAGTGACTCTTCACCTCAGTTACCACCTGTCTTGAAAGATTATTTCGAGAATCAAACATCGTTAATAAAATTCCCAGCTGCTGCAAATCTTTGTTTAATCCTTTTCGAATAAGCTCTGCCGTATGTAAAAACTGTCCCAATCCTTCCATTGCATAATACTCGCACTGAAGTGGAATTAAATAGTAGTTGGCGGCTGTTAAGGCATTAAGTGTTAAAAGACCTAAAGAGGGCGGGCAGTCGATAAAAATATAATCAAACTTCATGCCTTCAGCTTTTAATAACTCTTCAAAGGCATTTTTTAATCTAGTCTCTCGTGCAATAGCCTGAACTAATTCAATCTCTGCACCACTCAAATTGTTGTCTGAGGGACAAACCTTTAAAAACTCAAGGTCGGTGGGATAGATGGCCTCTCGCATTGGTAAATCGTCGATTAGAACATGATAAATGTTTTTATCAATGAACAATCCTTTTTGAATGCCTAATCCACTCGATGCATTTCCCTGCGGATCAAGATCCACTAATAAAACTTTTTTCTCAGCAGCAGCAACCGAAGCCGCAAGATTCACTGCTGTCGTGGTTTTTCCGACTCCACCCTTTTGATTCGCAATTGCTATAATGTTTGCCATAATTTTGTACGGACCTAGTTAAAATATGTGTTTGATATTTTTATCATATTAATTTTAGATCTTCAAAATTTTTTATTAATAATAAATATCGAATCCTGTTTCTTTGTAACTAAAATCGCTCTTTTTTTTCTGTCCATTGTTTGAATTATTTGTGCCGCGGCGCACACTAGAAAAATGTTTCCGGAATTCCTACTCTCTCTTTGATCAACCATCATATTTTAATTTATCACGGGGTCTCTCCTCGACACTCCACAATAAATAGGATCTGTTGGGCAGTAAGTTCCTCTGTTTTATTTTACGCGCTCACCGATCTTAATTTAATAGGCGAAAATTTATTTTCAAAATAGAAATCGATGGGGTGTTCCACGTGGAACAAAATTGGGTCTATTTTGTTCCACGTGGAACATAGTCAAAACTCTCAACTCGTCTAGGGCCACAGTCCATTGGAAGCTCATAATAAAGCTCTCCAGTTTTCACAAAGCCTTTTCCACAAACTATGGGGTCGCTGCTTCCGCCCACATTTAAAATCAACGTGCTAGATTCTGTCATGCGAGCGCCCATGAATTTAAATAGTTCTGCGGGAGGAAGAACTGCTCTGGCCAAAAATAGGCCCGTTTGTCTCTCCATAGGAAAGTCTCCGCCCAACCTAATATTCTCTAAATTTAGTGTGGTGAGTACTACCTGAAGAAAGCCCTGCTTCTTTAGCATTCGCTCATAAATATTTACCTGTGCTTTAGGATAACGAATAGCCGTGATCACACCCGGAAATCCAGCACCCGTACCGAGATCAAATATGGGGCGATTCTTTCTTTTTGAATCCGCAAAATCGGAAATAAAAATACTATCTACGTAATGGGAGGCAAAGGACCTCTCGATACTTTTTCGAGAAACCAGAGACATGTTCTCGTTCCAGCTTTTCAGCAGTGCGAAGTGGGCTTCATAGAGTTCGATCTCTCTTTCAGTAGGCTTTGCTAGGTTTGGGAATTTATCTGTAAAATTTTTAAAGTGTTCAGTTAGCATAATGTTTTATGAAGGAGATCCGTTTTTTGTCGAATATGAAAAGAGAGGGCTGAAAGAGCTGCTGGGGTAACTCCGGAAATATTGGCGGCATCGGCTAGTGTGGCAGGTCTAAATTTTTCCAATTTCTCTCTTGTCTCAATCGAGAGTCCTGAGACGGTGCTATATTTCAAAACGGAAGGAATGATCATGGTTTTAAGTTTTTTTAGTCGTTCGATCTCCAATTTTTGCATGGCCACATAACCTTCATATTTGACCTCTATTTCTATGGTCTCAGCTGTTTGGCGATCAAGGATTGCTGGGGCTGTGACATCGGATACCGCCAAGACCTCTATTAATGATAGTTCGGGTCGTTTAATCAAGGAGTCTAGATTTTGTCCATGAACCATTGGGGAGAGTCCTTTACTTGCCAGAAGAGCCTGTACCTTTTCAGTGGGTTTTAGAAATGTCTTTTTAAGAAATATTTGGGTGGCCTTAATGATCTGAATTCGTTCCTCTAGCTGCTGTTTCTGAATTTCGCTGAGCAGTCCTAAAGCCAGTGCGTATTGGCTCAGGCGTTGGTCTGCATTGTCCTCTCTTAATGAGAGTCGATATTCTGCTCTTGAGGTAAACATTCGATAGGGCTCATTGATTCCAAGGGATGTTAGGTCATCTATCATAACTCCAATATACGATTCGGTTCTAGATAGGGTGAATGGGTCGCGTCCTTGGGATAATAGAGCCGCATTAATTCCCGCAATCAAGCCCTGCGCGGCGGCCTCCTCATAGCCTGAGGTCCCATTAACCTGGCCTCCAAGAAATAGACCGCTCACCTCTTGCGATTCTAAGGTGGCCTTTAATTGTTTTGGGTCGATACAGTCATACTCAACAGCATAACCATATCTAGCTATCTTTACCTGGTCGCATCCGGGAATCGCTCTAATAAAGGTATCCTGCACATCTGCGGGCAGACTTGTAGAGATGCCATTGGGATAGATCCAATTAGAATCTAGGGCCTCGGGTTCAAAAAACAGCTGGTGTCTATTTTTTTCTGGAAATTTTACTACCTTATCTTCGATAGAGGGGCAATATCTTGGACCCACGCCTTTGATCTCTCCGCTATATAAAGGTGATCGATGCAGATTATCTCTTATCGCCTGGTGCGTTTTTTCATTCGTAAAGGTAAGAAAGCAGGATATTTGGGGCAGGGCGATTGAGCTATCCCAGAAACTAAACTTATGGGGCGGTTGATCGCCTTGTTGCTCCTCCATCTGTGAAAAATCGATAGACTCAGAAAGCAGTCTCGCTGGTGTTCCCGTCTTCAAACGTAATAGTTTAAATCCCAGATCCCTAAGGTGATCGGAAAGACCTAAAGACGGGGCCTCTCCAAATCGCCCGCCTTCCGACTTTTCAAGTCCCGTATGCATTACCGCCTTCATAAAGGTACCCGCAGTAATAACCACGGCCTTTGCATAAACCTCTTCAGACTCGCCATTATGTTTTAGCGTTCTAATTCCTTTAATTGTAGAGCCTTCAACCAGTAGAGCCTTGACCTCTCCATGATAGACCTCTAGTCCGGGAGTTTCCTTAATCACCCTTTGCATTCGTAAAGCGTATTGCCTTTTATCGGCCTGACATCTTGAGGATTGAACTGCGCTCCCTTTTCTGGTGTTCAATCTTTTAAATTGAATCCCTGTAAAGTCTGCATTTCTTCCCATCTCGCCACCTAGGGCATCAATCTCTTTAACCAGCTGGCCTTTGCCAACGCCACCAATGGATGGATTGCATGACATTTCTGCAATCTTTGAGGGATCCATACTCACAAGAAGTGTAGAGCTGCCCATTCTAGCCGAGACAAGAGCCGCCTCACAGCCAGCGTGTCCGCCACCAATCACAACCACATCAAAATGTTTCACGTGGAACAATTTATTACTTTCCAATGCAAAAATCGGAGAAAATCCGACCTAAAACCTCATCGACATCGACCTTCCCTACCACATTTTCAATCTGTACCATAATGTTTCGGTTTTTTTCTGATAAGATTTCAGGCGGAAGACCAAGAAGTACCGTTTGTCTCATCTCATTTAACAAAAGCAAAACCCCTTCCAGGCGACTTGCCTGCACGGCAGTAGGAATAGGCCCGCTTTGCCCTAAAACAATCGTTTGGCTTCGACCCTCTAGTTTCTGCCAAAATATCTCCATCTCTATATTAGAAAATACCGAACCAGACACTGTAATCGCTTCCAGTTCTTTAGAAACGGCCCGCCAGCCAGAAAGATCCTTCTTGTTCCAGAGAATAAAATGGGGGGTCTCAGCGTATTTTTTTAAAAGTTCTTTTTCCTTCTCGGTGATTCCTTCGGTTCCATCAACTACCAAGATCCACATTGAGGCAGAGGCCAAAAAGGCGGCGCCCAATTCAATTCCCTCCTTTTCAATGGTATTAACCGTCGGTCTAATTCCGGCGGTATCCACTACGGTCCATGGACGATCTAGAATTTCGAATGTTTCCTCGATTACATCTCGAGTGGTTCCTGGCTCTTCGGAAACGATAGCCCGATACCTTCCCAATATAGAATTAAATAAGGACGACTTTCCAGCATTAGGCCGACCCACCAACACCAATTTTGGGAGGGTGTTTCCACCCCGAAAGCGTGAGTATCTCTGAGTAACCTCTGAGCACTCGCGAGTAATCTGATCAATTACGCTCAATGAGTGCTCAGAAACGGTTGCGTATTCCTCAGAGAAATCTACTGCGGTATCTAACAGGGCCTGTAGTCCAATTAATTTAGATCTCAAACTACCGATCTTTTTTTCTAATTCTCCATCTTTTCTGGAATAGATGGCCTCTAGATCTGCGGTATGAACGGCCTTAAATACATCGGCTAGGTTCTCTAGTTCTGCTGTCGTCTGCTTTCCATTCAACATTGCCCTATATGAAAACTCCCCTTTTTCAGCAGGACGAGCCAAGTGAAGTAACAGCTCCTTCTCTAGGGCATGTACCACGGCAATAGATCCATGACAGTGAAACTCTATCGTATCATCGCCAGAATGGGAGTGGGGTGCCACAAAACTAATCAGTACAATGTCATCAATTTTTTTCTGCGTACTCGCGCGAAGCTCGCCAAACCACATAGCTCGCTTTTTAGAAAGTGTTTCGCCATTAGAGAAAAACAAACGATCTGCAATGGTAAATGCCTGGCTTCCAGACAACTTTACAATCGCCACTGCGGAGGGAAGGGTTCCCGTAGTAAGAGCAAAAATAGTGTCCGCTAAACTTAGGTTTTTACGCAACATAACTACGCCAGTTGCGGAAGTGATCCCTTTTTATCTTTGAGAGCACCCTGCTGAATCACACCTAGCAGTGTACTTACAAAAATATAAAGGGTAAGCCCCGAAGGTAAATTAATCATCATGAAGGTAAAAATCACCGGCATGAACAACATCATTTTTTGCTGCGCCGGGTCCATTCCAGCACTTGGAGTCATTTTTTGCTGTAGGAACATGGCCGCTCCCATTAAAACGGGATAAATATAGAAGGGATCTTTAGTAGATAAATCCTGAATCCAACCAAAAAATGGCGCGTGAAATAGCTCAATAGAATTTCCAAGGACTGCATACAACGCAATAAAAACTGGCAATTGAACCAACATCGGCAAACATCCCCCAGCAGGATTCACTTTGTGTACTTTAAACAAAGCCATTTGCTCTTCGTTTAGTTTTTTCTGATCGTCCTTATGTTTTTCTTTAATCGCGGCAATTTGCGGTTGAAGCTTTTGCATAGCCTTCATCGACTTCATACTTTTTTGAGATAGTGGATAAAATAGCGCCCTCACTAAAATGGTGAGAAGAATAATGGCGACACCGAAGTTATGAATGAATTTATGAAAAAATCTAAGCAGCTCTAATAACGGATAGGCTACCACTGCAAAGGTTCCATAATCGATCAATTTTTTTAACCCAGGAACCTTTGAGAGTTCATTGTAATCCTTAGGCCCCACATAAAACCTGAGAGCAAACTTAAGTTCCGTTTGATCCTTTTTCAAAACAATCGGATACCTTAAATAGACCCCATTAAAATTCTCGGTCTTTTTGTAAACCACATCTGGGTTTATCTGACTTTCTTGATTAATAACGACATTTGAAAAATATCGATTTCCAAAGGCCACCCAGTTGGTATGCCCCTGTTGAACCGCTTCATCATCTTTTCGCAGTTTTTCTATCGAGACACGTTTGATCTCATCATTTTGATAAACCACAACCTCCCAAGACTTCAATGGAAGCTGGGCATCAAATTGCTCACTTTCATTAGTTCCCACTGGAATCAAAAGATTTCCCCACTCTTTTTGGGCCCCTTTTGGAAAGGTAATAGTAACGTCTGCATCGATAAAATTTGAATTCTCTGAAACTCGATATTCTTTTGTGACAACCGCCTTCTTTGTGGCTTTAGAGAAGGTAACCACATTTCCAAGGCGCTTGGCGTCATAAGCCCCCCGTGAAAACTCTGCTAAATTTGGATCTGTAAAAATAGTCGATAGGGCCAAGGAGGTCTTTTCCGGAGACACCAGGCTAATTAAGGGCGAGTGATTATCGATAGTTTCATGAAACTTAGGAAGGTTTGCTGTGACAATCTTGCCTCCATTATTGGAAAACAATAAATCCATATTAGGCGTTACTATTTGGATAACTCTCCGATCCAAAACAATAGGAGAAAAATCTGATGCCTTCATTAAACCAGGGGCTTGCTGCGGAGACCCTCCAGCTTCTTTAATCCCAGACTTAGCGGTCTGGACCGCGGCAAGCTCTTCAACCCTCTGTGTCGAAACTGTCGGTGTTGGAATGGGTGCAAACCATCGCATGTAGGTCAACCAAATTAAAAGCATTAATGAAACTGCTAACCAAGTTTTGGATGCCATACTTTATCTTTCCCTTTTTAAACTATCGAATCAAAACCGTGAGGCCCGAAGGAATGACAACTTAAAAGTCGCTTAATTCCCAGCCAACCCCCAACCAAAAACCCCTTTTTAATCACTGCCTCTCCACAATAAACGGAGCAGGTAGGCTCAAACCGACAACAACCACCAAAAGAAAACAACAGGTGAAGTCCTCTAGATACAGCCCAAAAGATTAAGCGAATTCCCTCTTTCACACTATTTCCTGCATCTGCTTTTATCTGATGTTTTTAGGCCGGCCGATGTATTTAATAAACTCATTTACCTCTTCTGAAACTTCTAAAAGGCCCAATCTCTTCCACTGCGTGGTTAATGAACTTAACCCAAGTACATTAACGTCAATCCCCTGAAAACTATCAAGATTTTTTCTAAAAACCTCTCGCAACAATCTCCGAATTCTATTTCGGGCTACTGCACTTTTTAACACCTTCTTGGATAAGGAAAGACCCAATCGACCCTTACCTTCACGAGTAAAAACAAAGGTAAAAAACCCTGTTTTTACCCGCTCAAACCGAGAAAATCGAAAGTCTTTTTTCTTTTTTAACCTGGTTGTTTTAGCAAGCTTCTGACAACGAGAAGGTGCTTTAATCTTCTCTTCCAACGTACCGATGCTATTTTCCACCAAGGCAAACAACTAATCTTCTTCGACCTTTACGGCGACGTCTGGCTAATAAAGCCCGTCCATCTTTGCGGCTCATTCGCTTCAGCCAACCGTGGGTTCTTTTTCGCTTAATCCGACTGGGTTGATATGTTCTTTTCACTTGAAACCTCTACTTAAGTAATCTTATGTTTAAACCGTTGCATCCTATTGATTCCTACAGCCCGTGTCAAACCCTTTGCTGGCCCCTATTCAAATCTTCTGCACCACCGACCGCTCCCACCCAATTTATCTCCTTTAGCAAATGGCTACAGGCCCAAACTCACTGCTTGTAGGTCGTCATAAATTGTTTTCATTTGTTGTCAATAAAACTACTTCTATGAATTACCGTGCTTTGGGTTGCCAAAAGAAATCTGCTTTGTTAGCTGTTTGCCTCAACGGGTGGGGCAGGGCCTTAAAATTACCAGTATGAGTTCAAAATCTTGGTTACAGATTCGAGATCGGTTAAAAGCATCTTTACCCGGTCATATTTTTTCCACGCTAGTCGAACCTACGTCCTGTTTAGAAACTGACGCTGCTTTAGAGTTATCTTTTCCTAATCGATTTACCAAAGAAAGTTTTGAAGAAAAATGTTTGTCTCCTATGAGACTTGCCCTGAAAGAGCTTTCTTTGGATACAAAACGGGTAGAGCTTTTCGTTTTTAAAACGGCCTCCGTAGAAACACAACCCGCTTTTTTGTCTCCCTCTTCAGTGAGTCCTTTTGATCCAAAATATACCTTTGAAACTTTTGTGATTGGGTCTTCTAACCAATTTGCTCATGCCGCCTGCCAGGCCGTCTCAAGACAACCAGGACAATGTTACAACCCTCTTTTTATTTTTGGTGGCGCGGGACTCGGAAAAACGCATCTCCTTCGCGCCATTGGACATGAAATTTTTAAAACCCAAAACAACCTTCGGGTTTTATTTCTAACAAGTGAGGCATTTACCAATGAACTCATTCAAGCGATTCGCATCGATAGAATGAGGGAGTTTCGCGAAAAGTATCGCGCGAGTTGTGATGTTCTTTTACTCGATGACATTCACTTTTTAGCGGGAAAGGAAAGAACTCAAGAGGAGTTTTTCTATACCTTTAATTATCTTCATGAATCTAGAAAACAGATCGTGATCACCTCCGATCGTTACCCCAAGGATATTTCTGGGTTAGAAAACAGACTTCAAACTCGATTTGAATGGGGATTAGTCGCCGATGTTCAACCTCCCGAGGTTGAAACTCGCGTGGCTATTTTAAAAAATAAAGCGGAGGAACAAAATATTCTACTTCCCGATGAAGTAGCTCACTATATTGCCTCTCACGTTACCTCAAATATTCGTGAGCTAGAAGGGTCGCTACACCGATTGCAAGCGCATGCTTCGCTGAACCATACCTTAATCACTATGGAGCTCGCACAACAAACCCTGAGAGATTTGGTGCCAAAAATAAGACACCAACTAACGCCGGATGGGATCTTAAAATTGGTCGCGCTTACTTTCGGATTAAAAATAATCGATTTAAAGGCCGACAAAAGAGCCCGTGTTTTGAGCGAACCCCGACAAATTTGTATGTATTTACTCAGAAAACATTTGATGATGTCACTTCCTGAAATCGGAGCTTTTATGGGTAATCGCCACCACACAACGATTCTCCACGGTGTGAATGAGATCATTTCTCGTTCAAAAACAAATCCGGAAATTGAGAACAACATTGCGCGAATTGAAAGTCTCATTAGGTAGTTTAAACACTTTTTTGTACTTTTATGAAACGGAGCGTCTCGAAATTAACGAATCAAGGGCGTAAATCGATGATAAACAACCATTGATATACGTTACTATTGCCATATGTGGATAACTAGGTAAGACTTTATTTAGGGGCATTGTTAATAACTATGTTGAAAACATTGTTAATTGTTTGTTAATTGTTTGTTGATAACTTGTTGATAACTTTTCATCCACAGCTTATCCACAGGTTTTAAAAAGTTATCCACACGGTTATCCACAGGATCATCGTTAATGGTATTAAGTAGTTAACTGAGTTGTTAACTTATCAACAATGCTAACTACTACTACTATAGATCTATATATATATAGATAGGGAAAAAGATAAGAAGAAGGAACTCAGGGGGAATCATGAAATTACAGATTTCGAAAAGCCAATTGTTGTTAGGACTCCAACGTGTACAGAATGTGGTAGAGCGAAGAACTACGATGCCCATCTTGTCTAATGCACTTTTAAAAACAGAAAAAAATGGATTGTCTTTATCTGCCACAGATTTAGAGGTTGGAATTCAGTCGATTTTACCTGCTGAAATCATAGAAGAGGGATCCATAACTGTGAAGGCGAGAAGTCTTTTAGATATCGTGAGAGAACTTCCAAATACCTTAATTCAATTTCAGACAAGGGAAAATAATCGACTAGAAATAAAGGCGAACAAATCGGTTTTTAACATCGTAGGACTTCCATCGGAAGACTTTCCAGAAATTCCTAGCTTTTCCTCAGAAGAAAAACAGCAGTTTGTTAGAATGAATGGCCAGGCTGTGATGGCTATGCTCGATAAAACTTTATACGCCGCATCTACCGACGAAGCGCGTTATCACTTGAATGGTGTTTATTTTGAAACTCTAGAAAATACCATTGAGGGTGCCGACAAAGGAAAAAAAGTTTTTCGTATGGTGGCCACCGATGCTCATCGCCTTTCTTTAGTCGATAACCCAGAAACTTTATTTGATGAAAGCGCTTGGAAACTTTTTCAAGATGGGATCATTGTTCCTCGAAAAGGATTAAATGAACTAAGACGTCTTCTGTCTGAAGGTAAAGAGGATTTTTTTGTAACTATCAGAGGGAAGATGTTGTTTGTGAAAAGAGACAATATCTTCTTATCTATGCGGTTGATAGAGGGGAAATATGCCGATTATCGTCGTATCATCCCTGAAAAGGCGATTAATACTATCTCTGTGGACCGAGAAGCCTTTCTGGCATCACTTAAACGAATTTCTTTGATGTCGTCCGATAAATCTCGTAGTCTAACCTTCAGTTTAACTCCTGGAGTTCTGCAACTTTCAAGTCAAAGTCCAGAATTAGGGGATGCTAAGGAAGAGATCAGTATCGATTACACAGGCGAAGAATTCAAAATTGGTTTTAACTCTCGTTATTTGATCGATGCCGTTTCTACAATGGAAGGTAAACAAATAATTTTAGAAATCCGAGGAAAACAAAATCCCGGAGTGATTCGTTCCTCCGATGGGCCTAATCATACTAGCGTGGTGATGCCGATGAGGATTTGATTTTTTAAATTAACCTTTTAATAATAAGAGCTAGAAGAAATTAAAATAAAAATGCCTGTTGATAATGAAACTACAGAAATTAGAAAAGGATATGGCGCTGATGCCATTCAAGTCCTTGAAGGCCTAGAGGCGGTTCGAAAAAGACCGGGTATGTATATTGGCGATACCGGAGCTAGAGGATTACATCATCTAGTTTGGGAGGTCGTGGATAACTCTATCGATGAAGCCATGGCAGGCCATTGTAAAAATATTATTGTGACTATTCACGTAGATAATTCCGCAACAATTGAAGATGATGGACGAGGAATTCCTGTTGATATTCATAAAACAGAAAAGGTTTCTGCACTTCAAGTGGTGATGACCATCCTTCATGCGGGTGGAAAATTTGATAATGATGCTTACAAAGTCTCTGGTGGATTACACGGAGTAGGAATTTCTGTAGTTAATGCTCTTTCTGAAACCTGTCAGGCCGAGGTCAAAAGAGATGGAAAAGTTTATCTACAAAAATACGAAAAAGGAACACCGCAAGGACCTGTAATTGAAGTGGGTGTGAGCCAAAAAACAGGAACCAAAATTCTTTTTAAACCCGATAAAGAAATATTTGAAGTTCATGAATTTAGTTTCGATATTATTTCTAACCGATTACGCGAATTAGCTTTTTTAAATCGTGGAGTACGAATTCTTTTGGTGGATGAGAGAACGGAAAAAAACCAAGAATTTTTTTCTGAGGGTGGAATAAAATCTTTTGTTGAATATTTAAATAGATCTAAAACAAAATTAAATGAAGAACCTATCTATTTTTATGCTGAAGCCAAAGGGATTTACCTAGAGGTCGCGATGCAGTGGAATGACGGGTATAAAGAAAACATTCTTACCTTTGCGAATAATATTAATACCATTGAAGGTGGAACTCATTTAGCGGGTTTCAAAACAGCGCTCACCAAAACGGTAAATAAATATATTGAAGCGAGCCCTTTGAGCAAAGAACTAGACGAAACATTAATTGGAGAGGACATCCGAGAGGGTCTGACCTGCGTTATCAGTGTTAAAGTTTCCACACCTCAATTTGAAGGACAGACTAAAACTAAATTGGGAAATTCTGAAGTTAAAGGATTGGTTGAAAACTTAACCAATGAAAGATTCAATATTTTCCTACAGGAAAATCCAGGGGCTGCGAAGAAAATAGCGATCAAAGCGTTAGAGGGTGGAAGAGCGCGAATTGCTGCAAAAAAAGCGAGAGATCTCACACGTAGAAAATCGGCATTAGATTTAGGTGGATTACCAGGCAAGATGGCAGACTGTCAGGAAAAAGATCCGGCTCTTTGTGAACTCTATTTGGTTGAGGGAGATTCTGCCGGTGGCTCTGCTAAACAGGCAAGAGATCGAAAAAACCAGGCGATTCTTCCGTTGAAGGGAAAAATATTAAACGTTGAAAAGGCCCGCTTCGATAAGATGCTAGAATTTGCTGAGATTAGAACCTTGATCACGGCGCTAGGAACCGGAATTGGTGTGGGTGATTACGACGTTAATAAAATTCGATATCATAAAGTAATCATTATGACCGATGCCGATGTTGACGGTGCTCACATTCGCACGCTGCTACTTACTTTTTTCTATCGACAGATGCCGGAAATCGTTGTGAGAGGCTATCTCTACATTGCGCAGCCGCCCTTATATAAAGTGAAAAAAGGAAAGGTAGAAAGATATTTAAGAAATGATTCTTTCCTCGAAGAATTTTTACTTTCGCAGGCCCTAGAAGAGGTCTCAATTTTTGGAGATAAAGAAAAAGAAAAGATCGAGCCGGGAACAGCAAAGAACATTTTCAAAAAGGTAACGCAATTTGAAAATATTTTATCCTCTATTGCTCGACGATCCGATTTAGATTTAATCCGTTTAATAGCCATGGATGAAACCTGGACTCCGGAAACCTTAAAAACGGAGAGGGGCCTTCGACAAAAAATGGATGAGTACTCAGCGATTGTTACTAAAAGAGAGAACAACTCCTTTTTTGCCTATGTATTAACTAAGGACGAGGAACACGATTCTTTTCAAGCCGAATGTAGTTCGACAAAAAATAATTTGAAAACCACCACGAAAATTACGTGGGAATTTTTAAATTCAACGCAACTACAAGAGATGAGAAAAATTACTCAGTCCTATTCGAAACTTGGCAAGGCCCCTTATCAAGTCGCAGATGCCGACAACAACAAAATGTTTTTTTCAACCATTGAAGGATTAAAAAAACATGTGATTGAAGTGGGCCAAACGGGGCTCATGATTCAACGATATAAAGGTCTGGGAGAGATGAATCCAGAGCAACTATGGGAGACTACGATGGATCCCAAGGTGCGTTCTTTACTGCAAGTTACCGTTCAGGATGCGGTAGAGGCCGATAATATTTTTACAGTTCTTATGGGTGATCAAGTTAAACCAAGAAGAGATTTCATCGAAGCAAATGCTCTTAAAGTAAGAAGCTTGGATATCTAATGGAAATTTTAGACGTACATCTTAGTCAGGTTAGTATTGAAGACCAAATGAAGGATGCGTATCTCGAATACGCCATGTCTGTCATTGTGGGACGCGCATTACCCGATGTGAGAGATGGGTTAAAACCGGTACATCGCAGAATTTTATATGCCATGTATGACATGGGAAATACTTACGAGAAAGCCTATAAAAAATCGGCACGTATTGTTGGTGATGTGATTGGAAAGTATCACCCGCATGGTGATACCGCCGTGTATGAAACCATGGTGCGAATGGCCCAAGATTTTAGCATGCGCTACACCTTAATCGACGGGCAGGGTAATTTTGGATCGGTAGACGGAGATGCTGCGGCCGCCATGCGATATACGGAAGTGCGCCTAGATAAAATTTCTAATCAAGTTCTTGCTGACCTTGAAAAAGAGACCGTTAATTTTAATCCCAACTATGACAATTCTTTACAAGAACCGGCAGTACTTCCTACTAGAATTCCGACTCTTTTAGTTAATGGATCCTCAGGAATTGCAGTAGGAATGGCCACCAATATTCCGCCGCATAATTTGAGAGAGATCATTGATGGAATAAAGGCAGTTATCGCAAATCCAGGAATTAGTATTTTAGAATTAATGCAAATTATTCCAGGGCCCGATTTTCCTACAGCCGGATTTATTTACGGAAGAAATGGTCTTAAGGAAGCGTATCATACAGGAAAAGGAATTATTCAGTTACGTGCTAGAGCAGAAGTTGAAGAGGCTAAAGCGGATCGCCAAAGAATTGTAGTCACAGAACTTCCCTATCAAGTCAATAAAGCCAAACTCATTGAGCACATTGCTGAACTCATTCGAGACAAAAAAGTTGAAGGAATTTCCGATATTCGCGACGAATCGGATCGAACCGGAATGCGGGTTGTTTTTGATCTGAAAAAGGGCGAGGACAGTCGTGTTGTTTTAAATCAGCTATATAAAAATACGCAGATGCACGTTTCCTTTGGAATCAGCATGCTAGCAATCGATCATCAGCAACCCAAACTTTTAACACTCAAAGATTGTTTGATAGCCTTCCTTCAACACAGGAAAGAGGTCGTTACCAAACGAACCGTTTTCGATTTAAGAAAAGCGGAAGAGAAAGCACATATTTTAGAGGCCTTAAAAAAGGCCGTTGAAAACCTTGATGAAATCGTAGCACTTATTAGAAAGGCCACCAATCCTAGCGAAGCCCAAGAACAGCTTATTGCTAAGTTTGTTTTTTCTGAAGTTCAAGCCAAGGCTATTTTAGAAATGAGACTTCAACGCTTAACAGGCCTTGAAAGAGAAAAAATAGTTTCAGATTATAACGAAACCATGGCTACGATAGCTGAGTTAAACGCCATTCTATCCGATGAAAATAAAGTATTAACAATTATCGGCAAAGAATTAGAAGAGGTGAGAAAAAATTTCGGTGATGCTCGTCGGACAGAATTTATCGACGAACAAGAGGAAATGACCCAGGAAGATTATATTTTAGAGGAGGAGATGGTAGTGACCGTCACCTATTCTGGATATGTCAAACGACTCTCAGTTGATGCCTATCGTTCTCAACGTAGAGGAGGCAAGGGGTCTATCGGTGTTTCTACTAAGGCGGAAGATTTTATTGCCGATATCTTTGTGGCAACGACTCACGACAATATTTTGTGTTTTACCGATCAGGGTAGAGTGTATTGGTTGAAGGTTCATAAAATTCCTGAGGCAGGGCGGATCGCTAAGGGCAAACCGATCGTTAATCTACTAAATCTTACTACTAACGAACGGGTTCAGGCGGTATTGCCGGTAAAAGAATTTAAGGAAAACGAGTTCGTTACGATGGTAACTCGACAGGGCACGATCAAGAAAACCAGTCTAGGTTTATTTTCTCGCCCGATGAAAAAAGGAATTATTGCCATCACTACTGAAGGTGGCGATCTTCTGGTGGATGCCAAAATTACCGACGGAAATAATCATATTATCCTTGTAAGTAAATTTGGGCAGAGCATACGGTTTGAAGAACAAGATGTGCGGGCCATGGGAAGAACGGCGCGTGGTGTAGCCGGAATGAAATTAGATACCGATGATGTGGTGATTGGAATGGCAATTGTGGCGCCAGAAGACAGCACCGCGCAAGTTTTAACCGTCACCCAAAAAGGGTATGGCAAAAGAACTTTACTTGAGGAGTATCGCGTTCAAGGACGTGGGGGGTCTGGCGTTATTACGATGAAGATCACGGAAAAAAATGGTCCTGTCATTGCGGTGAGACAGGTAAAAGATGAGGACGATCTCATTTTGGCCTCTGATCGTGGCAAGGTAATTCGCACCAGAGTTTCGGAAATCTCTGAAGTAGGAAGGGTTGCCCAAGGCGTCCGATTGATCTCGCTAGATGACGGAGAAAGCGTTGGCGCAGTCGCAAAAATTGTAGAAAAAGATGATGAAGGAACTGAAGGTAAACCCACATCACCGATTGTAAAAAGTAAGGCAGATCCAGATAAGGGTGACGGTAATGCGAAGTAGAGTTTTTTTTTAATTATATTATTTCTTTCTGCGGGTTGCGCAGAAAGAAAACAGGAAAAACTTTTAGACGCGGCTGAAGCCAAGTTAACGGAAGAAAAATATTCTGAAGCTATCGAACTACTCAGAAAAGTTATTTCCCTTAATCCTGAAAGCAAGCTTGGTATTAAATCGATGTATAAGTTGGGCCACACACTAGAAACCTATGGCAGGGATTACGCAGGAGCCATTTTCAACTATCAAGAGGCCATTCGATTAAGTCGAGATCCTGTTTCCGTTTATGAGATTCAAAAGAGAGTCGCCAATCTTTTTTTTGAGCAGGCTAAGGACACCGACAAGGCTATTGCGGCCTATAAAAAGCTAATGACCTTTAATCCCAAGAGTTTGGAGACCGATTTTTTTCAGTTTAGAACTGCGGAGGGGTTTTTTAAGCAGAATAATTTTGATCAGGCCAGACTAGAATATCAACTACTGATAGAGAGCTTTCCCAAAAGCCAATATATCGAAAAGAGCCGATTTGAAATTGGGAATACCTATTACATGGAAGGTAAGTACGACATTGCTCTGGAATCTTTTAAGCAGGTAGGTCGATATCATAATCAAGGTGAATATACGGTGGAGGCCGAGTTTTTAATTGCGCAGTGTTTAGAGCAAACCAATAAACTAAGAGCGGCTTTACAGGCCTATGAAGGGGTAAAAAGTCGATATTCCAATCCCAGAATCGTCCAGTTTCGAATAGAGCAGCTTAAGGGCAGAATAAAAAAAGAGGGAAAATGATAAAAATAGACACCAAAAAACTGAGGGTCGCCATCATTATGGGAAATGCGGTGATGACCAAGGCGATTATGATCTGTGCGGGTTGGTATTTTGGTACGAAGCTAGACAAACAATATGGTACCGAACCGTACTGGATGATTAGTCTTGTCGTTTTAGCCATGATTCTTGGGGTTTGGTTTATTCTATTTACGGCTAAAAGATTTAAGCTCACAGACTAAAAGAACCGCTGCCTTTAATAGCGGTTGATAGTGAACGATCAACTTTGTTTGGAAGGTTGATTTGTGACGATCAACCCTACGCCCACTTAAATCATTCAACCTATTGAATCTTTATTGAAAGATTAAAATAATGGGGGTATTAACAGTGGGTTAAATAGGAGTTAAACGTAATGCAAAGTCATGGTTCCGCACATCATGGTCCCGAGAGCTGGCTCACAAAGCTACCCTTCTTGCCCCAACAGCGAGAGTGGGAGAGTGTTAATGGTGCTGTCTTAGTTTTTGTCCTTATTTTGGTGGTGTCTCTTTTAGTGAATCGGATTATTAAGGGTAAAATTCAAGAAAATGTGATTCCTCGTCCCAAGGTGGGTCTCTTTTCCGTTATCGATCTACTGGTCGAGGCGCTTTATAATTTAATCGTGGGTATTGTCGGTCACCATTATGGGGCCTATGCCTTTCCCTTCATTGCCTCTATTTTTATTTATGTACTTTTAAATAATCTTTTAGGCCTTTTGCCTATGTCGGCCTCTCCTAGCGCAGCATTTCCTATAGCATTTGCTTTGGGGATATCTAGTTTCATTTTTTACAATTGGATGGGTGTCAAAGCTAACGGGCTGATTGGGTATGGAAAACACTTTTTAATGGGATTAGGTGTTTTTGGAATTCCTATTGCGGGCGTTGAGATGATTTCTCATGTCATTCGTCCCTTTACCTTGGGATTACGTCTTAGAACTAACATGCATATCGATCACATGTTGGCCGGCGCTTTTGCGGAGCTCTGTAAATGGATTGTTCCAGTTCCCCTGTTGCTTTTTGGAGTTGTGGTCTGTACGATTCAGGCCTTTCTTTTTGCGGTTTTGACAGCTGTTTATGTACAGATGGCAACGGAACATGAAGAGTAATTTTTTTTAGGAGGTAAGAAATGAAACTAATGAATATGTGTAAATTGGCGCTAACGGTAATGGTAATCTCTTCGGCAAGTGTATTTGCAGAGGAGGGAGCTCATGCAGCTTCTGGTGGAATGGGTTCACTCCTTCCGCTTTCGGTGGGTCTTGCAATGGCTTTGGCTGTTCTAGGAGCCTCTACAGCACAGGGTAAAATTGGTGCGGCATTTATGGATGGTGTTTCCCGAAATCCAGGAGCACAAAAATCTATGTTTGTTCCCTTGATTCTATCCTTAGTATTCGTAGAGACACTAGTAGTGGTCACCTTTCTAGTAGCACAAAGTTTACTTGGAAAATTCTAGTTTTATAACTAGAAAGCAATAAGAAATAGTTTTGAAAACCATCTGTATCGTAAGGTATGGATGGTTTTTTTGTTTTATGGAGTGTAACTAAATTTGCAGAGCAGAGTTTATTTATTAAGGGTCTTTTTTAAATACCGACCGGTGTAAGAGTTATTTACCAGAGAAAGACCCTCGGGAGTTCCCTGGAAAAGGATCTCTCCTCCACCACCGCCACCCTCTGGGCCTAAATCAATTAAGTAGTCGGCCTGTTTGATCACATCTAAGTTGTGTTCAATCACTATTACGGTGTTTCCGTGCTCGACTAATAGTTGAAGAATTTGCAGTAGCTTTCTAACGTCCTCAAAGTGTAGGCCTGTAGTGGGCTCATCTAAAATATAGATAGTTCTTCCGGTGGCTCGTCGACTTAATTCCTTTGCTAATTTAATTCGCTGAGCCTCTCCGCCAGAAAGAGTTACCGCATTTTGTCCTACCTGAAGATAGCCTAAGCCCACATCTAATAAGGTGGTTAATTTGCTTTTGATTTGGGGAACTCGCTCAAAAAATAGTGCGGCCTGCTCTGTGGTCATTGTAAGCACATCGGCAATACTTTTTCCTCGATAATGAACATCAAGTGTCTCGCGATTATATCGAGCTCCTCGACAGACCTCGCATTGGACGTAGACGTCGGGTAAAAAATTCATAGTGATTTTAAGGTTCCCATCACCGGAGCAGGCGCTGCATCTGCCGCCCTCAACATTAAAAGAGAATCTTCCGGCTCCATACCCGCGCACCTTTGCCTCTGGAAGGCCTGAAAAAAGGGCTCTAATATCGGTGAAAAGGCCCGTATAGGTCGCGGGATTTGATCTGGGCGTTCTTCCTATGGGGCTTTGATCGACATAGATTACCTTGTCTAAATATTCGATCCCTTCCATGGCATCTAGATCGCTGAAACTTTGCGTGCGTCCTGAAAACTTAAGTTGCAAAGCGGTCAAAAGAGTGTCGATCACAAGGGTGCTTTTTCCAGAGCCGGAAACCCCAGTGACGCAGATGAGTGTTCCCAGGGGAAAGTTCACATTAATATTTTTTAGGTTGTTCTGTCTGGCTCCGAGAAGTTTCAGATACCGCCCACCAGAAGCGGCTCTTCGTTGGTGCGGAATTTCTATTTTCATTTTTCCTGATAGGTATTGTCCTGTGAGTCCGCGAGACTCTTTTTTTAGGTCCTCTGGAGATCCCTGAAAAAGAATCTCTCCGCCGTGCTCACCCGCTCCGGGACCAATATCGATGACAAAATCGGCGCGCTCGATAGTTTCCTCGTCGTGTTCTACGACTAAAACGGAATTACCCTGATCTCTTAAGCCTTGAAGTGTCTTAATAAGCTTATCATTGTCCTTTTGGTGCAGTCCGATGCTGGGCTCATCTAGGACATAAAGAACACCCACTAGATTAGATCCGATTTGAGTGGCCAGGCGAATGCGTTGTGATTCTCCACCTGAAAGGGTCGCAGACGATCGAGATAAAGAAAGATAGGACAACCCGACATTACTTAAAAAGTAGAGTCTTGAAATAATTTCTTTCAGAATGGGTTCGGCGATTGCAATATGTTGTTTGCCGAAGGACAAAGATTCCACAAAGGTAATCGCCTCTGAAATGGGGAGTTGAGAAACGGTGGCTATATTTTTATCACCGATAAAAATAGATAAACTTTCTTTTTTAAGCCGGGCACCCAGGCAAGAGGGACAGTTTTTATGACTGATGTATTGACTGAGTTCGTAATCATCATAGGTGGAACCACTTTCCGATAGCTTCTCCTGAAGCGTGGGAATGACTCCATCAAAAGTTTGTTTAAACGCATGGGTGGAGCCCCAGCCCTTTGCCTTAAACTCAATCTCTTCTGAACCGGAGCCGTAAAAAATAATATTTTGTGCCTCCTCAGGAATTGTTTGAAAGGGGTCAATAAGACTAAAGAAATACTTTTCAGAAAGTGGCTGAAATACCTTTTCAAGCCACGGACGTGGCTTAGAGACCCAGGGAAGAATGGCACCCTGCAAAATTGAGAGTTTTCCATTGGGAACAATAAGAATGGGATCAAACTTAGGGAGTGATCCTAGCCCCGCACAATCGGGACAAGACCCATGCGGACTATTAAAGGAAAAACTTCTTGGTTCTACCTCGGGGACGCTAGTTCCACAATCTGCACAACCATAACGGGTCGACATAAATCGTGGTGGCATTTTTTCGTCGAAGTAACGAATCTCAATAACACCTTCCGCTAGCTTATTAGCAATCTCTAGTGCGTCCATTAGACGGCTTTCAATTCCCGCCTTTAATACTAAACGGTCTATGTAAATAGAAATGTCATGCTTGAAGCTTTTTTTAAGTTTGAGAGGAGCCGATAAACTGACCTCTTCACCATCAATATCTGCGCGAACAAATCCCTGGCTTCTTACCTCGGTAAGCTCCCTTTGAAACTCCCCTTTTTTTCCTCTGGCAATCGGAGCAAGAACAGCAAATTTAGTTCCAATCGCTCCCTGCATAATATGATTTCGAATTTGGTCTAAGGTTTGACTGTCAATCGGCTTTCCACAAACGTAGCAATGAGGAATGCCTGCTCTGGCATAAAGCAATCTGAGAAAATCATAAATTTCGGTAATGGTTCCCACGGTAGATCGTGGGTTTCTTGAAATATTTTTTTGTTCAATAGAAATAGAGGGAGAAAGGCCATCAATGCTATCCACGTCGGGCTTTTTCATTTGACCAAGAAACTGTCTCGCATAAGCGGAAAGGGACTCTAAGTAACGGCGTTGCCCTTCGGCGTAGATGGTATCAAAGGCAAGAGATGATTTTCCAGACCCACTTAATCCGGTGATAACGACGAGTCGATTTTTTGGGATAGTGATAGAAATGTTTTTAAGATTGTGTTCCCTCGCACCCTTTATGACAATTTCTTTACTCCGCATAACACCTTAGCAAACTTCATTTAATAAAACGGAAACGGTTCCTTCCATTTGCGCCTGTATCTCCTTAAGTCGTTTCTCAGAGGTGGCCTCAAAACGGAAAACTAAAACAGCCTGGGTATTAGAGGCTCGCACGAGACCCCATCCATCAGGATACTCCACTCGTGCACCATCGATTTCATTTACCTTCAAACCGAGGCTCTTAAACCGCTCCAATGCTTTTTGGACCACCGAAAACTTAATCTCATCAGGACAGTCACGACGAATCTCTGGTGTGGCAAATGAGCTTGGAAGATCGGCCAACAGCTCAGAGGTTGTTTTTTTTGTTTCCGAAAGAATTTCGAATAATCGCGCGGCGGCATAAATAGCGTCGTCAAAACCATAATAGCGGTCACTAAAAAACATATGCCCCGACATTTCACCCGCAAGCAAAGCGCCCGCCTCCTTCATTTTGGCCTTAATAAGACTATGACCTGTTTTCCAGAGAATGGGTTTTCCTCCGTGAGCAGCAATGTCATTAAATAGGCGATGAGAGGCCTTTACCTCTGAAATAATAGTGGCACCCTTGTGTTTTTGTAAAATAGAGCGAGCATATAAAACTAAAAGCTCATCGCCATAAACCGGTTTTCCAGAGGGGTCTACGACTCCCAAACGATCTGCATCTCCATCAAACCCAATGCCGACCACAGCACCTGTTTTTTTAACCATGGCCACGAGAGCGGTAAGGTTTTCCATTACGGTGGGGTCTGGGTGGTGGTTGGGAAAGGTTCCATCAAGCTCTGAATAAAGCTCGGTGACTTGACAGCCAAGTTTTCTGAAAATTTCCGGAGCGATCATTCCGCCCATGCCATTGCCACTATCGATCACAACATTAAGGTTAAGCGGATGCTTAATATTCTTAATAATCATTTCGGTGTAGGCCGGCACCACATCTGCCTCACTTCGCGTTCCAGAACCGGAGGTAAAATCTCCAGCTAATAGCAAAGCCTTAATTTCTTGAATGTCCTCTCCATAAATGGTGGAGGCACCCACACAGATTTTAAAACCATTGTGCTCTGGGGGATTGTGGCTTCCCGTTATCATGATGCCACCCTCTGTTTTTAGTTGAATCACAGAAAAATAGAGTAACGGTGTGGGAACTAAACCCACATCGATCACATGGATGCCAGAGGCCAGGAGCCCTTCGGTTAGTGCCGTTTTAATTCGATCGGAACTTATTCGGCAGTCTCTACCCAAGGTAATTTTCTTTCCGCCTTTTCTTGAAATAAAAGTTCCAATGGCCCTACCCAAAGAAACAACAGTGGCATTGCCCAGGTCTTTATCTGCCACCCCACGGATATCATATTCGCGAAACATTTTCTCATTTAGAGTCATCGGTATTCCTTTTTGGTTCATCTGAGGTGAAGATGATGTTGGATTCCACTTTTTTCTTTTCAATCCACAGGGCCATTTTCTTTTCGAGTTCAATTGCGACCATTTGATTTTTAAGGAGCTCCTTTTTCTCTTTGGGCAGAGTAGAAAAATCGGGGGTTCGAATCTCAAGAAGCTTTAAAATATGAAACCCGTCGGCCATTTTTAAGGGTAAGGTGATTTTTCCAATTGCAGTTTTTGGAATGACCGCTTTAAATTCCTTCGATAGCGAAGATAAAGAGAAGTAACCCAAAACACCCTCTGGGCTTTGCGAATCATCGGAATACTCTTTTGCCAGACGAGAAAAGTCGTCGGTTTTTTTATTAAGCTCGACCCAAATAGTTTTAGCCCTTTTTTCTGCTTCGATAATGCCCTCAGCGCCCTTTTCTTTTGGGGCAATTAAAATGTGAGCAA
This sequence comes from Bdellovibrionales bacterium, assembly GCA_009692515.1. Classification (GTDB taxonomy): domain Bacteria; phylum Bdellovibrionota; class FAC87; order UBA2466; family UBA2466; genus UBA2466. The sequence continues at coordinate 30,660 of SHZA01000005.1, forward strand.
GCTTAAACTCCCTTTCCATTTCATCCGAAGTAGAGTTTCTCAAATGAAAATGGCGTAACTGCTCCTCTGAAATTTCTAAAGAAGGCCGAACCTCTCTATCGATAAGATTTCTTCTTTCAATTTGTCTTTTAATCCCCTCTTTATACTCAGCCAAGGTGGATCCTAATTGCTTAAGTCGTTCTGTTAACTGGGCCTGACCGATCCCGTTTCGTTTTAAAATAGAATTAATCTGACCCTCGATTTCTTGAGGGCTAGCTCCGAGGTCTAATTTTTTGACCTGTTGATTGACCAGTCGCTCCTCAACAAGAAGTTGGAGTGCGGATGTTCTGTTATCTATGACCGCATTAGGAATGCCACCAAACAACTCCTGGAAACTTTTTGATTTTATTTTTTTCTGAAAAACAGCAATGTCAGATTCCAAAATAGGCTCATCATTAATAATCACAATGGTTTTATCAATAATTTTGGGTGCCGCTCCAACAAAAGAACAAACGAAGAACAGATAAAAAAGGTTACAAAGTTGAGTTGAAAAGATTTTCATTTCTGTAGATTTCTCCATCTTTTAAAAGCTTGGCCAGCCATTCTTTATAAACGCGGCCCTCTTTGTCTTTTTTTAGTGTCTTTACAATTTCTGCTTTTGCCTCATTAAACTGCAACCGTTTTGCTAGCTTTTTTTCGACAACCTTAAGCAGGTGCACACCGTATCGACTAGAAATAGGTTTGGAAAGGGTGTTTATTTTTAGTTGAAAGGCCTCATTAAAAGCATCGATCTTTTCGTTTTTAGCAAAAAACCCAAGATCGCCACCTTTACTAGCGTCGGGACTCATAGATCGGGCTCGCGCAGCCGATTCGAAGGTGGTTTTGCCGGTAAGAAGTTCCTGTCGAACCTTTTCTGCCTCCTCCTTTGTGGGGACTACGATTTGAAAGGCGTGAACGCGTTCGGGCTCTATGAACTCCTTTTCGTGTTGATGAAAGTAGGTTTTTACCTCCTCATCGGGCACGAGGGTTTCATTGGCAAATAGCGATTCGGTGATTTTTTCAACGAGAAGCTGGTCTTCAATTCTTTGTTTTAATTGAAGCTCGGTGGTGTTCTGCTTTTTGAGCATTTCCGCGAATCCACCAGGGGGATACCCGTCCTTCCAATTGGCTAAACGACTCTCTACCTGTTCGCGTCCGACACGAACCTGGTGTTTTACGCTCTCTTGTCTTACTAGCGTAAGAATGACCAATTCATTGAGTGCTCGAATTTTTAGTTGATCAATTATTTTGGGGTTTTTTTGAGAAACATCATCTTGTTCGGCCTTTAGCTGCTCGTAGCTAGTTAAAAAATCGCCATAATAAACAGGATCGCCATTAACCGTTGCGATGATAGCCGTTTTCTTATCCTCTAATTTCGAGGTGCAACCCGGGAAAAAAAAAACCAAGAAGAGAACTAACAAACCACAAAATCTCATTTTAGTTTTACCCAAAGGGAAGGGGGTTCGACCGTTGCTTTTTGTTCAAGATCTTTTAAGAGGTCATTTAAAAGAGCAAGCTCTCTTTCCTGTTCAAAACGGCCCTGTAGAAATTGTAAATAGGATGCCGGCGCTGCGGTGAAGGGTTTTTTCTCAAACCACTGAAATAGATGGACCGTATTTCCTATCTCTATGGGATCGGAAACTGAGTTTTTAGAAAGGGCCAGAACCCTTAAGTAAACCGCCTCTGGAAAATTATGCGGTCCACGAAAGTCGGTGTCTCCACCAAAAAGGCCAGCAGAGTCTTGGGAAAACTGAGTGCATAATGATTCGAAGGAGCTCTCTTTTTTTAGGCCTTTTTGGATTTGATCAAGGGCTAAGTCGGCCACCTGTTTTTCCATTTCGGTGCGTCTATTTAAAACGAGATGCCGAATTCTAACCAGTGGGAATTTGGTGTAAAAGTTGTGAAGCTCCTTTTCCGTAGGGCTAAACTCCTTCTTTTTTGTTTTTCGCTCCTCTTCAATAAACCGTTTATATAGAAGGGCATTGATCTCAGCTTGAATTTCTGGTGTTCGCTCAAGGCCACGTTTTTTAGCCTCTTGAACGATTAAGCGATATTGAATAAGGCGCTTAATTTTTTCATCACGAGTTTTTGCTTGGGTGTCATGAAGGAGATCCTCCTCAAAAAGGGGTTCCCCATTTATTTTCCCAAGCTCTAGCGACGGGATGGCAGCCGCAGATAACCAGGTAGACAGAAAAACAAAAAAGAAGATTGAGAGTTTAAGCATGGGCACATGCTAGCGGAATCTTGCCTGCTGTGCAATCCCTGGTGCACCAAGACAGAATAGAGGGCCTACGTTTTTTTCTCTTTATTTGCATGGAACGAAAGAAGGTCTTTAATCACCTCTTCAGGCGTCCATTCATTCTCTTTATAATCTTTGAGGGGGTTTAATAGCGGGCCCAATAAGACACTCTTGGAGTTGTGAGTAATTAGGCCATTAGAAGGAAATGCAAGCGCGTTAAACTCTGCGGAAAAATCGGAAAGTACCCGATCGGGACCGGTCGCCAAGGTGAAATAGACCTCATTGAGACCGAACTTTTTTCCATACCGCTTCAACACCGAAGGAGAGTCTTGAGTGGGATCTAGCGTTACAATAAGAAACTTAAGTGGAACGGTGGGTGCAGATTTTTTCCACGCCGTAAATAGGCGCCTATTTAATGACATCGTAAGCGGACACATTTTGGGTAAGGGACATCGCGTATAGATAAAGGAAACAAAAAGATAGCTCCCTTTCATATCGTTTAGTTCAAAGGATTTTCCATCTTGGTTCTGTAGGGTGTAATTTTTTAAAGGGGCCTCGGCTCTCGCAAAAAAAGAGCACAGAGACAGACTAAAAAGAAGGATTCCAAAAAGAGAGTTCAGCATAATAAGCCTTCCCTAAAAAGAGGATGACGCACCCGCAAGATAGCGGCCTGCTTTGTGAAACGATAATTTAGTGGCATAATAGATAGAACATCTTTTTTAATAAGACCCAACAAAAAAATTAAACGAAATTGAGCCGATGAAGATTCTTTTCTTAAATCAGACATTTTATCCAGATTCTGTGGCCACCGCTCAGCAATTAACCGATCTTGCGACCTATTTAGTTCAAAAGGGACATGACGTGAGTGTGATCGCTGGAAGGCGAGGCTATGAAAACAAAGAGGCGGTCTTTGCGTCGAGAGAAACCTTTCGGGGAATTAAAATTCATAGACTACAAACTACGGGATTCGGCAAACAACGATTTGCTTTGCGGCTGTTTGATGCACTTACTTTTGATCTCATGTTGGTTTTGAAGCTCCTTTTTTTCCCGCCACAGGATATTGTGGTTAGTTTTACATCTCCACCGCTGATTGGATTTTTGGGAGGGTTTTTCTGTCGTCTTAAAGGGGGCAGGGCCGTTCAGTGGTTAATGGATATTAATCCCGCCGCTGCCTTTGCCGTGGGTTATTTAAAAAGAACCTCTCTGGTGGGTAGAGTTTTGAGTTGGGCATTTAAGGTAAGTCTGAGGTCTAGTTCTCACATTGTTGTTTTAGATAAATGGATGAAAAAGGTGGCCGTTGAATATGGGGGATCACATGATAAGATCTCTGTAATTCATCCCTGGTCTCTTTTTGAGCCCGCAGAAGGACCACTCCATCAGAATGAATCCTGTTTTCGAAAAACGAATAATTTAATCAATAAGACCTTAATAATGTACTCAGGAAACCACAGTGTGGTTCATCCGCTTGCTACGGTGCTACAGGCGGCAAAGCAAATGAGGGCAGACAGCACTATTGTATTTGTTTTTGTGGGGGGTGGATTGAGATCTTTAGAGGTGAAGGCCTTTAAAGAAAAAGAGAACCTATCTAATATTGTTCAATTGCCATTGGTTCCAAGAGAACAGTTGACCGACTCACTCACAAGTGTAGATGCCCACATCGTAGTGATGGGAGATGCGGTAAACGGGCTTGTTCATACCTCTAAGGTATATGGAGCTATCGCAACGGGAAAACCGATCATTTATATTGGGCCGAAAAAAAGCCACGTCATGGATCTTTTAATCAACTGTAAACAAAGCCATCATTCGGAACACGGAGATGTCGAGAGTGTTGTTGCTGCCATCTCAGAGATTAAAGCACTTTCTAAAGAAACAAAAGAACGTGTAGCGGTAGAAAATAAAATGTTTTATCGGAATCAATTTTCCGCGGAAAAATGTTTTACCGTTTTTTCAGAAGAGGTGCTTCGAATGCCAATGGATCGGGTTGAACTAGAGCCGACTACACTTTCCGGCATGCCTATTTAAGCCAAGGGCCGGACAGGGCAGTTACTGCCCCTCTCGAACTAAATTACGATTCCATGCTGGAATCTCCACAATAAGATCCTCCTCCCCATTAGGAACACACTGACAGGCTAACCTAGAAGAGGGTCGCACCTCTGGGGCTAAATCCAACATGTCATTTTCGTTATCTGTGGCAACGGAACAACTTTGATTCCCCTTTTTCAGATAGACATGACAGGTAGAGCAGGCGCAAACACCGCCACACGCATGGTCAATATCTATCCCGGCACTCATCGCAATATCTAAAATACTTCCGGGCAAACCGGTTCCATAAACGGCGGCATCTGGCAGGACTTCAATAGTTTTATCGAGATTCAAAAAAGTAATCCGAAAGGGTTTTTTGGGTTTCTGAATTTCTGGACACGGAATGTAGGGGTTGGTTCCACCCATAATCTAACTCTCCTTTCTAAAATGAAATATCGGCCAGCATAACAAGCACAATGAAGCAGCGCAACAGGCAATGTAAAAGCGAATATCGACAATAGTAGAAAAGAGTATTATTATATAAGTGTCTTATCAAATTCAAAAAAAAACCTTATTTACAACCGTTCCACGGGGGAATCATGAAAAATATTATTATCGGCCTTATTTGCACCTTTAGTTTTTTGTCTGCCACAACTCAAGGTAAAGGAACTGCCGCCTTTTCCAAAGGAGGATCGGGATTTCTTTTTTCTGACGCCAACTCTTTTAATAACGGGGGACAGATGGCCCAAACTATGGGAACCGCAGTTGAGGGTTACTATACTAGACATAACCAGTTAAACACTCAGTCGTTCACACCTTCGGCGGTTTGGGGTTCAGGAAAGGTGGGATTAGGTGCCTTTGCGAAGAGGTCTGGTTCGGTATTAACTGGAACCGATAGCGCGTATGCAGATTCGGCAGGTGCAGGTTTAGGCGTGAGTTTAGCTCAGGGTCGAGTGACTGTGGGCGGAACGATTACTCGAAGCCTAGACACGGCACAGTCAAATGATGGGACTGTCAATGCAGCCCTGAACTACAATGGTTCAAAGGGCATGGGCTTTCATATGGGTGGCGGTTTTGGAACCACTTTAAATAGCTCTTCAAATACAGAAACTCGAACGGTCACTCTTGCCTTGGGCTGGGGCTTTAGCAGCATGGCTAACTTTGAGGTCGATTATAAATTAAAAGACCTGGATAACACTAGCAATAACTATACGGTGGGCTCCTATTTAAATTTCGGGGGTTCTAGTTATTATATTGGAACGGGATATATTTATGATAAGCCAAGCGAGGAAAGCTCGGTCTCTGGTCGATTGGGTTATGTCATGGGAAGTTTAGATTTTTCAGTTCATGGCGAGCACACTTTACTGGATGGACAAAGTCCCTATTATGGCGCCACACTTCGCGCAGCCTTTTAATTAGTTCCTGTCGAGAAATGAAAAAAAATTCGCGCGAAGCGTGACACAACAATCCTTTTCGACAGCAACTAATCGACGATCCCCATTTCAGTGATTCAAGAAAAAATAGAGTATCCCAGGTTATCTGGGATACTCCTCTCTCTAGGTCCCTTCGCCCTCTTCTTTATTGCTATGAGCATTCGAACAAAAATTATTGGCTCCTTTTTTTCGGTTCTCGTTCTTTTCGGAGCGGTGTCATCGTATACCTACATCCAATCCCGCCAAATTAATCGGCAGCTCTCAATGCTCAGTGAGCTATTTCTTCCTCTTTCTCGCCAGATGCTCCAGATTCAGGTGGGAACGCAAAATCTAGCCGAAGAGATTCACCACTACTATTCTGACGGTGAGCCAGCAAGTGATCGGAGCACCTTTTCTAGAATGGCCAGAGACCTTTACCCCTACGCCATTCAAAAAAAATTCATGATAGCAGAGCAGTTACTTATAAGTTTTGAGGGAACCTCCAATAAAAGCATCGCACAAATGACCCTGTTACTCACAGAATTAAAAGAAAACTTCGATGCCTTAATCAATGCGAAACAAAAAGCACAATTCGACGCACAATTTATTATTTTTAAAAAGAAGCTACAGGGGTTCTCCAAAAAAATTGATGACGAATGTGAAAAAACAACGACGGCAGCAAAAGCGATAGGTCAGGAAAGCCATCTTACTACGGTAGGGCTCTCTTTTTTACTGCTGTTTCTGGGGCTTTTTTGTCTCGTTATCTCCTATCAGGTGCTAAACCCACTTCCTCATCTTATTCAAAGCCTCAAAAAACTTACGGGTGGAGATTTTGATCAAAATATAAAGGTAAAAACGTCAGAAAAAGACGAAATAAGTCAGCTGGCTAGAGAGTTTAATCGCATGTTGGGCGCACTAAAGGATCGGGATCACAAAATTAAGGGGCAGCAAAAAGAGCTCTTACAATCGGCGAAGTTGGCGGCTATCGGGCAGCTTTCTGCCGAGGTGGTTCACGAAATTAGAAATCCCCTTAACTCCATTAATCTAAATATCGATTGGCTGGCCTCAGAAATCAAAGATTCAAACCCAGAAATAAAAAAAACCATAGAGAGCATTTCCAGGGAGATAGAACGACTCGCACAAATCACAGAAAGTTATTTAGTCAGGGCGAGAGTTAAAGAGAAGACAGGGAAAACTACCGAGGTTAATGAGTTGCTCCAAGAGCTTATTCATTTTGAACGTGGAGAGACCAGAAACGTAGTTATTGAAACCGAGTTTGAGCCGGGGGAAATTTATATTCAAAGCGACCGCTCCAGAATTAAACAGGCCTTCATAAATATTTTGAAAAATGCGAAAGAGGCCATGCCACAAGGCGGGAAAATTAGAGTAAAAACGGTGGTTACAGAGGAGCATATGCAGGTTGTTTTTTCCGATTCCGGCATGGGAATGACCGCTGAAACAAAAGCCAAAACCTTCACCCCCTTCTTTACGACCAAACCTAACGGAACAGGTTTGGGACTAGCCCTTACCAAGGAAATTATAGAGGCGGCCAAGGGAAGGATTTTGGTGTCAAGTGAGTTGGGCATTGGCACTACATTTACCTGTCAGTTTTCACGTTAAAGGATACTTCATGAAAGAAAATTATCGTGTCGTTGTGGTCGATGATGAGGCCGCTAATCTTGAGTCTTTGGAGCGAATACTAAAAAGTGACGGCGCCAACGTCTCTGTTTTTTCTGACCCCCAGGAGGCTCTATTACATTTAAGAACCGGTCTCGCGGATGTGTTATTAACCGATCTCCGCATGAAGTCATGGAGCGGAATGGATCTTTTAGATGCCGTAAAGGCCTTAGACTCGTCGATTGAAGTGATCATGATGACAGCCTTTGGAACGGTCGAGATTGCCGTTGAAGCGATGAAAAGAGGATCTCATGATTTTATTACAAAACCCCTTCAACGAATTCAGGTTTTAAAGGCCATTCATCGCGCTCTAGATCGGCGGCAACTGGTTTTGGAAAACACGCGACTTAAAGCCGCCGTCTTTGAAGCGAGCCATGGTGCAGATCGAAATATTATTGGGAGATCTCAGGCGATTGGAGGCATGATGGAGGTGGCTCTTCGGGCCGCAAGAAGTCGCGCGAATGTTCTTATCGACGGAGAAAGTGGCACGGGCAAGGGGCTTCTAGCGCAGTATATTCATGACAATAGCGAGGCCGCTCTTTTGAAAAAAGGGGGTTTCGTTAAAATTAATTGCGCAGCAATTCCTGATAATTTATTAGAGGCGGAACTTTTCGGATACGAGCCAGGAGCCTTCACCGGCGCGAACAAAAAAAAACAGGGCAGAGTCGAATTGGCCCATGAGGGCACTCTTTTCTTAGATGAGATTGGAATTGCACCCCCCACTCTTCAAAGTAAATTACTAAGGTTTTTACAAGAGGGAGAGTTTGAGCGTCTGGGTAGTAATGATACTATCAAAATTCAAACCCGAGTTATTAGCGCGACTAACGTGGATCTCAAAGCGGCCATTACCAATCGGCAGTTTCGAGAGGATCTGTTTTATCGTTTAAATGTATTACACATTAAAATTCCAGCTCTTCGTGAACGAACCGAGGACATCCCATTGCTAGTCGCCCAATTCTTAGAGGTCGCGGCACGAAAAAATGGCCGGCCCGTTCCTCTAATTCACGCAGATGTGTTTGAGGTGTTGTCGCATCATGATTGGCCCGGAAACATTAGAGAGCTGCAAAACTTAATAGAACGGCTGGTAGTTTTAAATACAAGTGGTGAAGTGAAACTGGAGAACCTACCCCAAGAGTTTGGCTGCGGAAAAAAGGATAATGTGATTCGGGTCCCCATTGGCCTCCCACTTAAAAAGGTAGAGGGTTTATTATTTAAGGAAACGCTTAAGGCAACTAAAGGAGACAAAAAAGTTGCCGCCTTTCTTTTGGGAGTTCATCCAAGAACCATCTATCGTTACTTAGAGCAACAACAGGTAACCACGACAGAAAAACCTACAGGTACCGATGCTTTAATTCCCCGGACCAAAGAAGTTGATGAGCCCACAGAAAAACAGTTCAACTTACCCTAATCGTAGGGTAGACACGAGACTATGAGTATTGGGTTAATAATTACAGTTTTAGTGGTTTCGGGTCTTGGCGGCACAGGAGTTTTCTTTTTTAAAAAAAGAAGGGGCACCCGGTCTGCGAAAACCGATCTTACTCCCAACAGCGCCGTTCTCACCTCCCCACCGCGCGGAACTTTCTCCTCGATATCGAATCCGCAACCTTCCTCGGGCCTTGACAAAAAATTAGAAAAAACAAGAGGATCACTTTTTGGAAAGCTTGCCCAGTTTTTAAGTAAAGGGGCAGATGGCAGTGTTAGTGATTCCGATTGGGATAGCATTGAAGAGGTTTTCTTGGCGGCAGATGTGGGACACGGGACTTCACAAATTCTTTTGAGTGCCGCAAGAGAGGCACTTAAAACAGCAAAACCGAAAGAGTTGAAGGAGATTTTACGAGAGGTCAGCGGTAGTTTTTTTTCATCGCAAGCTCACGGTGAATTACACATTCAGACAGAGATTAAGCCCCTAGTTATTAGTATCGTCGGAGTCAATGGCGCTGGAAAAACGACCACCATTGGAAAACTTGCGTATCAACTTCAAAAATCTGGACGAACGGTATTGTTAGGAGCGGTGGACACCTTTCGAGCGGGAGCTATTTCGCAATTAAAGGTATGGGCAGATCGTACGGGGGCTCAGTTTGTAACCGGCAGAGAGGGCGCAGATCCCGGTGCGGTGGCCTTTGATTCGGTGACCGCCGCAAAGGCCAGAGGACTGGATATTGTTTTGTTAGACACGGCGGGAAGACTTCACACCAAATCAAATTTAATGGAAGAGCTAAAAAAAATTCACAGAGTAGTTAAAAAGGTAATACCCGAAGCTCCCCATGAGACATGGTTAGTTATCGATGGAACGCTAGGACAAAACTCTGTCATTCAGGCCAAGGAATTTCAAAAGGCGATCCCTTTAACAGGGGTAATTATTACAAAACTAGATGGGACGGCTAAAGGTGGCGCGGTTTTGGCTATCGCGGCGGAACTAAAACTTCCTATTCGATATATTGGAATAGGAGAATCGGTTGAGGACCTGACTCCTTTCGAGCCTAAAGCATTTGTTGATGCTATATTAGGATAATGTTCAATATAAACTTTCGGAGCTACAAGTGAATACAGCCTTCATCACTTTAATGGGCGGTACCGCCCTCATGATTTTTTCTATCGACGAGATTTCAAAAAGCGTTCGATATTTAGCAGGATCTAAGTTTCGTACTTGGATTAATATGTTTGCCTCTAATCGACTTAGCGCCATTCTTTTGGGACTCGTTTTATCGCTATTGTTAAGTAGTAGTGGAGCGGTGACCGTTATGTTAGTGGGGCTTGCCAATGCGAGGCTACTGACTCTGGAGCAGGTTTTTGCGGTCACCTTAGGGGCCTCTATTGGCACTACTTTTATTGTTCATTTATTTGCCTTTAATGTTTCACAATATGGGTTGTTAATTATTGCTGCGGGGGTGACACTTGAAGCCGTCTCCAGTTCAGACAGGCTCACCCGTATTGCTAAAGGGCTTCTGTATCTTGGAATTATGTTTTTCTCGATGTCTCTAGTTGTGAGTGCTGGAAAAGAGATGGAACACAACGAGCTCTTTAAATATATTTTAGAGTATTTCAGAGATCGTCCCTTTGCCTCTCTTGTTTTAGCCGCTATTTTTACAGCGGGAATTCATAGTAGTGCCGCAACAATTGCTTTTATGATGTCTTTGATGGTGGCCAGACATGCCAGTGTTTACGAGGCTATTCCCTGGATCTTGGGAGCCAATTTAGGAACGACAACGACCGCATTTTACGCCAGTTTTAAAACGGGCTCACTTGGGAAACAGGCGGCGCTAGGGCATCTGTTTTGTAAGGTTGTAGGTGTGGCGATCTGTTTTCCACTGATGGGTCCATTGGGAAAACTAGCAGAATATATTGGTGGCGATGTGAGTCGACAAATTGCAACCACGCACACGCTATTTAATGTGTTTCTTGCGATATTATTTTTCCCTTTTATTACTTGGGGTGTCGCCTTTGTTAAAAAAATAGTTTCTGATAAAGATGAAAAAGGAGAGTTTTCATTCCATTACTTAGATCCGAGAACATTAGAATCTCCTGAGTTGGCATTGGCGCAAGCACAAAGAGAGATCTTAAGATTGTCCGATATTGTTGAAAAGATGCTGACAAAAAGCATTACGTTGTTTGAACCCGGAAGACTTGGCCAGGTAGAGTCGGTAAAGGCAATGGATAAGCTTGCAGACTTTTTAAACCGCGGAATCAAATTGTATCTGACGAAGCTTTCTCAAAAAGACATGACCCCCGAACAGGTACAACGAGAGTTTGAGCTTCTTTTAAGAACAAATGACATGGAAAACATAGGGGATATTGTAGATAAAAATATTTTAGAGTTGGTCAAAAAGAAACATAAAAAAGGATATGTATTCTCGAAAGAGGGTTGGACCGAAATCACGGGGTTTCATGAAAAGGTTGTTGAGTGTGTTAGAGTTTCGACAGCTTTTTTTACCTCGAGAGATCCCGCTCTTAATGCCAGACTGGCTATTTTAAAGGAACAGATTGGGGATCTATTAATAGACCTGAGTGAGCAACATGTTCAACGGCTTCACCGAGGCGTCAAAGAAAGCCTTGATACCACCTCCGTTCACTTAGATTTACTTGGCAATCTGCAACACATCTCAGTCTTGGCTACAAACTTTACAAGGTTCAATAGTACAAAAGGGACCACCTGATTTGTGGTGCTCCGCAATAAGGCAGTCTAATCCCATTGTTATTGAACATCAGGATGCAATCTGTGCCTTGAACAAGTAAAATATTAGAGTGAGTAAAAACCCTAAAACCCAATACAAAATAAGAAATGAGCAGAACACTATTGTCGGCACTTATGCCGAGGAAGATATTGTATCTCGTATTGCAGCGGGTAAATATAAGGGCATCGAAGAGGTTTCTGTAGAGCCGTATGTCAATTGGCAGAAACTAGGATCTCATCCAGCCTTTTATGACGCCTTTCTTCGCAGGCTTTTTGTTTCAGAATATCAAGCGGTCGCAAAAGAGGATGGGGTTGCTAACAATAACGAGAAAAAAGGGCCCATTAAATCCTTGGGAAGTGGGATTAATTCCGCTAGCAGTAAAGCAGAAATAAAAAACAATCTAAAATCCTTTGAGGTTGAAAATGATAAGGCTCAGGCGACACAGCAGTTGCTCACCGAGCGAAATAATGCCCAAGAAGAGCTTAGTGCACAGCATGAACTTGAGAAACTCCTTCTCGACAATCCAGTTGATGGCTCGGTCCTTAAGGATCCTATTGAAGAGTTGGAGTTAATTTTTGATCAAAATGACAATCAGCAGAGTCCACCAATTGAAGACCCGCTAAAATTTGAGCTGCCGAAAGAAGAAACTCTTTCAGGGATCAAACTATTTACTCCTCTGGATACAGGCGTTCCGGCGATTGAGAAAAAAACGAAACAAAGAAAAAAGTTGATAGCGGCTAGTGTCGGCCTAGGACTCGGATTTTTATATTTAATGGGGCAATCGGGTCCTGAGACCCTTCCCGTTTCTGTGGCACTAGAAAAGGGGAGCTCACTTGGATATACCTCGGGTGGGTACGCGTTAACTGCGATTAATAAAGAGGAGTTAATTTCGGCTTTAATCGACGAGGCAGCTCATTTTTATGATTTAGATACGCCCCTTCACTATGAAGGGGCCCTTTCTTTGTTTAAGGAGGCAAGTGGATTGCGTCCTGAAGATCCTGCGTTGCTGGCCTGGGTAGTATCTGCTGAGGCACATCTATGGGAAGGAAAGTTAAATGACTCGAAGGCGACGGCCGAGCTCACTAATCTAATCGAGAAAGGAAGGGTTGCGGATCCGCAACTCAGCGCCTTCTACCGCGCGGAAGCTCTAATGGCATATGCCCAAAAAAACTTTGATGTTGCAGTTGAAAAGGTGGGTTACGCCACAGAGTCCGATCCGCTGGATTTAGAATCGGGAGTTTTGCAGGCTGAGTTTTTAAATGCAAGTGGGGATACTAACCAAGCAAAAATGGTGATTGAGAATGTGATTTTGCAGCGCCCAACTCAAGTCCACGCCTATTTTGTGGCGGCTCAAAATGCGCTGGACATGAGTGATTTAGTTCGCGCAGAAGAGCGAGCAAAACAGGCGCTTTCGATTAATCCCATGCACGCCAATACCCATTATGTTTTGGCGGAAATATATCAGCGAAAAGGAAGTCTGGGGCCCGCGATTGCACACTTTGACTTAGTCACAAAACTTGCGCCGCTAGCCACCCAGTCGATTTTAGCAGATGCCCACTTCAGTCTAGGCAAGCTTCTCGAGGAGCAGGGGAATACTGCTGAGGCTGAAAAACACAACTCTTTAGCCTTTTATTTTTCAAAGGGACTCACTCCTGGACTGAGTAAAAAAGTTTCTAATATCTCATTGGATGACGAAAAATTAAAAAAGCTGGCACAGGAATCTTCATATGGTCGAATTTTTTACGATTCACGTGCAGAGGAGCTGTTAAGTGAAGGAGAGTGGCTGCGGGGCCTAGGATACCTGCAAGTGGCAAGACTTCTTGAACCCAAAGATCCTGACGCTTTAGTTCGTGTTGCTGATGTTGTAGAAAAGCGCGCCACCTCCTATAAAAAACTAAAACGCGCCGAAATTCTTTACGAAAGAGCGATTGAGATCGACCCCTTTTATTTAGACAGCTATATTAAATTAGCTGAAATTGAGAGCTCGCAATATAACTTCGACAAAGCCTATCAACTGCTTTCTCGTGCAGCCGAGGTGTTGGGGATTGAGGGATTAAATTCATTTGTAAATAATGGGTGTAAAGGAAATTTTAATCACTCTAATAAGGCGAAAGATGAGTACAAAGTTTTTCTCGGCCTTGGGAAACAATTTTTTAAAAGAGAAAACTTCCCCTGTACGGGAGCCTTCTTAGCCTACGCAAGAAGTGAAAGCCCAGTGAACTCCGATATCTTTTTTTATCAGGCAAAACTTGAGGAGATATATAAAAAAGATGCCGCTCAAGCAGCAGCCATCTCCTATTATCAGTCTTTTACTATCGATAGTGGTAATTATGAAGCCTTGGCTGGATGGGCCAGAGTAAAAGTTAAGCAGGGCGAAAAAAATTACGCGATAAAGTTTGTGCGCGCTCTGCTGGAGGCCGAGTCACAAAACGCCAAACTTTTTTGGGTGTTAGGAGAGATCTACTCTGAAAACCAAGAGTATCAGAGATCAATTACTTTTTATAAAAAGGCCCTTGATTATAATTCACAATTCTCAGGAGCCAGAATCTCTATGGCGAGATCGCTCTCTGCCACAGGCCAAAATCTGCAGGCAATTAGGGAATTTATTTTTGCGGCAGAAACCGACAGAAGAAAGGTCATAGGTTATTTCGAGGCGGCGCAATTACAAACTATCAATCGAAGATATCAAGAGGCTGAATCTCTTGTGTCAAAGCTCATCCAAGCGACCCCTAATTTTCCGGGGGCCCATCGATTGCTGTCTCAGATTTATCAGTTTTCAGCTAAAAATACCGAGGCCATTGCAGAAATGGTAACTGAGGTAGAGAACAATCCCCAAAATACGAAATTTCTAATCGAGCTAGGCGAACTTTATATGAAGTACCAAAAACAGCAGGAGGCTATCGTCGTATTGGCTAAGGTGACTCATCTCCCAGACGAGAAACTAGCACCTGAATTTCGGGTCGAACGAACAAAGGCATTTCTATTACTGTCTCGGTGCTATCGTTTTTTGAAGCGACCGGATAATGCAGAGAGCGCGATACATCTCGCACTGGAAATTGATTATAATGATCCTGAGCTGCATAGAGAGTTAGGATATGTTTTTAATGATCTCCAAAGGTATCGCGAGGGAGTAAAAGAATTTGAAATTTATTTGGAGCGCAATCCGGCTGGCGTCGACGCTGAAAATATTAAAAAGCTGATCAAGGTAATGGTAATCGAAGATTAGAATACTGAGGAAATTATGATTGATTTAAAGGTATTGGTGAGTGAACCCGAAAAGGTCCGCGAGTCGTTTAAAAAAAGAAATAACGACAAATTAATCTCAGCGCTTGACCAGGTGATCGAGCTAGATAAAAAACGCCGTTCAGGATTGCAAGAGGTTGAGGTTTTAAAGGCGAGAAGAAATGAGGCTTCAGCACAGATATCGCAACTCAAAAAAAATAAACAGGACGACTCTGTAATTTTAGAGGAGATGAAAGCGGTCTCAAAAAAAATAAAAGAGTTAGATGAAGCGGTATCCGAAATTCAGAATGAACTAAATAGGTTTCTCTTAGAGTTCCCAAATATTGCAGATGTGAGTGTGCCATCTGGTAGCAGTAGTGAGCAGAATATAGAGGTGAAGAGATGGGGTGATCCTCAGACATTTTCATTTCCAGTCAGGTCCCATGATGAAATTGGGGAAAAAAGTGGAGTTCTTGATTTTAAGAAGGCCGGAGAGGTGACCGGAGCGAGATTTGTTTTTTTAAAGGGCCTGGCTGCGCGAATGGAGATGGGACTCATTCAGTTTATGTATCAAACGCACATCAAGGCCGGCTATGAACCGATCATTCCTCCGTTCATTGTTAATCGAGATAGTCTTACGGGGACTGGGCAACTTCCGAAATTTGAGGAGGATGTTTTTAAACTTGAGAAGGTAGATTACTTTTTAACTCCTACAGCCGAGGTTCCCGTTACTAATTATCACCGCAACGAAATTTTAGAGGAGAGGGCTCTTCCCAAACATTATGTTGCCTATAGTCCTTGTTTTAGATCCGAGGCTGGCAGCTATGGAAAAGACACTAAGGGCCTAAAACGACAGCACCAGTTTAATAAAGTAGAGCTTGTTAAATTTACGCGCCCAGAAAACTCGATGAGTGAGCTTGAGTCGATGCTGGAAAGTGCGGAGAAAATTTTGCAACTATTAAAACTTCCCTACCGAGTTATTCTTTTGTGTGGTGGTGATATGGGCTTTTCTGCAACTAAGACCTACGATATCGAGGTGTGGTCACCTTTTATAAAGGGATACATGGAAATTTCTAGCTGTAGCAACTGTACAGACTTTCAAGCGAGACGAGCGAACATTCGTTTCAGAGATACGGCATCGGGAAAGGTTCAGTTTGTACATACCTTGAATGGGTCGGGCTTGGCGGTCGGAAGAACTTTATTAGCAATCATGGAAAATTATCAACTAGAAGATGGTACCTTTGAAATCCCAGGAGTGCTAAAGCCCTATATTTGAAGCTGACCGCCTAGCTTTTTTCTGGTTTTGTTTCTTGGTCCCCAACCTTGTCGATCGGCTTAGTTACCTTTATCTTTTTTTCTCTCGTTTGGAGTTCTTGCAAACCTAATTGGCATGCGGTTTTAAGAGATTGTGTTGCAGCAGAAGCCCTACACGCTGTGAGCACAACCTTAGCTCCTTCTGGAAACTTTTCAGCCTGTTTTCCCAGAACAAGAGCCGCGCTAATTTTAATTCCCTCATCGACATCCTTTTTTTCAAGTAATCCCTGAATCACCTTAATAGAGGCCTCACTAAAATCCCCGCAAATTCCGAGAGCTAAAATGGCGTTTTCTAAAAGATCGGTATCGCCACCCTGTTCAATAAGCTCGATGAGGCGACTAGAGATTTTTGGGTTTGGGGATTCGGGTAATGCTTGAATAACATCTAAGCTTGCTAAAATAACATCGGGATCGGAACTTTCGATGGTTTTTTCGACGGCAGCTAAGGTTTTGGAATCTTTCTTTGCCTGAGCTTGCAAGGCAGATAAACAGGTTAACACTAATGTAGTATCGCGACTCTCTGAACACTCAATAAGGAGATTTACTACAGAGTCTTGACCCTGGCCTTTTTCCGAAAGGGCCTTTACCACACCCCTTCGAACTTTAGAATTATCAGATTTTTGAAAGGCGGCGATCAACGGGACAATGCTCTGACTGGATCCAAACTGCTCTAAATAATCTAGAAGGGGAAGTAACTCATCTAGCTCAGTTGATTGCTTTAGTGTTTCTAAGAGAGCATCCTGAGTTGAGGCGTGACTATCTTTTCTAATAATAAAGGTTCTGATTAATGTTCCTCTCAATTTAGGATCCTGTTTATATTGTTCAAGCAAAGACCTTCTTATGGTGTCGGCCTTGCTTTTGCTTCCGGCCTTCCCCATCGCCTTTGCACAGAATACTTTAATGTGTTCATCGGGATCTTTGATGCACTTTATGAGTGTGGTCACGACCTCATCTTGATAAAGAGATTGAGAGTATTGGCTTAATTTAAATGCCGCCACCTTTCTTTCTTCAAAATCTTGGCTTTCAGAAAGAGTTCTGGCCCACAATAAAACGGGATTGGTAATGGGTGTGGAATATTTTCTGGCCCTGCTTCTGCGTTTAGCAAAAGCAGGACCGGATGAAAGAATAAGTAATCCACCAAGCAACGAAATGAGAAGTATTTTTTTAGCCTGCATTTTTAATAACTACTTTACTGAATGTAAATCTAATCGCCCTGAAGTAGCAACTTTTCCTGCTACTGCACTCGTATTAGCCGTTAGGCTGAGAAGCCTTTCTTTTACGGTTTGAGCCGACTGAGTTAAGTCTTGCGACCAAACTACAGCCAAGGCACCTGCCACAAATGGAGATGCCATAGAAGTTCCATCCCACGTTGCCTTGATGCTACCAAGATCAACTACAGTATCTTGATAACGGTCACCAGGTACCGTCGATAAAATTTTCACCCCAGGGGCTCCTAACTTAATAGAATTTTTTCCCCAGTTTGAAAACTCTGCCAATTGATCACTAGAATCTAACGCGGCTACACCGATCATGTTTGGAAGATTATAGACGGCAGGCACCACGGGCTTAGCATCGGTATCAATATCAAAGCCATTAGATTTTCCAGCGGCCTGATCAAGACGTCCATTACCCGCAGCCACTACAAATAAAACACCTTTTGCCTCGGCTCTCTGAATCGCCTCTTTCAAAGGTTTGTCATCCTCATCACCAGCCTCGCCACCCCAGCTAGCATTGATAATATTCGCGCCATTAGCGACCGCATAGTCGATAGATTTAATAGCGGCATCGGTACTACCCTCACCCTTTTCGCCAATAAAGCGTAAGGCCATAATTTTGGCTTGAGGGGCGACACCCGCAGTGCCCAAACTATTATTTAAGGAGGATGCGATCACTCCAGACACGTGAGTTCCGTGGCCTGGGTTTCCTCCGCTTAATAAAATATCCATCAGGTCCATTGAAAGATCATAGGGTTTATTATCATTGGTACTAAAATCCCAGCCGACCACATCATCAATATAACCATTTTTATCGTCGTCAATTCCATTGCCAGAAATTTCAATTTTATTTCTCCACATACTATTAATCAAATCAACATGGTTATAGTCTACTCCGGTATCGGTTACCGCAACCACGATCCCTTTTCCCTGTGGAGTTTTATTGTGCCCATTAATGGCGTCGATAGAAAACATTCCCCATGAAGATTTAAATAGAGGATCAAGGCCGCTTGCCTGAATTCCAGGAGTTTTTATTTCTGGATTATCGGTGTAAGCAGGAGCATCTAAAGTAGTCTGTCCTTTTTTTAGTTGTTCAATGATTGCGCCTCGGTTGGCTACAATTGAGGGGTTTTGAAATAGATGAATCTTTTTATTTTTAGCAATATAAGCAACGCTAGAATCCCAAACTCCGTCGGCTCTGGAATCGGAGGTCCACTTGTAAAGATTTCCTTCTTTACTAACGAGCTCGAATTTCCCACCATTTCTAGAGAAGAAACTTTTTTGAATATCGATTTTATCTGAGTTAAAACGAACTAGATATTCCTGTGAAAAAACATTTGTGGTTATACAAACTGCAAAGATGGATGCGATCCAAAGTTTCATTGTTTCCCCCTAAATTTTTGATTTTTCTGTTGCTTATAATGAGGCTAAACTAGCTTGTTGAAACGTCAAGGGGTATGATGATTTCAATGAAACAAACGATCTTAATATGCGTCAAAGAATTTGATAAGGCCGCAGGTCTTGCAAAAAAGGAACTTACTCAGTGGGCCAAGACACAAAGCATTTCTATCCTTGAGATCACCTCTGCAATCGAAATTATTTCCGAAAAAAAACAAAAAGAGATTCTACTGGGTGTTGCGATCGGTGGAGACGGAACCTTTCTCACTTTGGTTAGAAAGTTAGCAAGGAAAGATGCCTTTCCTCTAATGGGAGTTAACTTAGGAAGTCTAGGCTTTATTACAGAGGTAAATCGAGATGAAATGATTAAGGTGATGACTCAAGCCTTAAAAGGAAAACTGACAGAGGAAAAAAGACCGTTATTAGACGTTGAGGTTTTTAGAAAAAATAGAAGAGTGGCCTCGGGTTGTGTTTTTAATGATGCGGCTATTACTAAAAGCAGAAACACGACGATGCTGCGTTTTGATGTGAGTGTGGCAGGAGATTTTTTAAATCACGTGCGGGCCGATGGGTATATTATTTCGACACCCACAGGGTCTACCGCTTATGCACTGTCCTCAGGAGGGGCGTTGATTCATCCGGGTGTTTCCGCAATCGAACTCGTTCCTATTTGTTCTCACTCGCTCTCCTCGCGCCCCATTTTAGTTCCTATGTCAGCTGAGATTGTGATTGAGATGAAGGAGCCCAGAGGAGAGGCCTCTCTAGTTTATGACGGGCAGATTAGTTTTGCTTTAGAACAAGGCGATCTTCTTAAGATTCGAGCCAGCAAAAACTTTTTACGGCTTTTGCATCCGCCACAACAAAAGTGGTCTGAAGCATTACGCAAAAAACTGGGATTATAATCGGTGAAACCCACTTTGGAATCGGCACTTGATTTTATTAAGCATCACCCTAAACTGGTGATTGCCGAAGACTATGAAATTTTGTGTCAAAAAACAGAAACTCATTCATGCTATTTCAAAAATGGAGAGGCTATCGAGGAGTCGAGAGATTCCCGTTGGTGGATACAGATGCGCATTTTGCACAGGAAGCGACTCGGATCCACATCGACCGTATTTTGCAATGAACAAAGTTTAAATAGTATGGTCGATAAAGCCTTTGAATTAGCAGATAACACTACGGTAGATCCGTGGTTTCGATTTCCGCTTTGGAAGCCAGCCCTTTTGGAAAAAACAACAATAAAAGAGTCGGGATCGGTAGACTCGGCATTAAAAGAGGTTTTTTTTGAGACTCTATTTCCGGAGTTAGCATCGCCACCCATAGGACTCGAGGAGCGATATTTTCGACAGCAGGAACACCGAACTCTTCTGCGGAAAACCGAAAAAATGATCCTGTCAGATGAGAGTGAAATTCAGCAATTTCAATTTGCTTTGGTAAATCGGGGGGCGGGTGGAGAGTTTTATCGACTAGAAGATATCAGGGGAGGAAGTGCCCCCTTTTTAGCGAAAGGGGCGGTTTTAGATGCTCTACTCAGAAAATCAACAAGATTAAATCGATTACAGGTTGCCACAAAGGTGATTCCTGGCAGTTATCTTTTGGCTGGGATTGTGGTGGCGTCGTTACTTAAAAGTATCGAGTCCTATTTTGGCGGGCCATTAGCAGGCCTAGGGAAAACCCCTCTGGCAAATCTCCTCGGAAAACCTGTTTTTTCAGATGCGGTCTCCCTAACCGATGATGGACTTTATTTAGGCGGTGAAGGCACTAGACCTTTTGATTGCGAGGGTGCCACCTCTCAACAAACAAAGGTAGTCGAGTCGGGAATCTTAAAAACATTTTTACATGATGCCAACAGTGCAGCTAAATACAATCGAACGAGTACGGGAAACTTAATAAGGGCCCCAAATAATATTTCCCGTGTAGGTGCCACCAATTTTTATTTAAATCCCTCCACAACGAGGCTCTCCGAACTATTTTCAGAAATGAAGGAGGGGGTTTATATCGAAAGTGTGGATCGCTTTCACAGGGAGCTAACGCGAACTGGCAAGTTGGAGATATTGGGTCAGGGTTGGATTGTAAAAAATGGAGAGCCCACTGGCCCGCCGCAACAATTGTTATTGACGGTGGATCCTCTAGAGATTCTTAAGGAAATAACTGTGGTGGCAAGTGATTTAAGTTTTTGGGGGCGGTATGGTGCTCCCTCAGTTTTCCTAAAGAAAATGCCGTTAGGTGAGATATGAAAACAAAAGCTTTTGGAATCACCAATATTGGCATGAAACGCAAATTAAATGAGGACACTTTTCTAGTCGATGACGAGCTAGGACTATTTGTAGTGGCCGACGGAATGGGGGGCCATCTGGGCGGTGAAGTTGCCAGTAAATTAGCGGCCGAAACCATGCAAAAATTTTGTCGAGAAAACAAGGATCTACCTCCAAGAGATAGACTTGAAAAGGCTGTGAACAGAGCCTGTGAAGACATTTATACAGAATCAAAAAAAGATGCGGGTGTCGCTGGAATGGGAACGACGGTGGTGGCACTTTTAGTCGATGGAGGCTATGTTTATATTGCTCAGGTCGGAGATAGCCGAGTGTATCTTTTTGCCCAAGGGGCTGCATGGCAAGTGACCGAAGATCACACGATCGTTCAAGAGGAGATCCGTGCGGGATTAATCTCTCATGAGGATGCTAGTAACCACCAACACAAAAATGTAATCACACGGTCGGTGGGCTATGAAAAAACGGCCTTAGTAGATATTTATCGACGAAAACTGCAAATTAACGATACCTTTCTTCTCTGCTCTGATGGCCTTTCTGGTTTAGTAGAAATCAAAGAAATGCTAGAGCAATTAGAGGCTCACTCCATGGAAACCAGTGCCGAAAAGCTTATCGAGCTTGCCAACTCTAGAGGCGGTGATGACAACATTACCATTGTTCTCTGTCGCGCTATGGAATAGTAGTGCAGCTTGGTTTGACTAAAGCAATTAGCTAATGTTTATATGACAAAGTACAAATGGACACAACGCGTCCAAGAGAGAGGTCGTTACGTTAGGGAACAGAAAAAAACGATGGTGGCAGGAGCGGTTTGTAACCGTGATGGTGATTCCGGAAAGAACCCGAGAGGTTCATAAGGTCATTGTGCCCTTTTTATTGGTAAAACTAGGGATTGCTTTGTTTTCAGTGGTCACGATTTTTTTAGTCATTATTGGTGTGGATTACTTTCATGTTTTAGGAAGCATGGGAGAGAATAAATCACTTAAAGGAGAAAACTTTAAGCTGCGCCAGGAAATTCAAACGGTTAGAAATAAAGTTGATTCTATGGAAGGCACGATCGATCGTGTTAGAAATTACGCAAAGAAATTACAAATTCTTACAGGTCAAGGCGATGGGAAAAAACAAATAGAGATGCCATCTGGCCCTATCGATTTAGAACCGGAGAGAGTCCCATCGAGTCGCGGAGATAAACATTCGCAAAATCTATTTTCAGATCCAGGGGTGAGCCCCGTTGCCTATTCACCGAGTAAAATAGGATTAGAGGAAAAGCTTCAAAAACTACAGGTCGATGGAGAACAGACCGAGAGTGAACTTTCAAAACTGCATGTTTATCTAATTGCAAAAAGTGCAATCATCAATGCCACCCCCTCGCTCTTACCTATCGCGGGCTGGATCTCCTCCACCTTTGGTTATCGACGAAACCCCTACGATGGCAGCTATCGACTTCATTCGGGAGTCGACATTGCAGCAGAACCGGGAACGCCAGTGAGGGCTCCAGCGGATGGCCTTGTTATCTTTTCCGGTTATCGAGAGGGTTATGGCAAGGTGATTGTGATCGATCATGGTTATGGAATAAGAACCTTATTTGGCCACAACTCAGCAGTTTTTGTTGGGCAAAGCGCAAAGGTAAAACGTGGAGAAACTATTTCTCAGGTAGGGAACACAGGGCACTCCACAGGACCACATCTTCATTATGAAATTAGAAAAAATGGAATCCCTGTAAATCCTGCCACCTTCTTTTCTAGAGGTCGTTTTTAACGTCGCAATTACGCCTTTACCTTTTTCCAGTCATCTAAAAATGTTTTCAATCCTGAATCGGTAAGTGGATGTCTTGTTAACTGATGAACTATCTTTACAGGAAGAGTCACCACGTCGACACCCATCTTGGCACATTCTAGAACATGAATGGGGTGCCGAATACTTGCAGCAAGAACCTTGGTTTTAAAAGAATACTGTCCAAAAATCTGGATGATATCTGCTACCATCGCTAAACCATCTTGACCCAAATCGTCTATCCTTCCGATGAACGGACTTACATAGGTAGCGCCAGCTTTTGCAGCAAGAAGAGCTTGTACAGGTTGAAAAATCAGCGTGACATTAGTAGGAATTCCTTCGGCTGCCAGAATCTTTACAGCCTTCAGCCCCTCACTCATCATGGGAATTTTAACCACAACATTATCTCCGTATTTACGAAGTTCTTTGGCCTCTCTCAACATTTCAGTAGCCGTGGTACCTATGACCTCTAAACTAACCGGTCCCTTCACCCAGCGACAAATCTCCTTAGCAACCTCATTAAAAGGTCTTCCCGATTTTGCGATTAATGAGGGGTTGGTCGTCACACCATCTAAAACGCCTAGTGAGTCGGCCTCTTTAATTTCTTCAATTGATGCGGAATCGATAAAATATTCCATGGGTCCTCCATAACTTTAGAGTTCAAACTATTAAGTAATTGTCGTTCACGACTTAAAACACACCGGTTTTTTAAGGGCCTTATTGGCAGAGCATACAACCCATGTTCTACTAAAAGACCTTAGAAAACACAACGCTACTGGTCACGAAAGAGATCTTGAGTATTGTAATTCGGACTACCAAGCTTGACAAAAGAAAAGCAAAATTTCTAATATGGATCACAAACTTACAGCCGAAGACGTCTTAAAACTAACTGGGGTTTAACAAATTTATGATCGAAGTCAAAGAACTTACCAAAAAATACGGCGATAGAATTGCGGTCGATAATATTTCTTTTAGCGTAAAGCGTGGAGAGATTTTAGGTTTCCTTGGACAAAATGGTGCGGGGAAAACTACGACGATGAAAATGTTGACCTGTTTCATGCCGGCCACATTGGGAACGGCGAGCATTGCGGGATTTGATGTTTTTGAAAATTCCTATGAAGTAAAAAAAAGGATTGGGTACCTTCCTGAAACCCCACCACTTTACCCAGAACTTTTAGTTTCAGAATACTTAAATTTTGTAGCGGATCTCAGAGGCATTCCTCGAGGTGAAAAGAAAAAAAGAATAGAGGTTGTTTTAGATCGCTGCCAACTAGGAGATGTTAAAAATAGATTAATTGGAAATCTTTCTAAAGGATATCGACAAAGAGTGGGGCTTGCACAAGCCTTAATTCATGATCCGGAAGTTTTAATTCTAGATGAACCTACAGTGGGGCTAGATCCTAAACAACAAAGTGAAGCGCGCAGCCTTATTAGATCCTTACGTTCCGAGCGAACGGTAATTTATAGTACCCATATTCTTTCTGAAGTTGCGGCCACCTGTGACAGAATTATTATTATTGATCGTGGAAAAATTGTAGCTCAAGAGGCGATTAATTCTCTGGGAGCTACCGGCTCGTTGACTAAAACAGAGGTTATTGTACAGAGATCATCTGAAAATGTGGCTCAATGTTTGCGTTCGATCAGTGGAGTTAAGAGCGTTCAATGCCTATCTAATGGCAAGGAACGGATTATTGTTGAGTCGGAGGCCCAAGAGGACATCATGGCTGAAATAGCAAAGGTGGTAGTGAATAATAATGCAGGATTAATTCGAATGGCGCCAGTCCAACTCGCATTAGAGGATTATTATTTAGATCTTATCGGTGGAAAAAGAGGAGTCGTAATATGAGGGGCGCGATAGCTATTGTTAAAAGAGAGATTAGATCCTATTTTTGTTCCCCCATCGCCTATGTAGTATTGGGTGTGTTTCTATTTGTGATGGGAGTTATTTTTGCGAAGTTTGTAGATCTTTATCAAAGATTTAATAGTGCCCAACAGTTTGGCCAGGCGCAGGGAATTACGATTGATAAGGTCGCAACCTATCTTTATCAGAATATGGCCTTCATTTTGTGTTTTGTGACCCCTTTTCTTACGATGAGATTATTTTCAGAGGAAAAACGCCAACACACACTTGAACTACTATTTACCGCACCCGTGAGGGAGTTAGAAATAGTAATTGGAAAATTTTTGTCGGCCTATTTTTTGATGTTATTAATGCTGGCCGTTTCTGCCATTTATGTTTTTTTTATGGTTCTTTGGGGAAGTCCAGAACTTAAAATTATTGGAGCCACCTATTTAGGATTAGCTTTGGCACTCGCCTGTTACGTGTCTCTTGGCGGATTAATTTCGGCGATGACGTCTAGTCAAGCTATCGCAGCGGTCTGGACATTTATTGCCCTATTATTTTTATGGTTGTTGCAATCATTAGGGCAGGGGATTACCGCCGCGTGGGGACCCATTCAGTGGGGACCGACCTTGGTTTATATTTCTCCTCTGGGCCATTTTAATTCTTTTTCAGAGGGGTTAATTCATGTGAAGGACGTGGTTTACTTTGTTTCCTTCACAATATTTTGTCTTTTTTTGACCCACCGAGTGGTGGAAAGCAATCGTTGGAGATAACTTTATGAGTATCATCGCTATTATTGTGGCCTTAGCGGCTACGGCTGTCAGTGCAATCTCTGCCTATTTGGCTTGGGAAAGTGTTCTGATTTGGCAAATTTCTTTAGAAGTAGCGATTGTCGCCTATGTCATCTACTTTATTAAAGAACGACGATTTTTAATTGAGCTCTTCTCCAGAAAAACAACTCGCTATGGGCTCAATGCTATTATCATGTCGCTGTTTGCTTTCGGAATTCTAATCGTAGTAAATCTGATTGCGAGCAAACATGATCTCAAGAAGGATCTTACGAAGAACAAGCTGCATACCCTATCTGATCAATCTATTAAGGTGTTAAGGGCTCTACCGGGAGAGGTTAAACTAAAGGCCTTTATCAGTCCTGTGCAAATGGGCGAGTTTGAAAAAATTCTTGATAAATATACCTACTATACAAAAAATTTGAAAAAAGAATATATCGACGTAGATAAAGATCCGTTGGCGGTTCAAAAATATAATATTAAACAGACCGGAACGATTATTGTAGAGAGTGAATCCAGAACTTCGAGAGTAGAAAATCTTTTGGGCCCTGATGATCCAAAGCTTGAGGAGAAGATTACCAATGCGATTATTCAGGTTGCTAAAGGAGATAAAAAGAAACTCTATTATATTTCTGGACATGGTGAAAAGCTTCTCACCGATACAGGTAAAGAGGGTTACTCTGAGATGAAGGAGCAGTTAGAGGGCGGTCGTTACAAAGTTGAGGAATTAATTTTGGTAGAAAAAGGAATGGTTCCTGCAGATGCCGACATCGTTATGATTGCGGGACCAAAGTCAGATTTTTTCGGGCCAGAGTTAAAGGCGCTTGAGGCCTATCTTGGAAGAGGCGGAAAATGTTTGATGATGCTAGAGCCCACCTCATCGCCAACTCTAAAAAACCTATTGGCTAAATATGGAGCTGTTTTTAATCCTAAAAAGACGGTCGTAGAATTAAATCCACTTCAACAATTAGCGGGTGGAAATCCCCTAACTCCCATTGTAACCACCTATAATAAAGAAAGTGAA
This sequence comes from Bdellovibrionales bacterium, assembly GCA_009692515.1. GTDB lineage: Bacteria > Bdellovibrionota > FAC87 > UBA2466 > UBA2466 > UBA2466. The sequence continues at coordinate 57,043 of SHZA01000005.1, forward strand.
ATCACTCGAGAGGCAAAGCAGATAAGTTTATTTCCTATAGCGACTCCGATTGAAAAGATGGAGCCCATCCCACCAGACCTTAAGGTGGTAACTCTTTTTTCTACAAGCGCAAAAAGTTTTGAGTCTGATCTTAAAGAAAATCAGGTGAAGCCCAATCCTAAATTGGATCGTAAAGGACCCTTGTCTTTGGCCGTTTCTGTGACCGGCAAGGGGACCGCAAAGGTCGAGGTTACCAAGCCGATTCCTGGCGCAAAGGTAGAGGATAACAAAGCGCCAGACTTTAGATTGGTGGTCGTAGGAGATTCCGATTTTGCTTCTAATAGCGGGAGAAGATTTGGCATCAATGGCGATATTTTTCAAAATATCTTGAGTTGGTTGGCCCATGAAGAGGATCTGATCTCTATTCACCCGAGGCCGCAGAACACGAGTGAATTTGAAATTACAGAAACACGAATGAGAGTGATTAACTTAGCCTCTATCGTGTTTGCTCCGATGTTCATGTTCATTTCGGGTCTGGGAGTGTGGGCGGCTCGTCGTAAAAAATAAAACTAAAAGCGAGTGCTGCCGAAATAGTTAGGAACTAATTGCACCCAATCTGAAAGTGACTCCACCGTTTTTCTTGTAGTCGCTTTTCCTAAGGCCTCGGCAAGATCGCTGGCTACCAAGGGTTGTTTTATTACGATAATAGAAGAGTCTGAGGGAAGGGCGGCTAAATTAATTCTCTCATCTAAAAGAACCACGAGAGAGCGATTCCCCGAAAGAAAGGTCCAATCGGAGTGAGTTGTTTCCGCAATTAACTGTAAAGAGCTATCTGTATTAACCTTGAAATGAGCTGAGGCAAACCGATCGGCAGTGATATGGGTAAGCACCTGTAGTTCATCACATAGAATTTGCGATTGCTTAGAGGCCCATTTAAGCGCGCGAGCTTCAGAGCCACTGAGCATTTCAATCGGCACCCTCTTGACATAGGCCAAGGCCTTTAAAGAGGCGAGAGCAATTCTAAGTCCGGTAAAAGAACCGGGGCCTGAGGTGGTAATAAAGCGCGAGATGTTACCTATCGAAAGACCGCACTCCTTAAGTGAGATCTCTAATTGAGGAATAAAACGTTCGGAGTGATCACCGGTTTCAGTGATTACTTTAAAGAGAATAAGATCTAGTGCCATTGAGGCTCTTGATCGATGAATGGCCAATGTCCCTTGGGAAGAGGACATGTCTAAGCTTAACCAGATTTCATTAAAGTCGTTATTCATCTAGCGGCGTAGTAACCGTTTTTTAAGAGGGGTTCAACATCCAAAGAGTGGGAAGCGGTAGAACTACCAAAATTAGACTGTTAAGCAAGGGGAATGCCTAACAAGAGATTTCGGTTGCTTAGGGGATTGCCATTTTGGGCTACTCTACCGCTCCCTAATTTACGCTCGATTCCGATTTCAGTGGGCTTGCATCTCTGCATCTTTCCCACTCAACAAGTATAACCCGTTGCGTTACAGCGTTTCAATAGGCAACATTTAGACAGTATTTCTCAAAACTCGGAAAGCACCAAGGCTTCAATGGGTTATTGCGGCCACTGTTTAGACACTGAACGCAATAAAAAAACAATTCAGCTAGTCGTATTCGCACTCTCCTGTTATGCAACGAGTCGGGCACCTCTCCAGGGTTTTTTTAAATGAATGAAGACAAGGTAAAAATTAAAATTCTAGATACCCAAGGCAACTGTAAAGAACTATGGGTAGAGGTGGGCTCTAATCTTCGCGAAGTCTTACTTCGGAATCAGTTTTCCTTATATCAAGGGAAGTTTAAAACATTAAATTGTAAGGGCATGGGAGTGTGTGGGTCGTGTAAAATAATCGTTCGAGAACGTGACGAGGACTGGGAAAGACGCGCGTGTCAAATTCAATGCTTTCAGGATTTAGAAATACGTTTAAAATAGAAACTCTTTAAGAGGGTGATGCTTTGAAAACAAAAAGTTATTTTCATACCGTAATTGGAACTAGGGAAAAGAATGAGGACTCTTATTTAGCAGAAGACTCTATGGGACTCTACGCCGTGGCAGATGGCATTGGTGGGGGCCTTAAGGGAGAGGTCGCCTCACAAATGGCGGTTGAAGGATTAAAAAAACATCGTCCTGAAATTCAATCGATGCGAGAAATATTTCAATTATTACAGAAAGAAATTCACCAGGAGTCCATGGACACTTTGGGCGAGGCTTTAATGGGAACCACGCTCAGCGCCGTGGAATTAAAAAACAACAAAGCTACGATTTGTCATGTGGGAGACTCTAGGGTCTATTTTTTTGATGGCAATGTTCTTCGTCAGATGACCGAAGATCAGGAAATTTACGATGAACACTTAAGGGGTACCGTTCTTAATTCTTACTTAGGAATCGTATCGGATATTCATCCACTCCGCATTGTGCAAGAGACCATGGTGGTGGCTCCTGGGCAGCGATTTTTAATTGCGAGTGATGGCCTGTTTAAGCAGATCACTGATATGAGAATTGTAAGTATTATCAGAGAAAATCTAGCGACACCAGAAAGACTGGTTGAGCAGCTTTGCGAAGAGGCCGCGCACCATGAGTACTCTGATAATGTTACTGTGGTTTTTATTGAGCTTAATGAATAGGATCTTATGTCGGCAGATCAAGTCGCTAGTATTTCAAAAAAAAAGTTTGAAGAGTTATCAACGAAAACCTTTTCCGTAAAAATAAAAGGTAAAGTTGTTAAAGGGTTTATTACAAAAAAGAAGGGGCATTATTTTGCCTATCTAAATTTGTGTAAGCACCTCCCTGTCACCCTAGATCTGAATGACGGAAACTTTTTTGATTTTGAAAAAAAGTACTTTCAATGTCACATGCATGGAGCCATGTATGAAATAGAAACGGGGTTTTGTATCGCAGGGCCTTGTCAAGGGGCTCGGCTAGAGATGTTAGAAATTATTGAAGAGGAGTCGAAGCTTTTGATTAAGGTGCCCGCTAAGTTTGCAGAAATTAAATAATAAAGGCAGAGATATTTTATGGAAACAAAAAAAATGCGATTTGAAACCCAGTTAATTCATGGTGGAGAACCCTCGCCCCTTATCGAACGTGCGATCACGATGCCTATTTTCCAAAGTAGCACCTATGAGATTGGTGCAGATTCTTTGGGAGAAATTAATTACCATGACATTCGTTATGTGCGCTTGAACAACACTCCAAATCACTTGGCCCTACACGCTAAAATTGCCCAATTAGAGCAGGCTGAATCTGCGGTGGTGACCTCCTCTGGAATGTCGGCGATTACCTCAGCCCTTTTGGGTTTGGTGGCCAAGGGAGAGCACGTTCTTGCTCAAGATAATCTCTATGGTGGCACCGTTCATTTTTTAAAAGAATTCTTTCCTCAGATGGGAAGAGAGGTTACCTTTTTTCCAGCCGATGACACCGCAAACTTAGCACAATATTCCAAAGGCAATACCCGAGCGATCTATGTGGAGTCTACGTCAAATCCTCTCTTAAAAATTCCAGATCTAAAAGAGGTGGTACGATTTGCAAAAAAACAGGGGTTGCTATCGATGATCGATAATACCTTCCCATCACCCGCAAATTTTAATCCGATTCCCTTTGGATTTGATGTGGCTCTTCATAGTGCGACTAAATATTTAAATGGTCACTCCGATGTCGTAGCGGGCGCTATTGTTTCGAGTAAAGCAATTTTGCAAAAACTGATGCCACTTTTTAATCATCTAGGGGGTTGTTTAGACCCTCACGCCTGTTTTTTACTTCATCGGGGTTTAAAAACGCTGAGTGTGAGAGTGAGCTATCAAAATAGTTCAGCTCTCAAAATCGCAAAAGCACTTGAGGGTTGTTCTAAGGTTGCCAAAGTGATTTATCCTGGCCTTCCTTCTCATCCCGATCATGTGAGAGCCCGAGAATGGTTTCGTGGTTTCGGAGGCATGTTGTCTTTTGAATTTGATGGAACTGCTATTCAAGCAGACCAAGCACTAAAGAAACTTAAAATTCCTTTTTTAGCACCAAGTTTGGGTGGAGTAGAAAGTTTATATGTACGCCCAGCCACCGCATCCCACTCAGGAATTTCAAAACAGGATAGAGAAAAACTTGGAATCAAGGACAGTTTAGTGAGAGTGTCGATTGGACTTGAAGCTCCTGAAGATTTGATAGAAGATTTCATCGAAGTTTTAAATTAATTGCGTTATCTATGATAACTCTCTAGGTTTGGAGGTCTAAAAAGTGTTTAAAAAAAGTCTAATCGCATTTGTGGCATTGTTTTTAGTAGTAGTGACTTCGGCAGAGGCCATTGCTAAAAAAGAGATAAAAAAAGGAGCTAAAGTGTTAATCATTGAAACAACTCACGGAAATATTGAAGCTGAATTGTATGCAGAGGATGCACCTAAAACAGTGGCGCGCATTCAAGAGTTAGCGGGTAAAGGATTTTATAACGGACTTACTTTTCATCGTGTGGTTCCTGGTTTTGTGGTTCAAGGCGGAGATCCCAAGGGAAATGGAACGGGCGGATCGGGACAGAATATTCCAGCAGAGTTTAATTCTAAAAAGCATGTTGAAGGAACTTTAGCAATGGCAAGATCCGCAGATCCCAATTCTGCAGATAGCCAATTTTATATTTCTTTAGGAACCCATTCCCACTTAGATAATAACTACACCGTTTTTGGTTCTGTGGTTAAAGGGATCGATGCGGTAAAGAAAATTAAAATGGGCGACAAGATGACAAAAGTTTATATGAAATAGATCTGACGGTTAAAATTTTAATCTAAAAGATGCGAAGGCTTCTCAACCTTAAATTTTTCTAAAAGGGTGAAGAGGCCTTCCTCATTTTCAGCGACCACTTCAATACAGGAGCAAATCCAAACCCAAGCGGTTCCCACCTTTTTTGTACTAAATTGATAGACCGCAGAACGTGAGGGAGTATACACCACCTCGATGGCACGACGATAACCATCACCTGGTTTTTCTAGCTGGATATCTAAGTTAGAAACCTCTCGACGAATATCTGTAAGATTTTCTGTATTTTGTCGCCGTATAATATAACGCATCGCCATAGGTATTTGATATCCTTCTCTAGTTTTAAGCTAACTATCTATTAACCAGAACCTTTTTTATACTCAACTAGTGCCAAAATGACAAAGAAAGATTTAGCTCCATTTTTTGTGAGGCATGCTTGATTGAGGCAGATTCCCGTGAGATAGTATAAGGGTATGTGTATGAGTATGTGTTATCTAATTTCCAACCGTGAAAAGGCGAACCGACAACTTCAAGGAATTACCAGTGTCCTTCCTTAAGAAACTCCAGATGCTTGCCCGAAATTGTAAAAAATGTAGGCTTGATATCCGCTTTTTTTCCTAATTATGAATAGAGAGGAATCCCGTGTCCAAAAAACTATATGTAGGTAATTTAAGTTACGAAGTTACCGAAGAAGAACTATCTCAATTATTCGGCCAGTGTGGCCAAGTGGTTGAAGCGCGTATTATCAAAGATAAATTTTCAGGTCGCTCCAAAGGATTTGGATTTATAGAGATGCCCAATGACGATGAGGCCACTCATGCGATCGATCGCATGAGAGGTTATGACCTTAAGGGTAGGCCCTTAATGGTGGATGAAGCCAATGAACGCCCTGAAGGGGGTAGCAACGGGGATCGCGGAGGTTATGAAGGCGGAGATCGTGGGGGCCGTGGCGGTGGAAATAGAGGTGGCCGTGGCGGCGGAGATCGCGGCGGTCAAGCTAGAGGTTATGGCGGCGGCGGAGATCGCGGCGGCCAAGGTGGAGGTTATGGCGGCGGCGGAGATCGCGGCGGCCAAGGTAGAGGTTATGGTGGCGGCGGAGATCGCGGCGGCCAAGGTGGAGGTTATGGCGGCGGCGGAGATCGCGGCGGCCAAGGTGGAGGTTATGGCGGCGGCGGAGATCGCGGCGGCCAAGGTAGAGGTTATGGCGGCGGCGGAGATCGCGGCGGCCAAGGTGGAGGTTATGGCGGCGGTGGAGATCGCGGCGGCCAAGGTAGAGGTTATGGCGGCGGTGGAGATCGTGGCGGCCAAGGCGGAGGTTATGGCGGCGGTGGAGATCGCGGCGGTCAAGGCGGAGGTTATGGCGGAGGTTATGGCGGAGGCGGAGATCGTGGCGGCCAAGGCGGAGGTTATGGTGGCGGCGGCGGAGATCGCGGCGGCCAAGGTAGAGGTTATGGCGGTGGCGGAGATCGCGGTGGCCAAGGCGGAGGTTATGGCGGCGGTGGAGATCGTGGCGGTCGTAGTGGGAGTGATCCCGGTGGCCGTAGTGGCGGCGATCGAAATCGTAGCGACCGAGAGGATCGAGGCAATGACGGGAATCGCGGTCGTGGAGGCAGTGGTGGCGACCATGATGATGAAGGTGGCAACTACTAAGCTCGCATAAAAAAATAAAAACAGTTTAAAAAACCCGGAGCTCTGAGCGAGTTCCGGGTTTTTTATTTTTCTAGCGTTTATGAATGAGCGCTAAAATAATTTCAAAGAAGATTAGAAACACTACAGAGGCCTCAAGAATCGCAGTTCTTCTGTTTGAGGTAAAGTCGGCCAAAATTTCAATATTATCTTGAATCAAACTTAACTTTCTATCTAGCGTTCGAAAGCGAATTTCAATATCAAAGTTAGCCTGAAGCTCTTTAAAGATCTCCTCTAATTCTTTGCTTTTCCATGTTTCATCTGGCGGGTCTAAAATCGCCACATTGCTAATAATATGCTGACGAGCACTCGCAGAGGTTCCAATTAGTTTTAAAAGGCTTTTTGTTTTTAAAGAGACGGCGCCAAAGGAGGCGAGAGTTTGCATAAAAGCAGATGCTTCATTTAGCATTCGATCGGCCAGTGCTTCAAAGTATTCTAATGCGGCAGATTGCCCCACTGAAATAGCAATGAGTCGCAAGAGATCAAGCGAAAGTTCTTTTACCTCTACATATTCAAAGGCAACTCTATTTGGAAAATCACCCACATTAATTTGATAAGTTTCAGTAGTAGGATTCGGTAATCCGTTTCCCAGAACCATTTTTATCTTATTCATTTCAATTTCGACCTGTTCATTCGACATATTAAAAAAAACAAGACAGCCGAAACGATAAATAAATAAATAGGTATTTTCCCCGTATTGAAGTCTTAATTCCTGTGGAGAACTATCAACTACACGACCCGAAAGCACCGAACGAATACTTTTAATGTGAATCGAATCGTATAAGTTAATGGCCTGCATGAGATAGCCACTTGCCATAAATTTACCATCTCCTCTATTTTTGAAAATCTAGATAAACTAGCATATAATACTAGTATGATTACACGCATGAACCAAACAATCATGACTCTCTGCATTTTGTTGGCTTCGACAATTTCGGTGCGAAGTGAAGCCCATTTTCTCGAGGTGTTTGCCAAGGCCTCAGCCTCAAAAAACTTTATCGATAAGGACAGCTATTCGATAAGTGTTTCTGGTGCAACTGGCTTAGCTATTTTACTGATTCCACAAATAAGAATTGAGGGACGTTATACCGTAGTGAGTAGTTTGCAAAATCAACTCAATGTCGGCAGTCCTTCAGTGATCGCAACTCTGAATGATATTAAAACAGAAACTAATATTTATAGTGTGGGTCTAGACATCGATCTTTTAAGTGATAAATATGCCATTCAACCTTTTGTATTTTTGGGAGCGGGTTATGTGGAATCACTTCGGTCCTATTTTGTAACACTCGCCGGAAACAGTTCGGCAACTTTAATTAATGAACCCAAAACAATGGGAATTTCTGCAAATATTGGCGCGGGAATTAGAATTCGTATTGCTAAATCGGTTGCCTTTGAGGCCGAAGTTTATGGTTACGGGATTGATCCGCAAAAACCGGATCCTTTAATCAACCTGTATGGGAATGTGGGCATTCGCATTTTCATGTAGAAGGTTTTTTCCCCCGAAGACCTAAAAACTCTTGAAATTTTTTCTCACCGCCTCGTGCCGTAGGAATATAGAATCTTTTTTCTTTTATTTTTTCTGGTAAAAATTGAGCTTGAACCCAGCCCCCTTCATGCTGGTGAGGTGAATCATAACCCTTTCCATAACCCCAGCTTTTCATCATTGAAGTAGGGGCGTTTCTAACCGCCATCGGAATTTCTAGGCCGCCAGATTTTTTTACCTCTTCAATAGCTTCATTAATCGCCTGATAACTTCGATTGCTTTTTTCAGAGCAAGCCAAGTAGGTAGTGGCCTGTGCCAGTGGAATTCTCGCCTCGGGCATTCCTAAAGCATGAACGGCTTGAAAACAACTGGTGGCGAGCATTAGCCCCGCAGGATTGGCATTGCCGATATCCTCAGAGGCAAGAATCACAAGTCTTCGCGCAATAAAAACGGGGTCCTCTCCGCCCTCTAGCATTCTGGCTAAATAATAAACGGCCGCATCGGGGTCACTTCCGCGAACGCTTTTTATGAAAGCAGAAATAGTATCGTAATGGGCCTCCGATTTTTTGTCGTAATAAAGAGATTGCGCTTGGGTGACCTCATCAAAATCTTTGATTTCAATTTTTTCAGACGAGGGGGAGGCTAAGCAAACATGATCTAAAAGATTCAAAGCTTTTCTGGCATCTCCCTGAGCACAGGCCGCAATTCTTTCTAATACCTCTGGAGTGACATTTTCGGGAGCCGATCGCATAAGAACAGAAATAAGCTCCTCAGATTGTAGCGCATTAAACTTGTAGATAATGCAACGAGAAGCAATGGCATTATTAATTTCAAAAGAGGGGTTTTCCGTTGTGGCACCAATAAAGCGAATGCTTCCCTCCTCTAAAAAAGGGAGAAGCACATCCTGTTGAGATTTATTAAGACGATGAACCTCGTCAATAAAAAGAATATAAGCGGGTCTCCCCCCGCGAAAGGCTAGTCGCGATTTTTCTAAAACCTCCTTAATTTCTTTGACCCCAGAAGTTACCGCAGAGAGTGTCTCAAAATGCCGTTGAGTATTTTTTGCAATCAGGGAGGCTAAGGTTGTTTTTCCTGTGCCAGGCGGGCCCCAGAAAATAAAACCACACCATTTGTCGGTTAATAATATTTTTTTAAAGCGGTCGTTTAAAAAATGGGTTTGGCCGACCACCTCAGAAAAATCTTGTGGGCGAGCCCTTAGTGCCAAAGGGGTATCGGCAGAGCCAGTAGAGAAAAGAGAATCTTGAGAATCAAAAGCCATTCTATGTATATAGACCGCTTTCGTGATTAAAAGCATTGAGATTTTTTGTGGTTTGTTCTTTTGGAGAGATGGCTATAATCAGTGTCTATGAAGGTTGAAAAACGCAGTGTCCTATCTTGGTATCTTACCAAGTACATGGCCGTGGAGATTTTGGGAAGTTTTCTAATGGGAACTGCCATCTTTCTTCTTATCATGCTCACATTTCAGGCGATTCGCCTCAGTGAGTTTGTGGTGGTTCATCAAGTGGCAATGAAAGATGTGGGGCGCATCTCATTTTACCTAATGCTGTCCTTTTTGCCGATAGCAGTCCCTATCGCATTTTTATTTTCGATATTGATGGGGATTTCAAGAGCTAATACGGAAGGTGAGATTATTGCGCTTCAAGCTAATGGGATTAGTTTGACTCAGCTATTTATTCCGCTGGGGATTTTTTCTGTTTTTGTAACGCTGGTGACGTTGTATGCCTCTTTATATTCTGTGCCACAGGGAAATAGAAAGTTTGAACTCTTAATTGAAAAACTAGGTAATGAACGTGCCGTCGCAGCGTTAAAGCCTGGGGTTTTTCAAGAGGGATTTTTTGGATTGGTATTGTTTGCAGAAAAAATTATCCCATTAAAAAGCGAATTAAAAAAAGTTTTTATTTACGACGAAAGAGACGAAGAAAATCCGCTGGTGATCACTGCAGAGGCCGGAGTTTTGCGAATGGTTCCGGAAAAAGGAGTTTTAACTTTGCGACTCACTCAGGGCACGATTTTTATGGATAGGAAGCCACCAGAGGGGGCTCAGCAAAAAATTGATTACGATGTTTACGATATTAATTTAGAGATCGGAGAGCACGGTGGATCATGGAGAGAATATAGTCCCCCATCCTTTAATTTTAAGCAGCTCAAAACAAGATTAAAGGAAACGATTCCAGATCCGCCCATGCACAGAAAACTAGAGGTGGAATTACACAGAAGATTTTCATTGTCCTTTGCCTGTATCGTGTTTGCCGTGCTGGGATTTTTTCTAGGAACCATGAGCCACCGGGGCATTCGTAGTACCGCCATTATTTTATGTTTAGTCGTAGCGCTAGTATATTGGCTGGCTTATGTGGGGGCTAATGCTTTAGCCTTAACGGGTTGGATGGCGCCATGGGCCGGTGTTTGGGCCCCCAATGTTGCTTTTGGATTTTTAGGCCTATGGATGTACCGAAAGCAGGAACTATTATAGCCCAAAAATCACCTCCGTCCCCTGCAGAAAAGAGAGTTTGTACAGGTGACTAAATGTTAAGCATAAGACAGCGTCCTCTGGCCGATTGATACGCACGAAAAAGAGGCCCCCCCATTGCATTTTAATTAGCTGAAAGCATTAATGGATAAGTTTTAGACGGGTAGGGTATGCGGCTATTGTCCTATATTTTAATTGCCTACGTTATATTTTCTTCTCCGGCAGGAGCTGAAAAAAAGGGGCCTCAGAAGCTTCTTAGCTCAATAAACAAGGTAGTCGCTTCTCGGGGCGTCAAACGACGTGGCGAGGCATTCAATCCTAGACTTAAATTCCCTCAGCCTCAGATAGATAAGGAAGTTGGGAGCGATAATAAAAATTCGGCATCCACCGATGCAGGATCAAACAAAGAAAACAAACCAGAAGACACAGGGACAACAAAAAACGGAAAACCTAGTAGAACACCTAGCCAACCCATAACTACCAATGAAAATTCTCAAGCGAGGTCTCAGAAGGCGGAATCTGATCTAGAGAGAAAATTGCCTTCGGCCCAGCCCGGGCAAGGTACTAATG
>SHZA01000046.1 GCA_009692515.1 Bdellovibrionales bacterium
AAGGTGAACATGAAAAATTTTAGTGCCGCATAAATACGATTCTGACTTCCCCACACGCCTATTAATAAAATCATGGGAATCAACATGAGCTCCCAAAAAACATAAAACAGAAAAATATCGGTGGCTAGAAAGGTACCGGTCATAGCAAAATCGAGAACTAAAAAACAGACCGCAAAGGCTCGTAACCGTCGCTCCTCTCCCCAGCTGGCCAAAATAGCAATCGGCATCATTATTTTAGTAAGAAGAATCAAAGGAAAACTTAAACCATCGATCGCTAATCCAAATTTAATTCCGTAGGTAGGAATCCAAGGCAAAGCCCATGCTAGTTGCATTTTATCGGAATCGGCCCCTTCAAATGTTTGATATAAAAATGCAGCCAATCCCACTCCCACTAAAGTAGTCACAAGAGAGATTCCCTTCGCTAGTCGAGAAGGAAGCAACACACAGACCGCGGCCCCTACCAAGGGAATAAAAAGTAACAGTGCTAACAAAGAATCGTTCACTTTAGATCACCCAACCTTTAAGCGAAACCCACAGAATCCACACTCCACCCATCAGAAAAATGAGTAGATAAAATTGTACCAGCCCCGACTGAAGTACATTTAAAAGTATAGCCAATCCAGAGGAAAGTCTCACAGGTACAAAAACCAATCCATCAATCACCAGAGGATCAAAAATTTTAGCAAAAAATCTGGAGACAGATTTGAAGGGAATCACAAAAACAATATCGTAAAGCTCATCTATCCAAAATTTATTTAGAAATACGATCTGAAAATGGCGCAACCCTTTTTGAGCAGTCTCTGCCCTAGATAATTTTCCATAAAAAAACCAGGCTACAAATATTCCAGCCGCCGCTAAACTGGTCGCTATCCCCATCGCTAAATGCTCGGAGATGTTTGTGGCCTGTTCAGGAAACGTAATTAGCACTGCGGAAAGATAATGTTCTAAATAGTTAGGGAGTAGATGAAGCCCGTGCGGAATACCCAGTACCCCACTAAAAGCACTTCCGACAGCTAATAGGCAAAGAGGAAATAACATGATCCATGAGCTTTCATGGGGATGAGCCTCTCCTCGATACTCACCCATAAAAACCATGACAAACATTCGAGTCATGTAAAAGGCTGTGAGTGTAGAGGCTGTTAAGCCAAGAATCCAAAGCACGTTTCCATTGGAAGATCCCACTAAAGCACTATAAAGGATCGTATCCTTACTGAAAAATCCGGAAAGAGGGGGGATTCCGCAGATCGCCGCTGTTGCAATCAGACAGGTTAGAAACGTCCCGGGCATTTTCTTTCGGAGCCCCCCCATATGACAAATATTTTGTTCTCCATGCAAACCATGAATCACACTACCTGCCCCTAAAAATAATAGTGCCTTAAAAAAGGCGTGGGTCATCAGGTGAAAAATAGCGGCAAAATAGGATCTGCATCCGAGCGCCAAAAACATAAACCCTAATTGGCTAATAGTAGAATAGGCCAATACTTTTTTAATATCTCTTTGCGAAGTTGCTATTAGCGCCGCAAAAAGTGCAGTTCCCACACCCACCCAAGCAATAATGGCGTTAGTATCGCCGGTGAGCATAAACAAAAAGTTCATTCGACAAATCAAATAAATTCCAGCCGTCACCATCGTTGCAGCATGAATCAAAGCACTTACGGGAGTGGGTCCTGCCATCGCATCAGGCAACCAAATAAAAAGTGGAATTTGCGCCGACTTTCCAGTGGCTCCAATAAATAAAAAGAGGGCTGCAATATTTAATAGGCGAAGATCAAAATGACCTGTAGTCGCAAGTAACTGAGCCATTTCATGAAAAGTAAGAGTGTGAAATATTCGATAACAATAAAAAATACCAATCAAAAAACCGGCATCACCGATACGATTGACTAAAAAGGCCTTCATTCCCGCCTTTGCTTTGTCGACATCCTCATACCAATAACCGATTAAAAGATAGGAACATAATCCCACCCCTTCCCATCCCACAAAAAGGCCAAGAAGATTATCGGAGGTAATCAGGAGTAACATGTTAAAAAGAAATAGATTCAAATAGGCAAAGTAACGACTAGGACCCCGCTCTTCTGCCATATACCCAATGGAATATAAATGAATCAAGGAGCCAATGCCTGTAACGATCAAGGCCATCACCGCTGTGAGAGCATCAAATTTCACCGCCCACTTCTGATGAAAATCCCCCACATCAAACCAAGCTATTGACCAGGAAATAGGAGTTCCATTTGGGGAAAGCTTAAGAAAAAGAAGTAGGGCACAGATAAAGGAGGCCCCAGAAAAAAAGGTGGCAATCACTCCAGCCCGTTTGGTAAATACAGGTCTAATCACAAGCCCATTTAAAATACACCCCAGCAGGGGCAATAGAATCATCGCAACTAAAATGTGTGGTGCTGTCAACATAGCTACCCTTGTAAATTCCTAAAATGGTCCAGCTTAACCGTTCCCTTAAGCCGATAAAGATTCAAAACAATTCCAAGCCCTACGGCCACCTCTGCCGCAGCCACAGTAATCACAAACACTACGAGAATAATTCCATCGGGGGTATTAGTTCGCATAGAGGTTTCAATCAAAAGTAAATTAACGGCGTTAAGCATCAACTCAATCGACATCAAAACCACAATGGCATTTTTCCGTAAAAGAAATCCCAATAGCCCTAAAGCAAACATAGAAATGACCACAAAATGTGACCAGTAGGTGATGGAAATGGAAAAACTCACGATTTTTCTCCTCCGACCGGAATCTCCCCTGTGCGAGTGATAGCAAAAATGGCCACAATCATCACCAGAAGAAAAAGAGACAACACTTCAAAGGGCCACAAATATCTCGTGAATAAAAGTTTAGAAATAGTTCGTAGTTGATCGACAGGCACCGCCGGCAATTTACTTGGAATAGAACGAGTTAACACTCTCAATAGAATTAAGGATAAAAGCCATACAGAACCCGCAGATATTCCCCAGAAAAGTAGGTTAGGGGGATTTTCTTTTTCGGTATTAAGATTTAATAACATGACCACAAAAACAAACAACACGACAATAGCACCTGTGTAGATCAAAATTTGAATCATGGCCATAAAAGTGGAGCCCCATAACAAATACAATCCTGCAAGCCCAAAAAAAGAAAGAATTAAACTAAAGGCGCTATACACCGGACTTTTGGAAAGTAGCACTCCACTGGCAGCTGTAATCGTGAAGATACTAAAAATCACAAATAAAATTTCTCTCATGCTGCCCCTTTTAAATAAAGGATCACCGCAGTCAGTACGATATTAAAAAGGCCTAAAGGAATTAAGTTTTTCCACGCAAGACGCATTAATTGATCAAAACGAAATCTAGGAATCGTCCAGCGCACCCACACATACACCACCATAAAAAAGGCCATCTTAGTCACCACAGTGACCACCTGAAGAATAGCTAAAATATTTCTGGAGCCGAGCCACTGAAGTAACGTGGCATCTGCAATCCATGGTAGATGCCAGCCGCCAAAATACATAGCAACCATCAGACCCGACATCGTCGCCATATTCATATACTCTGCCATAAAAAAGGTACCGAAATCCATCGGTCCATACTCAGTATGGAAACCGGCTACCAGCTCTGCTTCGGTCTCAGGCAAATCAAAAGGCAGGCGATTAGTTTCTGCAAAAGCGGCGATAAAAAATAATAAAAACCCTAAGGGCTGACAAAAGACTCCCCAGTTAGGTATGACGCCCCAGAGAGTCCCCTCTTGAGTGACCACCATTTCTCTCAAACTAAAACTGCCATACCAAAGCACCGCACTACAGGCCGCTAATCCCAAAGGAATCTCATAACTAATAATCTGAGAGGTAGCTCGCATGGCACCCATAAGGGAAAATTTATTATTAGAGGCCCATCCCCCAAAGAGAATTCCATAAATCCCTAAGGATCCAATCGCCAATACATAAAGAATTCCTACATCGATATTAGCCACCTGAAGAAGATAGGGCTTATTAAAAACACTAAAGAAATCCCCAAAAGGAAGAGCTGCTATGACTAAAGAGGCGGGAAGAAGCACTAACGAAGGGCCCAATAAATAAAGAGCCTTATTCACTTGGCTTGGAATGATCACCTCTTTCATCATCATCTTGATCACATCAGCAATCGGCTGAAATAAACCAAAGGGCCCCACACGATTAGGCCCAGGCCGATCCTGAATTAAAGCCGCTCCTCTTCGTTCCACAATTAACATCAAGGGCACAACCTGAATCATTCCGATATAAATGACCGCCGTCTTGACTACTGTAATGATGAGATCCGTTAAATCCATACTAGTTAAGCTTCAAACAATCTTTTCTAAAAATATATACCAATCCTAAAACTAAAAGGGCCATGTAAATTAACATCGCAATTAAAAGTGCGGGTCCCTCCGCTAAAGACTCTTTATAAACTAAAGCCCAAGGAAAAAAGAAGGCCGCTTCAACATCAAAAAGTAAAAAAAGAACTGCTATTAAATAAAATCCTGTCTGAAATGGAATTCTTGCTGAGCTCTCTGGCGTCACACCACACTCATAAACAGCTAACTTTGCCGGAACAGGATTCCTCGGTCCTAATAAACGTTTCACTGTAAATAGACCCGCAGAAATAATAATCGCTAAGATAAAAAGGATACCGACCGGTAAAAATGCCTCCATGAGTATCCTCCTTTCCTAGATTCACTATTACAGTAATGTTGCGAGGGTTTTTTCTGCAAACTCTAAAATAGGTGTGAAATACAGCCCTAAAACAATCGTGGGAATCGCAAGCCCCACTAAGCCGACCGCATGATAAAAAGGAAGTCGTAAAGACTCTTCAGTTTCTGGCTTATCTAACCACATCGATTTTAAAATTTTAACGTAGTAATATAACGAGACCACACTATTTAAAACCCCAAGCAACGCCAACCAAAGAAATCCACCCGATTTAATCACAGATCCAAAAATCAAAAATTTCCCAATAAAACCTGAGAACATAGGAATCCCAGTTAGAGAAAAAATAAAAATAGCCATGCAGGTTCCGAGTACCGGCATCGACCAGCCTATTCCTCGGAAGGCCTCAAGGTCCTCTCTTCCGCGAATATTTGAAACCACACCGACGACCCAAAAAGCTCCAATATTCATCGCACAATAGGCAATAAGATAAAAAATAATCGCAGTAATACCCGAGCGATCTAGGGTTACTAATCCCATCAACATATAACCGACGTGAGCGATACTAGAATAGGCTAAAATTCTTTTCACATTAGTTTGTCCTAATGCCGATAAATTTCCCACAATCATAGTAGCTGCAGAAATGACCGCGATGATCGAGGTCAAAGAAAGTCCCTCTACCGCCTTCCAATTTCCATCACCAGTTTTTACGGCAAATACTGTTAAAAGAATGCGAAGTAAGGCCGCAAATCCAGCCGCTTTGGGTCCGACACTAAAAAAGGCTGTGATAGGAGTGGGCGCCCCTTCATAAACATCGGGTGCCCAAAAATGCATGGGGAAGGCAGAAATTTTATAAGCTAATCCACTGTAGATTAAAACTAAAGCAAGCCAAGTAATGAGCCCTACATTTCCCTGCGCTGCGATTAATGAAGCAGCTATTTGCGAATAGTTTAACGAACCGGTCAAACCGTAGATCAAACTAAATCCATAAATCATCAAAGCAGAGGCCACACCCCCAAATACCAAATATTTAAAAGAGGCTTCATTAGATCTTAAATTATCTCTTCGGAATCCAGCCATTACAAAAGAGATAATACTCACCATCTCGATACCCATATAGAGCACCAATAAATTAGAGGCGCTGGCCATTAAACTCATGCCCACCGTCACGCAAAGTAAAAGCAGAGAAAATTCTATTCGGCTTTTAGCTTCAACCTCTTTCGATCCAAACGCTACATAACTACTCACCGCCGCCGTAAAGAAAAATAGGTATCTAAAGAAGGTGGTGAATCCATCATTGACAACCATCCCACCGAAATAGGCGGCAGGTGTTTTTCCTACTTTAGCAGTTAAAATCATCGAGGCGATACAGGCCACTACGGTGAGTATCATCGGAAACCTGTTCGATCTCAGAGAGGGAAAAAGTCCATCGACAATAAAAAGTAGGCATAAAAATAAAGTGATGCAGACTTCAGGCGCCAGCAACATGACATTATGTAAAGTTTCACCCATCACAAACACCTCTTATATTAAGAGAAAAGCGTTAATAGCTTTTCAATAGTGCTGCCCATGAGATTTAAAACCGGCATGGGATAAACACCTAAAACAATTACCAAGGCACAAAGTGGCATCAATGTGAAAACCTCTCTGAAGTTCATATCCTTCAGATCTTTGTACTCTTCATTCAATGGGCCTAAAAACACTCTCATAAACATCCACAAGAGATAGGCCGCACCCAAAAGAATTCCAAGAGAACCGATAACCACATAGGTTTGAAACCTAGGATTTGAAAAGGCACCCAAGAAAACTAGAGCCTCACTGATAAACCCACTAAGTCCCGGAAGACCTAAAGAGGCAAATAATGCAATGGCCATGATCCCTGTATAAACAGGAACGACCGCAGCAATTCCACCAAAGCCTTTTGAGCCATCTGGTTTCACAATCCAACGATGATGAGCTCGATCGTAGATCACACCGACCAGTAGGAACAACATTGCCGTCGAGGTTCCGTGATTAAACATCTGTAGAACCGCACCATTCACTCCCGCCGTCGTGAAACTGGCCATTCCCACCATCACATAACCCATATGGGACACAGAAGAATAGGCTACTAACTTCTTCAAATCTTTTTGCGCCATCGCGCAGAAGGCACCATAAAGAATATTGATGATTCCTAAAACCATCATAAATTCAGCTGCCCATAAAGTGGCTTCGGGAAGAATGGGATAGTTCATTCTTAAGATTCCGTAGGTTCCCATTTTCAATAAAACCCCAGCTAAAATAACTGAGACCGCAGTAGGAGCCTCTACGTGCGCCCATGGCAACCAGGTGTGGAATGGCCAAACAGGAACTTTAATAGCAAAGCCAATAAAAAGGCCAATCCAGAAAAGCTTGTCGACAGGTAATTGATGACCAAATAAGACCACCGTTTTACCCACAAACATATGGCCCTGTGCCAATTGTAATAAATTAAAGGTGTGGGGTTCCGAGTAGTAATACATTCCCACCATGACCAACAACATTAATACCGAGCCAAACAACGTGTACAAAAAGAACTTAATGGCTGCGTAAACTTTTTCTTTGCCTCCCCAAATTCCAATTAGGAAATACATAGGTAAAAGCATAATTTCCCAAAAAACAAAAAACAGGAAAAAATCTAGCGCACAAAAAACTCCCATCATTCCAGTTTCCAGAAAAAGAAACATCGCGTAGTAACCCTTGACTCCCGTCTCAATTCCCCAGGAAGCAATCACACATAAAAAGGTAAGAAGGACTGTTAACAACACCATGGGAATGCTCAACCCATCGATGCCCATATAATATTGAATATTGAAGGGTTTGATCCAATCAAACTGTTCCACAAATTGCATGCTTGCCGTGCTTCTATCGAAACTCAAATAAAGATAAACACCAAGAGCTAGTGGAATGGCTGTGACTCCCACCGCAACCCATCTCACTAGATTTGGATTGTTGCGAGGCAACGCTAAAATAATAATCATTCCCAATAAGGGGATATAGGTCATTACTGATAAAATCGGAAACATACTCTCCCTTTCAAAGAAATTTGGAACCTTACTTCAGTCCCAAATTTGCAAAAAACAAAGCCACAATGATAACCATCACCGTTAAAACTAAATACTGTTGAACTTTTCCCGTTTGAAATTGACGGAGCACCCAGCCCCCACCCGACATGACATCTGCAGTGCCATCTACCATCAATCGATCCACGACTAAGTCGTCAAACTTACCAATCACGTTCTTAGTCACCATGGCGATATCTCTCCAGCCATCCACAAAGATTCTATCCACCACCTTATCATCGAAGGTAGCTAGCATTTGATTGAAGTTAAGAAGTCCTTTTTTAATAAATATTCCAAGATAAAACTCATCAAAGAAATATTTATTCCAAACTAAATTATAAAGAGGCCCTGCCATTCTTTTAAATTTCTCTGCCGATAATAAATGTTTCAAATAGGTAATTGAGGAGAGAAAAATACCTAACCCTGCAACGGCCAAAGAGATTATCAATGCCAATCCATGAGCCTTATGATGAACCGCTTCTGCCTCCGGAGATAGGTGCTCTGCAATTCCCATTTCTACCTGAACGCCTTCAAGCGCATGATCAAACCATTTCACAGGCATTACGTGATCAATCGACTCAATTCCCGTAGGTCCGGCAAAAACGATCGCAAAGGAAAGGGCCGCTAATACCATTAAAGGAATGGTCATTGTGAAGGGCTGTTCGTGCGCATGATGATGTTTGTGTTCATCACGAGCATGACCAAAAAAGGTCATATAGATCATTCGAAACATATAAAAAGCTGTAATTCCTGCCGTGGCAAACCCAAGAAATGGAATTAAATAATGCCCTTGATGTTCCATACTATAGGCTAAAGCTCCACCTAAAATTCTATCTTTACTTACAAAGCCTGAAAAACCGGGAACTCCACTAATAGCTAAAGTCGCAATGAACATCGTTGCAAAGGTGATGGGCATTTTAGATTTAAGTCCACCCATCTCTCTCATATCTTGAGTGTGAACAGAGTGAATCACAGAACCGGAACACAAAAAGAGACACGCCTTAAAGCAAGCATGCGTGATTAAATGCATGAAGCCAGCAGAAAAGGCCCCCACGCCTACACCCATCACCATGTAGCCCAATTGACTAATGGTCGAGTAGGCTAGAACCTTTTTAATGTCGACCTGAACAATGGCAATTAAGGCCGCTAAAAAAGCGGTAATAGCTCCGACATAGGCGACAACGGGCAATACAACATGAGCCGCTTCAAGGAGAGGAAACATTCTAATGAGTAGAAATACACCCGCAGCTACCATCGTCGCCGCATGGATCAAAGCACTCACAGGAGTTGGACCTTCCATAGCATCGGGTAACCAAACATGAAGAGGAAACTGTGCAGATTTTCCAATAGTTCCCATCAAAACCATAAAGCCAATAAAAGCCAAAGCAGGATAACCTAAAATAGTAACTCCATGACCTGTTCCCAATTCGATCGCTTTATAAATACTCATGAAATTACTAGTTCCATAAATATAATAAAGCCCGGCTATTCCCATAAAGAAAAGAGTGTCTCCCACTCGAGTGGTCATAAAGGCTTTGATACTGGCATTAATAGCGGAGGGTTTTTTATAGTAAAAACCGATCAGAAGATAGGAACAAAGCCCCATTAATTCCCAGCAAATAAAGAAGGTCAAAAGATTATCCGAAAGAACCAACCCCAACATAGCTGCCGAAAACAGAGAGATATAGGCAAAAAATAGGTGATATCGCTCTTCACCATGCATGTATCCGACGGAAAAAAGATGAATTAGAAACGCACATAGGGTCACCATCAATAGCATGATGGCGGTTAGATTATTTATCAAAACACCAATGACTATTGTCACAGCACTATTTAACCTGCCTGCCTCGGCACCACGAAGAGACATCCAGGTAACTTGAAAAGAATCAAAAACATGCCCTTCAGTAATCAACTTCATGAAAATAGGCGTCGCCACCACCAACGAACCTAAAATTGCGAGCACAGAGATAAAATCTCCGTGACGTGGAAGTTTTTTCCCAATTAGCGATTGTATGACAAACGCAATCAGGGGAAACAAAGCAATAAGTAGTGCTTGCTGTGCCATCTTAGTTCCTCAGGATGCTAGCTTCATCTGCATCAATGGTTTGTTTAAGCCGATAAAAACGGAGAATAACGGCCAGCGCCACCGCTGCCTCAGCTGCGGCAATCAGCATGATAAACAGAGCGACTATTTGACCGTCAATTAATCCGGTTCTAAACTTACTAAAGGCTACAAAGTTAATCCCCGCAGCATTTAGAATTAATTCAATTCCCAATAAAATTCCGATCGCATTTTTTCGCGTCAAAACACAAAATATTCCAAGTGCAAATAGAATAGCTCCCACAGCTAAATATCCCTGCAAACTTGAACTAAATGAAAGTAGATGATTCATTCCGGCCTCGCTAACCAAACAGCGCCTACTAGAGCTCCTAAAAGCAAAATAGTAATCGCCTCAAAAGGAAGTAGGTAACTACCTAAAAGAGCCTGCCCCATTAGCGCAGTTTTAGGAGTCGCGGTAAATTTATCTAAGGCTTCAGGCGTTAACTTAGGAAGGGAAAGTGCCATCTGATGTAGTGCACGATACAAAAAGAAACCAATTCCAATGGCTAATACACCGGGAAGTAGCATCTTATTTCTGATATCAACAAGTTTTATTTTGTAAAGCCATTGAGTCAACATGATGGCAAATAGGATCAAAATAGTTACACCACCCACATAAATAATAATCTGAGCGCCCGCTAAAAAATCGGCTCCCGCAAAAAGAAACATCACGGCCACTCCACAAAAAGCGAAAAGCAAAAATACCGCTGCGTAAAGAATATTAGGATGAAAAGCTACAATCACTGCCGAAGCCACTGTAAATATTTCAGCTAAAAGTAAAACTAAATCCATATTTTATCCGTGCCCTGCTAAAAGTTGCATCATCGATTGGCCTTTAAATACCCACATCCAAACGGCAGTGCCCAGTACATTGATAAAGGCGATAGGTAACATTCCCTTCCAACACATTCCCATTAACTGATCGACTCTTAAGCGAGGCAGGGTCCAGCGCAGCCACATCACCACAAAAACCACCAATAAAGTTTTTACCATGAACACCGTCAAATGAACCATGGCCACCAATGCCGTCGGCAAAGCAAATCCCAGTTTTTCAATATCTAAAAAAGGAATGTGCCACCCTCCCAAATAAAGAGCTGCCACCATCGCTGACATCACAAACACATCACAAAATTCACCCAACGCATAAAGGCCAAATCTCATGCCTGAAAACTCGGTATTAAATCCTGATACCAATTCAGATTCTGCCTCTGGAAGATCAAAAGGAATCCGATTAGTTTCGGCAAGGCCTCCAATAAAAAGAATAAACATCGCAAAGAAAGCAAAGGGATTATGAAAAGCATTCCAAAAATGAAATGTCGCTGGATTTTCACCAAACAGTGTCCACCCCTGTTGATCTACAATCTGCCCCATTTGAAGACTTCCAGAAATTAAAACCACAGGAAGAATGGAGAGTGCTACAGGGATCTCATAACTCACAATTTGAGAAGCCGCTCTTAGTCCTCCCAATAAAGACCATTTATTTTCAGACGCCCAGGCCCCCAAAAGAATTCCAGGTGCAATCAAAGTCGTAACTGCCAAAATAAAAATAACCCCAATATTAACGTCGGCTCCAATCAGATATTTGCTTAAAGGAAGAACCGCAAAGGCGGTACAAGATCCCACAACAACAAATAAAGGCGCTAAATTAAAAAGAAACCTATCGCCCCCCTTAGGAACAAAATCCTCTTTTCCAAGCATTTTAATGGCATCGGCCAAAAACTGTAGAATTCCTAATGGACCGACTCGATTAGGCCCAATGCGATCTTGCATGTCGGCAGCAATCTTTCTTTCGACATAGGTCGCTAAACCTCCAAAGGGAAGTGCTAAAAAATAGATAACAATAGCCGCCGAAATAGCAGCCCATCCCCATAAAGGAAGAAAACCAAACCAACCTTCTAATGAATGTGCAAATTGAGCCGATTGAACCATTATTTATTGGGGGCGAATTTAGTTACGCCTTTTACCCACTCCAAATCTCCGCGAACCCAGCAGTAAATTAAACCTATTAAAAGAAGGGCCACAAAGATAAATATTTCACTAAACACCAAAGCTACAGTGCCATTAGCAATAGACTCTTTAAAAACTACCGCCACCGGAAAGATAGCTGCCATCTCCACATCAAAAATAATGAATACAATAGCGACAATATAAAAACGAATATTAAACTTAACCCAAGCCGATCCCACAGGCTCTTCACCACATTCATAAGAGGTCATTTTTCTGCGAGTATTTTTACCTTTAGGTCGCAATAAATAGCCAACGCCTAGCATCAAAGGGACGGTGAGACCTGAAATAATCATGAACCAAAAAACTGCAATGAATCCTGTCTCCACGGCGGTACTAACCCTCAATCTCATTTTCTGTGACCGTTGAAAAATTCTCTAGTTGCTCTCGTCTATTTTCTGTCTTTAGCAGTCGACAAAAAAGTCACATAAGTAGTTGAAATCATAAAATCTCGAGCCCAAAAATTATGGGCGAACCGGCTAATTGTCAAGAAGGTATGTAGCTTAATTTACCACCCTAGAGATCTTCCAATAAGATATCGCCATGCAGCATCAGAAGATTACTGCTTAATATAAAAAATGTTTTATTACAAAAAGGGCTACCTATCGGCGGCTCAATTTAAAAGGCTGACAATAAACCTTGGTCAATGTTTAACTTTCTATCTTAGCAAATGGGTAGTTTCATTTTATGTATCACGAATGGTTTCCTCTTAATTTTATAAAAGCTGGTGAAAAAAATATCCTCAAGCCACGTTTATCTCGCCCATCGGAAGGTGTCTTTTAATGGGTAGCACACCTATTTTTTTTTCCGGAAACCAATCTATTTCAAGAGAACAGTTTCGTAATGAACTGGATGCTGTTAGTCCCAGTTTTTGTGCGGCGAAATGGAAACAGGTAACCGTTCATCTACAAAATGGACTCACTCATAGTTGTCATCATCCTGTTCCACATAAAATCCCATTAAAAGAGCTACAACTTAATCCGTCAGCTCTGCATAATACTGAGTTTAAAAAGCAGCAAAGGAAATTGATGCTTCAGGGAAAACGACCCGCTGAATGTGACTACTGTTGGAGGGTGGAGGATAGTAATTCAAAATCTATTAGCGATAGAATTATTAAATCACAAACTGATTGGGCCGAGCCTTTTATAAACGATATTATCAATCGGCCATGGGATAATGATGTTCTACCATCGTATCTTGAGGTCAGTTTCGGCAACACCTGTAATTTAAAATGTAGTTATTGCTCTCCACAATTTTCATCCAAATGGAGCGAAGAAAGTGAGAAGTATGGCGGTTATCCTACTAGTACAAACTTTAATAATCTAGAACATCTAAAAAAGAATGATCTCATTCCCATCTCCCACAGGGATCATAATCCCTATGTGGAGGCATTTTGGAAGTGGTGGCCTAAGGCCTACCCTAATTTAAGCCAATTCAGAATTACGGGTGGAGAGCCTCTTTTAAATAAAAATACTTTTCAGGTTTTTGACTATATTCTTGAAAAATCAAACCCGCATTTAACTTTGGCCATTAACTCAAATCTTTGCGTACAGGATCACGTTCTTGAATTAGCCATAGAAAGACTTAAAAAAATTCTAGGCGAAGGACAGGTGAAAAAAGTTGAGCTCTATACCAGTGCTGAGGCCCATGGCCCACAGGCTGAGTACATCCGATTTGGAATGAACTATAATCTGTGGCTCAATAATATTCAAAGATTATGCAGAGAGGTCCCTCAGCTGGAACTCATCGTAATGAGTACTTACAATGTATTAAGTTTGACCTCCTATATTCCCTTCCTTAAAGATCTTTTAGCAATAAAACGGGATTACGGTCATAATTTTAATTATCGAACCGCCATTCACTTAGACATTCCTTACTTGAGAGAGCCTAAACACCAATCGGTTTTTATTCTTGACCGCGAAATGTTAACCTTTATTTTTAATCAAATACTTTTCATAGATTCCCACATGGAGGGTACCCACTCAAATGGAACTAAAAAATTTGGTTTTAGTTCCACTGAGCTAGACAACCTAAAGCGAATTTACAATGTCACTACAGCCGCTTTAGAAAAACCTACGGCCAAGCAAAATACGGCCCGAAAGGATTTTGCAATTTTTGTGGATGAACATGATCGCCGCAGAGGAACCCACTTTCTTAACACCTTTCCTGAATTGGAAAAATTTTATCAATCATGTAAGGCATTAACCTAGAGCCAACAAAAGAAAGGTAACGCACTTAGGCGTGTGATTTTTTAGAAACTACAATAGCTTTACGACCGAGATATCCCCGGTTTTTTTTGAGGTTTTTTTAATGAATGAGTCTGGTTTAATCTTTCAAACACCCCAAAATAGCTCATTAACAGAGTTTCAGACCCGCCTCAATGAGGTAAGCCCCAGTTTCTGTGCGGCGAAATGGAAACAGGTCACCCTTCATCTTCAAAATGGATTCACTCACAGTTGCCATCATCCTACAGCTCATAAAATTCCCCTAGAAGAGCTAAAACGTAATCCCTCAGCTCTGCATAATACTGAGTTTAAAAAGCAGCAAAGAAAATTGATGCTACAGGGAAAACGACCCACTGAATGTGACTACTGTTGGAGAGTAGAGGACACTAAATCTGAATCCCTTAGTGATCGCATTTATAAGTCTCAAGAATCCTGGGCAAAACCCTTTATTGAGGATATCGCTAATAAACCTTGGGACGACGATGTTTATCCCTCCTATGTTGAAGTGAGCTTTGGTAACCTATGTAATTTAAAATGTAGCTACTGCTTTCCACAATTTTCTTCACGCTTAATGGAGGAGATTGAAACACACGGAGGCTATCCGACTCATGATAATTTCAACAATCTAGATAATCTTAGAAAAAAAAATGAAATTCCAATTTCACCCAAGGAACATAATCCCTACGTCGAGGCATTTTGGAAATGGTGGCCGAAGCTATATCCCCATTTGAAGACCTTTAGAATTACAGGGGGGGAGCCTCTTCTAAATAAAAACACCTTTAAAACTCTAGATTACATAATTGAAAATCCCAATCCCGATTTAAGTCTAGCCATCAACTCTAATCTTTGTATTCCAGAAATACAGTTCAGAGATGTTCTAGAAAAAATAAAGCGGCTTTTAGGTGATGGTCTAATTAAACAGTTTGAACTCTTCACTAGTGCCGAAGCTAAAGGAAAACAGGCCGAGTACATTAGATTTGGAATGGACTATAATCTGTGGCTCGATCGTATTAATACCTTATGTAAAGAGGTTCCAGAACTCCAATTAACAGTAACAAGTACGTATAATGTTTTGAGTCTACCTTCATACCGAGACTTCTTAAATGACATATTAACCATCAAACGGGAATACACTTTAAATTCCTCTCAAAGGACTGCACTTTATTTAGAGACTCCCTATTTAAGATATCCCAACCATCAGGCAGTTTTTATTATTCAACCCGAAATGTTGAAGACCCTTTTTAGTCAAGTGACATTTATGAATGATAATCTAGATGGGACAGAAAGAGATGGAGTTTCCCTCCGAGGTTTTTATAGCTCTGAAATAGACAAGCTAAAAAGAATCTACAATATAACTGCCAGTGAATTGAAAAATCCAAGTCCCGACAATAATACTAACCGTAAAGATTTTGTATTATTTATAGATGAACATGATCGAAGAAGAGGCACAAATTTTCTTGAAACATTCCCCGAGCTCGAGGATTTTTATCACCTCTGCAAGTCTTTACTCTAAAAATAAAATTTATGTTTTTCTCTCGAATACAAAAAAAGAATCTTCGATGTTTTCAATGAGATTAAACCCAGCATCTTTTGCCAAACCAATAACTGCTTGTGGGGAATTCCAGCAGACACACGCATCTCTATCTTCAGGATTTTTCTTAAAATTTTCTGCAAAGGTAATAAAAAAATCTGACACATTTTTTTCTAAGTTATTCGCATTAGTAATATCAAAAACAAGCCGCCCCCCTAATCTGATCTTTTTTGCAAGTGCCTGAAGGTACCAATACATCTGAAATAGATTCAGATGAATAAAAACATTATATGAGTATGCGGCGGCCAATGAAGAATCTAATATTCCACCCAAATCAAAATCTTTTATCAACTGAAACGTAATATTATTTTTGTGTGAACACTCTTTTTTAGCAAACTCTATAAATGAAATACTGATATCACAACAAATAACGTTCTCTACGCTTTGGCTAATCGGATTTGCAATAAAACCACACCCAGAACCTAAATCTAATATCGTATCAGCTTTCGATACCGCCAGTTTTGATAAAATCATTTGCGCAATACCGGCCTTGTGCGCGCGGATTTCATTGAGCTGAAGTTCAGGATTGGAACCAAAATCAAAGCCCAACAGATGCTTAAACATTAAGTCCGGACTATGCCTACTCCAAGGATTAGTTGAATTCATAGGAATAGTTTTAACAATCTATTATTTGCTTTTGCAAAAAATTTAATTCAAAAATAACTTTTGGCACCTCCGTGATGATAACTTTCTTTTAATATATTGCCTCTATTTCTGATTACTTTGTTTTTACCTCTGGTGGGTGGGTCTTGCGACTATATGAATTTCATCGCTTCGCTGAAAAACGCTCTGAACTATTCTTAGGGGAGTCAAAATAAATGAGGCAATAATCATTCCAATATAGTAGCCATATTTGATCCAACGATTCTTTTTATTAAGGACAGAGTTGCTGGTTCCTGCTGCTTTTTTATGTCCCATAAAGGTTCTGAATACAATTAAAAACCAGCCCGTAAATGATTCAAAGAAACGAAGATCCACCACCTCAAAGCCACTCTGTTGTAGGACGCATCTTAGAGATCTCTCATCATAATAGACTAGATGATAGGGTTGGTAGCTCACCCACCACTTGAAATTGGCTCCCCAACTCAATACGTTTGGAACCGCTAGGTGAAGGAGTCCCGTGGTTGAAAGAGCCTGACGAGTTTCCTTTAATAAGGTGTGCGGCACATTGGTATGCTCAAGCACATGATTAGCAATCACCAAGTCAAATTTTAAGTCTTTAGGAATTTCTGTTAATCCTCTATAGGCTGGAATATTGTATGTGCGCAAATTTTGGCAAAGAGTCTCGGATAAATCACAACCACTTACCTCATAACCCTTGTTGCGCAAAAACTTTAGTAACCCAGCATTTCCTACTCCTACCTCTAGGATTCTTGCCCCTGGCTTGAGATGGAATGACATACGCCGAAATATTCTAATGTAATTTCTAATCTGCAATCCACGTTCCCAAAAGCTTAAGTTGAGCTCATAGCTTTCTCCAAAGTAATCGTCTTCCATCCGTTGATTTACATCCGTTGACCAAAAAGCTGAGTCAAACTGAGCATTACAATAGTCGCACTAGATTAGAGAGTGAGAATTACGGGTAAATTCCTGGTGTTCACAAAATAAGCATGGCTCCAACACTGACCGCCTCGCTAACTTATCATTTTTCAAAGCTTCCTCCCTGGTGGGATCAAAATACCGATAACAAAGATTATATGTTAGCAGGGATCTCATTTTAAAAAAAATGCGCAAGGTCACCATAGCTGAGATGGAATATGTGATGCGATTCTAAAAAGCCCAATTTTCTTAATTGAATTCATAGCAATTACCTGAAGATATTTTTTAGCTTTTAAGAAATTTGAATTCAAAAATACCTTTTACTTTGAATTTGCTTGATAGAAAGACCCGTTTTCAAGGCCTCTTC
>SHZA01000047.1 GCA_009692515.1 Bdellovibrionales bacterium
AAAAGCCTCTAAAATTAAACCTCAAATGGTTGAAAAGGTAGGGGTGAAGCGAGAGGCTGGATTTTTGTATTTCATTGATAAACAGGGTGATGTTTCGAAAGCGAAGCTTTCGCGTCGAGGAAGAAAGAAAAAAAGAAAATAGATTTCATATTTAGAGAGCCGTATTGAAAGTGTTGAGTTTGATTCATGGATAACAACGACATCCACGGAAGAGAAAGTTCGATTCGATCCCATAACAGACTTCGCAAAACCGGAAAGCCAGGGATCATTATCGCCCCCTGGGAAATGGGCTTTTATGGGGCCTATCCTTTTCTATGTGGGTTTGGTAGAATTCCTATTTTGGAAATGGTCTAGTTACAATGAGGGGCTCGAATGTTTTCGAATTTAGTTAGGAAATTGGTTGGAATTCCGTCAATACTGGATTGCAATTTTGCATCTGGATTGGATGCAGGTGGCTATCTACTTTATGGTTTGGGGCGATCACTTCGGCCAAAAGTATGTGTAGAAATCGGCTCTGCTCGTGGACTATCTGCTTGTTTGATTGGCCAAGCATTGAAAGAGAACGGTTCAGGCAAGTTGTATGCGATCGATCCACACGAACCGACAGGTTGGAATGATGGCAATTCTGTCGATTCATACTCATTGATGATTGCAAATTTAGAGCGATTCGGAATAAGTTCATATGTTGAGATTGTTCGCGACTATTCCACTAATATTGGAAAAACATGGGACAAGGAAATTGACCTGCTCTTTATTGATGGGGATCACAGTTATGAGGGCGTCAAAGCTGATTGGGAAGTATTTTCTCCTCATGTCTCAAAATTCGGGATCGTTGTTTTTCACGATACGACGTGGGATTTTCATCGAGACAGCAAGTGGTTTCGAAGCGATATGGGCGTCCCAAAATTCGTTGAAGAACTCCGTGTTTCTGGCTATCAGGTAATAACAATTGACCAATATTGTGGAATAAGTATGGTGCAGCCAAAACTCGGGGGCGTTCCACTGGTTTCGGAAGATAACTAGCTAATGCGAGCTAGAGTCACTGAGCCAATGCGGATCTATCTCGTTACAGCAGGCTCTAAAGGACAGCGCCCGTGGTTCCGCGCCTCATTTAGCGGAATTTAACGACAAGCTCATGGGCAAGGGAAAATACAAACACAAGAAATATAGATTTGATCCTTCGAAACCATTAGAGCTCTTTCATGACCTAAAGCATAATATTTTACAAGATCCTTGACCAGCGCTTCGTCACAGTCAAAAAAAGTACTCGACGATGCCTTCAGCATCGCCTCCGTGCTTTTTCCTCCCGTTCCTCATTCTGGCCAAGCCTCTTGTAAAATCTTATGCTTTAGGTCATGAAAGAGGTCTTTTAAAGATCGACCGTTGTCACTCATTGAAGGGATATGTTATTAGTGATTACCTCTCGGAGAAAAATATGAATAATCTCATTTCCCAAGTTCCGGTTCCGCAAAATGAAACCGTTTTAAATTATGCCCCAGATTCGACAGAGACAAGGGAGTTAAAAAAACAATTAACGACCCTATCCGCAATAGAAACTGAAATTCCCATAGTGATAAATGGCAGATCGATTAAGACAGAAAAGACCGAGTCTATTACCGCTCCTCATCGGCACGCTCTTAAACTAGGTCATTATCATAAGGCGGGACCTAACGAGGTAAAGGCTGCTATTAATGGCGCTCTTAACGTAGCAAAAGATTGGGCCGCAATGCCCTATTCTTCTCGAGCGGCTATTTTTTTAAAAGCGGCAGATCTTTTAGCCACAAAGTATAGACCCACGGTAAATGCGGCAACAATGCTAGGGCAAAGTAAAACCTGCTATCAAGCAGAGATCGACTCGGCCTGTGAATTGATCGATTTTTTAAGATTTAATGTGCACTTTCAAGAACAGATGTATTCCATGCAGCCAGAGTCGGGGCCAGGAATGTGGAATCGAATGGAGTACCGTCCACTCGAAGGTTTCGTTTTTGCCGTCACTCCCTTTAACTTTACCGCCATTGCAGGAAATCTTCCGACCTCAGCAGCTCTGTTGGGCAATGTGGTGGTATGGAAGCCGGCATCGACAGCAGTTTATTCTGGCCATTTTTTAATGAAGCTATTTGAAGAGGCAGGGCTTCCCCCAGGAGTGATTCAGTTTCTTCCTGGCTCTGGAGCGACTATAGGGGATATTTGCATTAAAGATAAAAATCTAGCGGGGGTTCACTTCACAGGAAGTACCGGCGTTTTTCAGAATATGTGGAAAACTATCGGGGATAATATTCATTCCTATCGTAGTTATCCTAGAATTGTTGGCGAAACTGGAGGTAAAGATTTTATTTTTGCTCATCCCTCTGCCGATATTGACGGGCTGGTAACAGCAATCGTTCGAGGGGCCTTTGAATATCAAGGACAAAAATGTTCGGCTGCTTCAAGAGCGTATATTCCAAAAAGCATCTGGAAAGAGGTAAAGGAAAAATTGGTTGCTGAAGTAAAATCTATTACTGTAGGTGACGTATCCGATTTTAAAAATTTCATGGGTGCCGTGATCGATAAAAAATCCTTTGAAAATATTCGTGGGTATATCGATGGGGTAGAGAAAAGTGATGAAGCTGAAATTATCGTAGGTGGAAAATGCCAAGATGAGGTGGGCTATTTTATTGAGCCTACTGTGATTGAAACTAAAAATCCTGGTTACCGCACGATGTGTGAGGAGATCTTCGGACCGATAATTACCATCTTTGCTTATGATGACAATAAGTATGAAGAGACATTAAGGCTTTGTGATGAGACATCTCCCTATGCCCTGACTGGATGTATCTGGAGTCAAGATCGCAAGGCAATTGACCTTGCACTTACGGTGCTAACTCAGAGTGCAGGAAATTTTTATATTAATAATAAACCCACAGGTGCTGTGGTAGGACAACAGCCCTTTGGCGGTGCGCGAGGGTCGGGAACTAATGATAAAGCGGGAAGCTTATTAAATCTTCTTAGGTGGGTTTCGGTTCGAACCGTGTCTGAAACATTTGCACCACCCAAGAACTATCGTTATCCCTTTATGACTTGAGCTAATAAATTCAAAAAGGATGAATCATGAATAGAAAAATGTTTGTCATGGGTGCGATCTCTTTATTATTAGGGTGTACTTCTGGGCCCGTTACTCTACCCAAAGCAACGGAGTTATCCACGTTACCTGTAAACTCTTGTAACGAGATTAGAACTATTCTTAATCAAGACTTCGAAAAATATCAATCTGAAGTAGACAGTATTAGTCGAGATTATCAGATCGAACAATGGCAGGTTGAAACTGCAGATCCTAAAGCTTCTCAGGAGAACCTTTCGAAACTTTTTTCGGTACTTCAGGAGAAGTCTTACAACATCGAGGTTCTGAAACGGGCCCAAGCCGTGGGTCTTGCCACTAAAGGGTTATCGAGTGCCCAGTGTCCAGAGAAGAGATCTTTTTTAAGAGCTCAACAGATTTTGGAAACCTCTATTTTAATAGATCCTAAAGTTATTCAAAAAGAGAAGGAGAACCAAGCGGCCCAAGATGCATTAATGAATCAAAGCAATGCTTTTCGAATGGAAATAGAAGGAGAAAAAGAGCCGATCTCAAAGGCGCTATATGGAAAAAAACTAAGGGGTTTAGAGGATAGAAAGGCTCGCCAGGAACTGTATCGGCAATTTAATTCTAATCGTTCAAAAAAATGGATTCAGTGGGGATTTCAGAACTTAGTAAAATCTCGTAATGAAGAGGCTAAGTTGGCCGGATTTAAAAATTATTATGAGTACCGATTTTTTAGAAATCAGCTCGATTACAAAAATTATCGTGGGCAGGTTCAGGAGATTAAAACAAAGTTAGCCCCAAAAGTAAGAAGGGTTCTTAATGATTTAGGAAGGCAATTTAAGATTGATAAAGTTGAAGCCTGGGACATGGGATATCTTAGAGAGAAATCCTCATCGGGAGAGGTTAATGAGTTATTACAAACCGTTTCGGAAACTGCGGTTTTGGAGATGGCAAAAAGGTTTTATTCCAGACTAGGAATTGATGTTGATAGTTATCATTTTCTAATGGATCTTTATCCCCGTGCAGGAAAAAATACTCATGCTTTTGCGATGGGTGTGGTGCCTCCGCATGTAGATGCTCAAAGAAAGTTACTCCCAGAACCTAAGTTTGATATTCGTTTTTTGGCTAACTTAAAAAAACCGGTAAAGTGGGAAGATACGAGTACCGTTATTCATGAGCTCGGCCATGCGATTCATTATGGTGAAATTCGCCAGCCTCTAGGGATTCTCAGGGGGTTTGGTTCGGTGGAAACGGAGGCAATTGCTATGACGTTGGAGCGAATGGCCGATTCCGCAGAATTTTTGCAGTCTGTTCTTCCAGAGTTTACTGGAGTGACACCAGAAAAGTTAGCTCCATTGTTAAAAAAACAGGTTAGAGGAGCTCAAATCGAGCAGGCATTTGTTCTTCTTCGACAAATATTTTTTAGTGATTTTGAGCATGAAGTGTATGTAAATCCTGAACAAGATTTTGCTGTTTTATGGGCTAAAATGCATCACGCCTACTGGGGAGTTGAAATTCCGGTGGAGCATGCCGATTGGGACGTAGATCACTTTGTGATGGCACCCATTTATGTGCAAAATTATGCGTTGGGAATTTTAATGGTGGAGCAGTTTTATGACTCTATTTTAAAAGAATTTAAAACAGGTTATAAAAATATAAAGATTGGCGATAAATTAAAGGCTAAGTATTTCACGCCGGGATTAGAATTTGATTATTTGACCCTAACACAACAGTTTACCGGAAAAAAATTGACGGCAGAGGCCGCTTTGAGGTTAATCAAGGACTAATGGCAAATAGAATAGAAATTTGGAAGGGTGCACTTGAAGAGGCTCATCGAGTTTTAACAGAATTCATGAACCAACCTGATCAATTGGAAAGGTGTGCCGTCTTTACTCAAAAGGTTATTGAGACCTACCAAAATAATGGCAATATTTTTATCTGCGGTAATGGGGGATCTCATTGCGATGCCATGCATTTTGCTGAAGAACTTACTGGCCGCAATCGTCTAGAACGAAAGCCTTTAGGAGCCTTGGCATTGGGAGATCCTAGTCATGTGACCTGTGTAGGTAATGATTATGGTTTTGAACATATTTTTGCTAGACAACTTGCTGGATTGGGAAGGTCGGGAGATCTTCTAATCGGATTATCTACGAGTGGAAATTCTAAAAATATAGGATTGGCATTTGATACTGCGAAAGAACGCGGAATGAAAACTGTCGCTTTATTAGGACGCGATGGCGGCTGGCTAAAAGAAAAAGCTGAACATGTTATTATTATTCCTGCTAAAACCTCAGATCGCGTTCAAGAGATGCATATTAAATTATTACATACTGTGATTGACGCTGCTGAGAGAGAGCTGTTCCCATCCTCTTTTTAAGGGGTCGCTAACAAATCAAAATCGGGATAGTTAGCCTGCATATATTTTTTTAGTTTTGCTTTTACCTGTTCTTCAATTTGCCGGGCTCGCTCTTTACTGAATTTATATTTGTCTCCAATCTCTTGTAGAGTCATTGGATTTTCCGAAACTAAACGATCATAAAATATTACCTTTTCTCTTCCCTCTAAAGTTTCTCCAAATTGGTTAAGAACCTTTTTAAAAAGTCCTTCCTGTTCAGCATCACCTAATGCCACATCTATCGGAATTTGTGCAGAGGCTAAGTGATTAATTCTTTCTGTTTTTTCATCATGATTAATGGGGGCATTTAATGAAAGATCATTTTGAGATAGACGTTGAGTCATCTCCTCTACCTCCTTTTCCTTTACCTCTAGTGTTTTAGCAATTAATTTCACCCGTTCAGAAGGTGAAATACCCGCTTGCTCTAGCTTTCTTTGTTCTTTTCTAAGTCGATAGAATAGTTTTTTTTGTGCTTGGGTAGTCCCCATTTTAACCAGCGAATAATTTTTCAAAATAGCTTCTTGAATATAACTACGAATCCACCAAACGGCATAGGTGGTTAGCCTTACCTCTTTGTAAGGATCAAACTCCTGAACCGCCTTTACGAGGCCTGTATTACCTTCTTGAATGAGATCTAAAATTTTGACTCGATAGTGAACATATTCAAAAGCAATTTTTACTACAAATCGTAAATTAGCGGTGACTAATTTTTGAAGTATCTCTCTGTCTTGAGTGTTAATGAATTCAATGGCTAGAGAATGTTCCTCTTCTCGAGAAAGAATAGGGTATTTTTGAATTTCCTTTAAATAAACTTGAAGCAGGGGATCTGATGGCAGTGTGGTAACTGCCGTATTTTTACTGCGTTGTTTAATCGGTTTTGCGATTAAAGTAGAGATGTCCTTTTTAGGATTATCGGCATCCGTCTTGGTCTCCTGGGCAGTTTTAGGCGTCCTATTTTTAGGGGGTTTCATCATCGGTTCTGGGTATATCAAAAATAAACAGGCTTTGCTACGAACTGCAAATAGGTCATAGTTATGTAGTGGACAAGCTGTTTATCTATCTTACCGATTTATCAGGGGGAGTTGCCTACTTAATCCTATTTGGAATTTTAGTGGCCTGCGGTTTGGGTTTTCCCTTACCTGAAGATATCCCACTAATTGCAGCAGGTTACTTGGTTTGGGATGGAACTATTAATTGGATTCCCACTATTTTAATCATGATGGCTGGTGTCGCGGTTGGGGACACCTTATTGTTTTTTTTGGGTGCGAAGCTTGGAGTCAAATTTTTAAAAAACCCGGGAGTTAATCGTTTTTTTCCACCCGATAAAATAAAAAGGACTCGTGCTTACTTTAGAAAGTATGGCGATAAGATCATTTTTATAGCCAGATTTTTTGCAGGCTTCAGAGGTGTCGTATTTTTTATGGCCGGTTCCATGCATATGAAATATCGCCGATTTATTCTATTAGATACTCTAGCAGCGCTTGTAAGCGTTCCCGCCTGGATTGGAATAGGATTTGGAATGGGCAAATTATTCGGAGACGAAATTGACAAGATTTTAAAAGGGGTCAGAGAGATCAAAACGGTGGTTACGATTATTTTGGTGATTGTTTTCAGCGTGATTGTTTTTAAAATAGTGTCTAAGTATCGACAATCTAAAAAATTAAGGTCTTAATACTTCAAACAACTAAGTTTTCTATCGGTGGCACATTTCACTGCGGCTCCGACATCTAAAATACCACCCGTAACCGTTTTATTATTTTGAGCATCTGCTATTTTCACGGTGGC
This sequence comes from Bdellovibrionales bacterium, assembly GCA_009692515.1. Classification (GTDB taxonomy): domain Bacteria; phylum Bdellovibrionota; class FAC87; order UBA2466; family UBA2466; genus UBA2466. The sequence goes on from SHZA01000047.1 coordinate 7,239, forward strand.
CTTTATAATTTCAACTACCTTGGCCGCCTTAAGTTTGGGATTAGCAGAGCGCACTAGTCCCACAGCGCCAGTCACGATAGCCGCTGAAAATGAGGTTCCACTATTCATTTCCCAAGTGGTCAACCAGGGGCCAATAATATCCTCTCCTGGAGCTGCTAATTGAACCGTACTATGGCCCCAATTAGAGGAATCTAAAAGTTCATCTTTTCGGGTCGAGGCAGCTACTGTCAGCATATTGGGAAGTTTAAACTTAGCCGGATAGACCGATTGTTTTTCAATGTTTTCTCCGTCATTTCCTGCAGCGACTACCACTACGACATCGTTATTTCTTGCGGTATCAAGGGCATCAAAAAGCTCTTGATCATAACCCTCTCCTGCAAAAGAAAGATTAATTACAGAAACATGTTCGTTAGCAGCATAGTAGATAGCTTTAATAGCGTCTTCGGTATCTCCCAATCCTTCCCAATTAAGAAATCTTAGAGGTAATAAAGAACACTGAGGACACACTCCAGCGGCTCCTAAACCGTTGTTTTTAACTCCAGCAGCCACCGCAGCCACAAAGGTTCCATGCCCCGTTTTGTCAAAGGGAAGAAAATTTCCACGAACAAAGTCCCATCCAATCATGTCATCAATGAAACCATTTTCATCTTTATCAACACCAGTAGAAGGCCATTCGGCCAATTTTCTTTTTAAATTAGGAGCCACTTCAGCGTGATTGTAATTGATACCACTGTCCACAATAGCAAGTGTGATTTCTGGGGAACCTAATTCCTGTTTCCAGGCAGAAAACGCATCGATTTTTTTTAAATGCCAGGCCTTCTTCATTGAGGGATCCGATGCTTCAATCGTAGGTTCAAAAGGGTGCTGTAAAGTGGGAGTTTTAGCCATGCTATTCAAGGAGGTAAATAGTAGAACCATGCTCACGAATAAATAGTTTACCCAATTTTTCATTCTATCCCCGTTGCCTAGAGTTTTATTATCCGTGTATTATGAAACAGTTCTAGGGTGCGTCAAGTTGATAAATCAGGAAGTTATAAATAAATTTAGGAGACCCTCAAATGGCAGCAGAGATATCGATAAATGATAGATTTATAAATGCTACAAACGAAATCCGAAAAATTACCAAAAGACCCTCGGATGAAGAGCTTTTGACCCTCTATGCTTTTTTTAAACAGGCCACCGAAGGGGATGTAACAGGATCTCGTCCTAAATTATTAGACCTCAAAGGCCGTGCTAAATATGACGCGTGGGCTAAGCAGAAGGGAAATCCTATTTCTCTTATGCATGAGGAATACATAAAGTATGTCGACATGCTCATAGGCAAATACGCATAAAAAACCGTTTAAGAGGTTTTATCTCCAGCTATCAGGATCAAACTTCTTTCTGTTTTTAGAAATTCGATATTTTGTTTTTACAGCACTCACTAACATGGGTGAGAAAAAGGTTAGGTAAGGTAAGAGTGTCAGCGCAATAAATAGTTTTCCAATGAGACCTGCAAAAATAAATTTAAATAAGATGAGTCCGCCAGCTAAAAAAGCCAGCCATTTTGCTTTTACAGGTAAGATAAAATAGATGTAGAGCTCAAGTTCAGGAAATAGAGTTCCAAAGGCCAAACTTACATTTTCCAAAATATAAAACCAAATTGAAATGGGCTGCATCGTTAGGAAACTTCCTGCTAAGGCTGAAACGTATCCTAAGATTAAGAAAACGGTAAGCGGTCCGGCTCCCCACTGAGACTCTAAAGCATTAATGACAAAGTAAAGATAGAGAACATAAAAAACTAAGTAGATTGGATTATTCAATCCGTCAGAGACAGGAAACCCAAAAAGACGCCACCACTCCCCCTGTAAAACCAAATAGGGGTCAAATAAGAATCGTTCAATGGGAGCTCCACCCATCGATTTAGCGGCAAAGGCTAAAACAGCGATTGCGCAAAGTAGCGGCGCTAGATTTGGAATTCCTAAAAAATCTAATTTATTTACACAAACTCTAAGCCATTTAGGAAAGCGTTCATCCATTTGAAAGACTCCAAAATTTTTCTAGGGTTGCCATTTTGCTTACCGACACTGACTTATGAAATATTGATGGACCAGGGTAAGAGAAGTCAACTCGGGATGAAAAGTAGAGGCTAAGCACCTCCCTTGTTGTACCATGACTGGGTCATTTCCCTGTTTTAAAAGTACCTTTACTTTAGAACTGTAACTTTGAATTCTCGGTGCTCTAATAAAAACCCCTTCAAGAGGAGAAGGGTCCTTCCAATCCTCGGTAGCCACCAAAGTATCAATGAAACTTTCTCTTTGTCGACCATAAGAATTTCTTTCGATCGTTATTTCCATCGAGGCTAAAGAGTCTTGACTCGGAGATGTGATTGTTTCAGCAAGTAAAATGGCTCCCGCACAAACACCCCAAGTGGGTTGGGTTTTTACAAATTCTTTTAAAGGGAACCACAGTTGATTGAGTTTGAGTAGGTGCACCATAGTGGTGCTTTCTCCGCCGGGAAGAATTATCCCTGCTAAACCTATTAATTGTTCTGGATACCTAACTTGAATCGGGGTAATTCCTAGCTTTTTAAGTTTTTCTTCATGGGGTTGAACTGCCCCTTGAAGAGCTAAAACGCCAACCTTCATTTTAATTACCAACCCCGCTCTGCAAATCTCTCTTCAGTTTTTAATTTGTGAATGTCTAAACCAGCCATTGGAATACCAAGACCTTTTGAACATTCAGCTACAATTTTAGGGTTTTGATAATTAGTGGTAGCCTGAACAATCGCGTGAGCTAACTTTTCAGGATTTTGTGATTTAAAAATTCCCGATCCCACAAAAACCGATTCGGCACCTAAGTACATCGCTAAAACAGCATCGGCAGGAGTGGCAATACCACCCGCTGCAAAATTAGGAACAGGTAACTTTCCTTCGCGCGCTACCCATTGAACTAAAGATAAGGGAGCTCCTAATTCTTTGGCTTCATTCATCAGCTCTTCAGACCCTAAAGTGGTAAGTCGACGAATCTGGGAACGTAAAGTTCTTAGATGGCGGACCGCCTCTACGATATTTCCTGAACCCGCCTCTCCTTTACTTCGAATCATCGCAGCCCCTTCACCAATTCTACGAAGAGCCTCGCCTAAATCTTTGGCGCCACAAACAAAAGGGGTCTTAAAATTCATTTTATCGATGTGGTACTGCTCGTCAGCAGGAGTTAATACTTCACTCTCATCGATATAATCCACACCCAAAGCCTCTAAAATCATCGCCTCTGCAAAGTGGCCAATACGAGCCTTTGCCATTACAGGAATAGAAACGGCCGCCATAATTTCTTCTATAATTTCAGGAGGGGACATTCTTGCCACTCCACCATCTCTGCGAATATCGGAGGGGACTCTTTCTAAAGCCATGACGGCTACCGCACCCGATTTTTCAGCAATAATAGCCTGTTCACGGTTAATCACATCCATAATGACTCCGCCTTTAAGCATCTCTGCTAAACCGGTTTTTAGGTTCATGTCAGTTCCGATAAATTTAGTAGCCATTTGAGCCCTCTTTAGGTCTTGAAAATGTTTCAAGCCTTGTTTAACGCATCCCTGAAATCAAAGCAATCTTTTCAGAGAAAGTTAAAAAATATTGAAGCCTTGACCTAAAAGACCTCTTTATTTCATCTAAAGGCTTTTATAAAGCTTAAGGGTTTATTTCACCCCATAGATCTATTAGTAAAACTTGCCAAATTCACCTATTTTCAATAGATTATAGAACCACAGTGAGCGACCGAAAACACAATTCATCCCTGAATTCTCTAGGCATCAAATCCCTATTGGGAACCGAATTTTTAGAGAAAAGCCAAATAGAAACGATCATTAAATATTCGTTTTTATTTAAAAAACTAGTGGATGAGGGAAGGCCTATTCCTCAGACCTTAGCAGGAAAAACTGTCATTTTACTTTTTTTTGAGGCTAGTACTCGCACTCGAAGCTCTTTTGAATTAGCCGCAAAAAGACTAGGGGCCACCACTTTAGTGCTTACCAAAGAGGGAACCTCTACTGAAAAAGGGGAAACCTTGGTGGATACGGCTAGAACTATCCAGGCTATGAGGCCCGATGCTCTAGTGTTACGGCATTCATCAGCAGGGTCTCCCTTTCATTTAAATCAGATTTTAAATGTGCCTGTGATTAATGCAGGAGATGGATTTCATGAACATCCCACTCAAGCACTTTTAGATTTGATGACCTTGCAGGAATTTAAGGGCCGTATCGAAGGGCTCAAGATTTTAATCGTAGGTGATATTGCCCATAGCCGAGTGGCTCGCTCGAATATTTATGCTTTAAAAAAAATGGGAGCTGAAGTTTCGGTATGTGGTCCGCCTACTTTACTGCCGCCTAAAGTTGAGCAAATGGGAGTTGAGGTTCATTACGAATTAGATAAAGCGGTCAAAAATAAGGATGTCATCATGACATTAAGAATTCAATTTGAGCGATTAAATTCTGGGCAGAGTCCTTCTCGCGGAGAATATTCAAAGTTTTACGGTATCTCTGAATCCATTTTAAAGTTAGCAAAACCTGATGTACTCGTAATGCATCCAGGGCCTGTGAATAGAGGCGTAGAAATTTCTCCTGAAGTTGCTGATGGCTCCCGGTCTATTATTTTAAACCAGGTAGGAAATGGCGTGGTGGTACGAATGGCAGTTTTACATTTGCTAACCGGCGGAGAGTTAATTGAGGCAAAAGTATGAGCCATTCTTTAGTCATTCGCCGAGGGAGAATTTTCGATCCGAGTCAAAAAATAGATGTCGTAGGTGACATCTTAATTTTAAATGGAAAGATTGAAGGGGTGGGTCGTATTACACTCCCTCCTGGACCTACGATTACAGAACTTGATGCTAAAGGGTGGTTAGTCACACCCGGATGGATCGATATTCACACTCATCTTCGAGAGCCAGGACAAACACACAAAGAGACCATTCGAACGGGAACCGAAGCTGCTGCAGCGGGTGGTTTTACGTCGATAGCATGTATGGCGAATACCACTCCGGTAAATGATTCTAGTTTTATTACGACCTATATTAATCAAAAGGTGGCCTCCGAAGGTTTGATTAATGTGTATCCAGTGGGTGCTATTACCAAAGGTCTAGAGGGGCAAGAACTGGCTGAGATAGGGTCGATGTGGGAGGCCGGTATCGTCGCTATTTCTGATGATGGAAAAACGGTGATGAATTCCTACTTGATGAGAAAAGCGTTAGATTATTCCAAGCGCTTTGATTTAGTCGTAGTTTGTCATGCAGAAGATGTTCATTTAAAAGGTCGCGGAGTGATGAATGAGGGATTTAATTCGGCTCGATTTGGTTTGAGAGGCATTCCTAAGGCCTCAGAAGAAATTATTGTAGCGAGAGATATTTTACTAACCGAACTTACCGGTGCTCGACTTCATGTGGCTCATGTGAGTACTGCAGGAAGTGTGGCTTTAGTTAGAGAAGCCAAGCGACGAGGAATCAGAGTCACGGCTGAAGTCACTCCTCATCATCTAACTTTGACCGATGAGGTGGTGGGGACTTACGATACCAATACTAAAGTAGCGCCACCACTTAGAGAAATTCAAGATATTGAAGCTGTAACCGAAGCTCTCGCAGATGGAACTATTGATGCCTTAGCTTCGGATCATGCGCCTCACTCAGTTTCAGATAAAGAGGTGGAATATGATAATGCAGAATTTGGAATGGTAGGATTGGAAACTGCATTTCCTCTTTATTATCGGCTAGCGCTTCAAAAAGGGGTGTCGTTGGATCGAATTATTTCTGCGATGACGCAAAAGCCTGCTGAGATTATTGGAATACCCAAGGGAACTCTTAAAGTGGGAGCCGATGCCGACATCACTATTTTTGATCCTGAAATGAAATATACGATTAATAAAACGGAGTTTCGTTCAAAAAGTCGGAATACCCCTTTTGATGGATGGGAAGTTCAGGGAAAGGTTCGTTATACGATTGTGGCCGGAAAGGTAGTTTATCAAGAAGCTCATGGAGGAATGAGATGAGTTTTTTCGAAGCCGCTCTTTACTTAGAAAATGGCCACCTGTTTGAAGGCAAGGGTTTCGGTGCTGAAATTTCTAAAGGTGGAGAGGCTGTTTTTAATACGGGGATGAGTGGGTACCAAGAGATTTATACCGATCCGTCCTATTTAAATCAAATTGTAGTGATGGGGAGTTCCCAAATTGGAAATACGGGAATTAATGCACAAGATTTAGAGTCGTCGTCGTTGCTATTAAGCGGAGTTGTGGTGAGGGAATATTGTGCTGTGCCCTCTAATTGGAGGTCTGTTCAGTCCTTGAGTGATTATTTAGTGATGGCAAAGGTGCCTGGAATCGGTGAAGTGGATACCAGAGAGATCACACAAATTTTAAGAGAAGAGGGGGCTCAAAAAGGAATTATTTTTCCCCTAGATAAAATTAAAAAAACAGATATTAAAATTCATGCGCAAAAACTTTTAGAATCGGTGCCTTCAATGGAAGGGTTAGATTTAGTTTCTAAAGTGAGTTGCCAAAAGCCCTACCGTTACTCAGAGCAAGGATGGAAAGAGGATTGCGGAACTATCGTTGTTTATGATTTCGGTGTGAAGTGGAATATTTTACGCCATTTAGGCAAACGTGGATTTCAAATTCAGGTCGTTCCTTTTCATACTCCCTTTGAAGAGGTGATGAAGTATCGACCTAAAGCCGTTCTTCTTTCAAATGGTCCTGGAGACCCTGCGATGGTTCCTCATTCCGTTCAAGAAATTCAAAAACTTATAGGTAAGGTTCCTATTTTGGCTATTTGTATGGGGCATCAATTATTGGCGAGAGCGATAGGCGCTCAAACTTACAAATTAAAATTTGGACACCACGGGATCAATCATCCTGTAAAAGATTTAAGTAATAATAAAATTATTATTACATCTCAGAATCATGGTTTTGCAGTCAGAGCAGATACCTTACCTGGCAGAGAGGTTCAGTTAAATCATGTCAATTTAAATGATGGCACTGTTGAAGGGTTTTGTTCTAATAGTTTAAAAGTTTATAGTGTACAGTTTCATCCGGAGAGTGCTCCAGGGCCTAGTGATGCAAGCTATATTTTTGATCATTTTATTCGAGGGTTTATCCAATGAGTCAAGCCACTGAGTTACCATCAGCACAAATGTCGGGAACTGTTCATCCCGAATTTGAATCTATTGTGCAAAGAATTATCAAGGGGATAGATCAAGATACTTTGGCTGATTTACGACGTGATTTTCACATGCGACTTAGAATTACCCTTACCCATCCCGATCGGGCTGAACTTATAGAGGATTTGTGGGATTTCTTTTATGATTGGTGTTTATTTGAAAGAAAACTTCCCGATTCGATTAGTGCTCTTTCTGAAAGTATTCAGACCGAATGGATGAGTGTAAAAAACGGCAGTATTAGGGGGCTTTATGAGGTCAGTAAAGTCACAGATGTTTATCTAAAGGCTAAAGAGCTTTTTACAGGTGAAATAGTCGAACTTCATAAAAAAACTGCCATAGATTTCCTTGGGATTTCTAAAGGGGATATTATTGAAAGTCGATTAATGAAAGAGGGGGAGGCCAAAAAAACATTTTTTAATTTTGTTCGAAAGCCGTCGTTTCATCCCGTTCAAGTGCACGAGTACATTAGAAAAAAAGTAAAAGAATTTAAGAAGGTTAAAGATTTTGAAACGTATCAGAATTGGTTGTGGTTGCTCGTGGGTATGTATTTAAAGCATCGAATTTACCAACACATGCCAATTGAAAAAATTTATGATGATAACAGTAGGATCTGAAATTAATGCCAAAACGTACCGACATTAAAAAAATTCTTTTAATTGGTTCAGGTCCTATAGTCATTGGACAGGGTTGTGAATTTGACTATTCAGGAACCCAGGCCTGTAAAGCTTTAAGAGAAGAGGGTTATGAGGTGGTGTTGGTTAATAGTAATCCGGCTACTATTATGACCGATCCTGAATTTGCGGATCGCACCTACGTCGAGCCTCTGACGGTCGAATATTTAGAAAATATTATTAACAAGGAAAGACCACAGGCTATTTTACCGACGATGGGAGGCCAAACGGCACTTAATTTGGCCATGGCACTTTCTGAACAAGGAATTTTAAAAAAGTACAATATTGAACTCATTGGGGCTAAAGAACGGGCCATCAAATTGGCCGAGAGCCGTGAACTCTTTAAGGAGGTACTCACCCAATTGGGATTAGACTTTCCTAGAAGTGGATTAGCTAAAACGCTGGATCAGGGAATTGCCGTTACCGACCGAATTGGGTTTCCCGTAGTGATCAGAGCCTCTTTTACTCTTGGAGGAGTGGGCGCGGCCTTTGCTTACAATATTGAAGAGTTTCGTTTGGAGTGCGCTAAGGGATTAGAGGCAAGTCCTATCGGTGAAGTGCTCGTTGAGGAATCGGTATTAGGTTGGAAAGAATTTGAACTTGAAGTGGTTCGTGATTCTAAAGATAACGTCATTATCGTATGTTCGATTGAGAATTTTGACCCTATGGGAATTCACACCGGCGATAGTATTACAGTCGCTCCACAGCAGACGCTAACCGATGTGGAATATCAAAGAATGCGAGATTCTGCCCTAAGAATTATTCGCGCTGTAGGGGTCGATACTGGGGGGTCTAATATTCAGTTTGCAGTGGATCCTAAAACAGGACGACAGGTGACCATTGAAATGAATCCACGAGTGTCTCGAAGCTCTGCACTAGCTTCTAAGGCTACCGGATTTCCCATTGCCAGGATTGCGACTAAATTGGCTGTCGGTTACACGCTAGATGAAATTCCAAACGACATTACAAAAAAAACTCTTTCCTGTTTTGAACCGAGTATCGATTATGTCGTCACAAAAATTCCTAGATTTGCTTTTGAAAAATTTCCAAGTTCCGATTCTAAGTTATCTCCTGCGATGAAGTCGGTAGGTGAAGCCATGGCGATGGGGAGAACCTTTAAAGAATCTCTTCAAAAAGCGATGCGTTCTCTTGAAAATAAATGGTGGGGTTTTAATCCTATTTCTGAAAGAAGAAAACTGCGTTCTGGAACTAGTTGGGTAGAGGGCGTGAGACAGTATGTCCAGACTCCTAAAGCCGACAGATTGATTTGGTTGGCTCAAGCATTTCGTGAGGGAATTTCATTAGAGGAACTTCATGTTCTAACCCATATCGATCCCTGGTTTTTGAGAAACATTGAAGAGATAGTTACCGAAGAAAAGAAAATGACTCATTGGGCAGGACGACTCAATGATATTTCGTTTGCCGAGCTTCGCCACTGGAAGCGAATGGGCTTTTCAGATGAGGGGATTGCCTACTTTTTAAAGTCTTCAGGAGAGCAGGTAAGAGCCAAAAGAGAACAGTTACATCTAAAACCTGTTTATAAAATGGTCGACACCTGTGCCGCAGAATTTTTATCAACCACCCCTTACTTTTACTCTACCTATGAGAAAAAGGGGGATGAGGTTCCCTCAAGTGGAACCTCTAAAAAAGTCATTATCTTAGGCGGTGGCCCGAATCGTATTGGTCAAGGGATTGAATTTGATTACTGTTGTGTACAAGCCTCCTTTGCACTTAAAGAGGAGGGTTATGAAAGTATCATGGTGAATTGTAATCCTGAAACTGTCAGCACCGACTACGATATCAGTGATAAACTTTATTTCGAGCCGCTATTTTTAGAAGATATTCTTCACATCATCGACAAAGAAAAGCCCATCGGAGTTGTGGTTCATTTTGGCGGACAAACTCCTTTGAATCTTAGTCGTAAATTGGCCAGCCTTAATATTCCCATTATCGGAACTTCAGCCGAATCGATCGGAATTGCCGAAGACCGAGATAAGTTTAGAGCTCTTTGTTATAAATTAGAGGTGAAGCAACCAGAGAGTGTCACCGTTTCCGAACCTGCTAGAGCTTTAGA
>SHZA01000048.1 GCA_009692515.1 Bdellovibrionales bacterium
GAACTATGGGTTGTCACGTAAGGGTAAAAACTGGGGCATTCTATTAATGAGGGGCGTTATTTCGTAGAAGGCAAAGCTAGGAATCTTCAGTCCCAATAATTTCATTTCTGCTGGGTTCGATACCCACACTAAGTTTTCGGGGTTAATGTCGGTATAAAAGGGTCTACCTGAAGTCCATTGTTCTCTAGAATCCTGTAAGGGAGTTTTTACCTGATTTGAGATCGCGTCTACGAGTGAATAAATTTCATTGATAGACCTTTGCATCTCAGGTGGCAGTTTCCCCTGATATTGGGCATATAGTTTTTTTAGAGAGTCACCATGAATTTCAGGCTTAATAAGAAGGGTCCCCATTTTACTTTCAAATTCTTTTAAGATGGGAGCTACTGGAATCGTTCCTTTCTCCCAGGAAGGATTTTTAGGAAATCTAGAATCCTTTTCTACTTTTTCCCATTGGGATTTAAGAAGCTCAAAAGTAAAAATTTCTCGCTTCATTTCAAGTTCGGCCTGGGGATTTGGCCCTGAATTTGACGGTAGTCGAAGGGAATGTGGAATTTTCGCTACCAAGGCAAGTGTGGTGGGAATAACTCCAGGAATTATTGATCCCTTATTGACCTTATATAGGCCACCGCGATTTCCTAGTCCAATTCTATCCCCTAGTACAATTGAAGTGGCATCATTGGGATCTTTAGGTGTTGCGGTTTTTCCTTTGTGATATTCGACCGCATAAGGCAAAGCCAACTGAGTCAGAGCTCTTGTACAATAGCTAAGCAGTCCAGCTTGAGCCGGTGTCCCTATTATTAAAAGAAGAGAAATAACTAAAAATAGAAAAGTTGATTTCTGTTTGTTCGGAATATTATTTCGTAATCGCATAAGTTTCTTTAACGTTATCATGTCTGATACAATGAAGAAATGATAGGTACTATATTTTTTGCCATCGCAATCGTACATACCTTTGCGGTAAAAAGATTCCAGGTTTTAGCCCAGAAGTTTCCAGAGGGGTCGGTATTAGAAAACCTGTTTCATCTTTTAGGCGAGGTAGAAGTTGTATTTGGGTTTTGGGCAGGACTATGGTTTTGTTATTCATCTTTGTTTAAAGGGTCTAGCGAAGCAATCCATTATTTGGAATCTTTAAATTTCAGAGAACCTCTTTTCGTTTTTGTGATTATGACGGTGGCTGCTACTCGGCCTATCATTCAAGTGGCAAAAAAAATAATTTTTCAAATAGCGAAACTTCTGCCACTACCTGAAAAAACAGCTAAGTATTTAGTAACGCTGATTGTAGGGCCTTTATTAGGAAGTTTTATCACCGAGCCTGCAGCCATGACCTTAACAGCACTTATTTTGAGAGATGAATTTTATCAAGAAAAAGTGTCTGATAAATTTAAATATTTTACCTTGGGAATTTTATTTGTGAATGTTTCTATTGGCGGTGTGCTCACCCATTACGCCGCTCCTCCTATATTGATGGTAGCTGGAAAGTGGGGATGGGATACGCCATTTATGATGAGTCACTTTGGATATAAAGCCATTATCGCAGTGGTGCTAAATGCTAGCTTAGGAACTATAATATTTAGAGAACTATTAAAAAATATTAAGACTAAAATTGAGGATAAAAAGGGTGTGCCCATTTGGTTGATTGTAGTTCATATGTTTTTTATTACCGGAGTGGTAGTTCTGTCTCATCACCCAATTATGTTTTTAGCCCTGTTTCTATTCTTTCTTGGAGTGGCAGATATTTCTAAAGAATTTCAGGATACGATTCAATTAAAAGCAAGTCTTCTAGTAGGGTTTTTTCTAGCGGGACTTGTGGTGTTTGGAGAAATGCAGACTTGGTGGCTACAACCTTTATTAACGCGCCTATCGGCGTTCCCACTTTTTTTAGGGAGTACCGTTCTGACAGGTATTATGGATAATGCGGCCCTTACTTATTTAGGATCACAGGTGTCTGGGTTAAGTGAATCGATGAAATATTCTCTAGTCGCAGGTGCCGTTACTGGAGGTGGATTAACTATTATTGCTAATGCACCTAACCCCGCAGGGTTTTCTATTTTAAAAGAATTTTTTGGTAATGAAGGAATTAGTCCGTTTATGCTTTTAGTAGCTGCTCTAATTCCAACTGTAATTGCAGGACTTTGTTTTTGGGGCCTAACTATGTGAGTTAGGACGAGGCCTTTAAATTAAGAATTTTTAATTTCTTTTTTTGAGCCAACTTCACAGCCGATTTTCTTTGACTCGGACAAAATCCAGATCGCACACTATTAAATGGAAATCCCCGACAAATTGAGGGACGATTTTCATAAATCGTACAAAGACGATTGGCTCCCAGAAAAACACAATCCCCATTTTCTTTTTGTTTTAATCTGAACAGGCGTGTTCGAGCATTAAGCGATTTTAGGATTCCAGCTTTAATAAGCCTTTGAGCTATTCGTTTTAAAGGGCCATTGACCTGTTCTGCCTTGATAAAACCCATATGATAGAGCTCTTCTGAAGACACTTGAACCGGCATGGTACAACAACCTGCCCAACAGCCCTTACACATTGAAGGATTAAAGGGTATCCAGCTAGTTGGCTTTGCAATTTCTACCGTTTTCATTCTATAAAGAGTCCTATGAAAAATAAAATTAATTCCATATTTCCTACCTTGATTGCGCAGGGTTCGCTACCAAAATCGGAGACTCTTAATCGTCGAATGATGAAAGATATCTTAATCATCTCGAAAGAGGACAAAATGGGTCGCCAATGGTCCAAGGAAAGCTACAGAGGAGGTTATACCTCCTATGGCTCTCTTTCCGATTTACACTCAAGATATCCTTCATTTGCTGCATTTGAACTGGCGCTCCAGCCTCATGCGGAGGCGTTCGCCAAGGCTCAGGGTTGGAATCTAAAGGGATTGGAACTACGAATGACTCAACTATGGGTGAATGTAATGCCGGCAAATGTGTATCACACACTACACTTCCATCCGCACTCAGCTCTCAGTGGCGGTTATTATGTGCAGACTCCTCCCAATAGTATTCCCATGAAAATAGAGGATCCCCGTATGGCTCTTTATATGAATGCTCCGCTGAGAGAAAATACTACCGAAGCCTCTAAAGACCTTTATTATAAAGTTCCAGCAAAGGCGGGAGAGTTTGTTATTTTTGAAAGTTGGCTTCGTCATGAAGTGCCGCCAAATACCTCTAAAAAACCAAGAGTCAGTTTGAGTTTTAACTACAGTTTAGATAACGAAGAATAGTGGATTTTTAAAACGTGAAAAATAATCTAAGAGTGGCTGTAGTGGGAACAGGCCCTTCGGCATTAATGGCGGCCGATGTGATTAGCAGTGCGGGAATTTCCGTTTCTATTTTTGAAAAAAGAAAGGGCCCAGCCAGAAAACTTTTAATAGCAGGAAGCTCGGGACTTAATGTCACCTTCAACATGCCGTTAAATAAATTCTGTGAAAAATATTCGGGTCCCTCAGTTTTTTGGAAACGAATCTTAAATAACTTTACCCCACAGGACTGGCTCAGTTTTATAAATGAATTAGGAATCAAAACTTTCAAAGGAACAAGTGAACGTTATTTTGTCGAGGGAATGAAGGCTGTTAAACTTGTGGCCGCTTGGAAAAAAAAACTCTCAAAAAAAGGGGTGAGTTGGTATTTCAATCATGAGTGCATTGATTTTAAGATCGGTGAAGAAAATCGCACACAGCTATGGTTTAAATCTGAACCTATGCAAGAATTTGATGCGATCGTTTTTAGTTTGGGTGGAGCTAGTTGGGAAGAGAAGGGGAGCGATATCGAATGGCCTCAAATGTTTATTAATCAAAATCTTTCCTTTACCCCTTTTTCAGCGTCAAACGTAGGATTTAAGGTAAATTGGAGTCAAAATTTTTTAAAAGAGGCCGAAGGGTTTCCATTTAAAAATATTGTTTTAAAGTCTAATCGAGGAAGTCTGGCCGGTGATGTGGTGGTAACCTCCTATGGAGTCGAAGGGACTCCCGTTTATGCAGTAGGTGAAAAAGGAGATAATTTTTTAGATTTAAAACCTGACCTCACAGAAGAAAATATTTTAGATAAAGTTTTAAAAACCAAAGAAAACTTATCCCCACTGAGAAAGGTGCAGCGGCATTTAAAACTTTGTCCCGCAAGCATGGCTTTACTTTTCCACGAAACCCAAAGATCGGAACTTAAGGATTTAAATATTTTAGTAAAAAGAATTAAATGTTTTCCGATTACCTTTGTAGAAAAAGAGGGTCTTCTTTGGGCTATTTCATCAGCAGGAGGACTGGAGATCAAAGAATTGGATTCTCAGTTAATGCTTAAAAAGCATCCTGGCATTTTTGCTGCAGGTGAAATGTTGGATTGGGATACGATTACGGGTGGCTTCTTGATTCAAGCTTGTGTATCGCAGGGGTTCTTAGCTGGACAAGGAGTCGTTTCTTACCTAGCTTCAAAAGGTCGAAAATAAGCTTTAGACCGGAGATAAAATGGAGCGTTCAGGTGAATAATCTTATGGGCTTAGTTCTTAATGGCCTTTTGAATAAAGGTTTTTGGCACTTTGGCTTTTGGAACCTCAAAATCAAACCATGATCTTACATCTTCATCGATACCAATACCGTGCATAAAATTATAAATGGCCTTTTTCAGACCCGCACTTAAGGGCTGCGGATCAATTCCATGAGGGTCATAAAAAGAGAGATCGTTATTAGCAAAGGTAGAAAGAGTGGGTTGAATAATAATTCCGTAATGAGCAGGATTTTTACCTACAGGGCTATGAGCCGTTGCAGAAAAGCGATGCCAGAAACCCGATTGAATACAACCTGCTTCAAACAGTTGTCTAACCCGCTCTAGAGAATCGATCGTTTCTTGTAGTGTTTGAGATGGAAAACCATACATCAGATAGGCATGAACCATAATGCCACTTTGAGTAAAAGCATGTGTGACTCTCGCCACCTGAGGCACCGTAATTCCTTTTTCCATTAGCTCTAATAGCCTATCGGAAGCTACTTCTAGGCCACCGCTGATTGCCACACAGCCACTTTGGGCTAATAGTTGAGCGGTTTCTAAATCGAAGGTTTTTTCAAAACGGATATTAGTCCACCAAGAGATATTTAATTTTCTTTTAATGAGTTCTCTTGCTAGAGCAGTTAAAGTTTTTGGCGGAGCGGCTTCATCAACAAAATGAAATCCAGTTTGGCCTGTTTCTGCCACCAGTTGTTCAATTCTATCCACTAAAATACTCGCTCCTGCCGTTTCATATCGGCTAATATAATCGAGACTGATATCGCAGAAGCTACATTTTTTCCAGTAACAACCGTGCGCCAAGGTAAGCTTATTCCAGCGCCCATCGGACCAAAGCCGATGCATGGGATTTAGAAGTTCGCAAAGAGATAGATATTGGTTTAATGGCAATCCGTCATAGGTGGGAACCCCTGAATCAATAAAAGGAATGTCATGCAACGAAGAATCGGTTTTTAAAATCACATTTCCGTTTTCTCTTAAAAAGGTTCGTAAATATTTTGGAGGTAATGTGGGATGAGAAAAATTTTCTAATAAGGTAAGTAACGGTCGCTCTCCATCGTCTAGGGTGATGTAGTCAATATAATCAAAGACTCGAGATTCTTTCAGCTCTCTTAACTCTGTATTAACGTAACCCCCTCCTAAAATAATTCGAGTCGCAGGCGAAAGTTCTTTTATTGTTTTAGCCATACGAAAGGCACCATAAACATTTCCAGGAAAGGGAACGGTTAATGCCACCACATCGGGTTGGTATTTTGATAAATAGTCTGTAGTAATGGTATCGAGATAGATATCAACTAAAGTAGGGGATTGTTTTATGGCATTCGCAATAGGATCAAAAGAGGTGGCACTAGTTGCAAGCTTTTCTCCGTAACGAGAAAGTTCAAAATGGGGATCGATACCATCGCGAATAACGTCTACTAGATCATCTATATAGAGACTGGCTAAGTGACGGGCTCTATCTTGCATTCCCAGCGAACCAAAAGCCCATTGTAAACCATCACTACCTGGAAGATTTAGTTCATCCAAACTTTTAAATCGTGGCCCCTCTGGTAAATAATTATGGGTGACAATTCGATAGGCTAAAGTGGAATCTTGGTTTTGTAAAAAACGAATAACACTATCGATGGTAGTTAAATACTCATCTTGATAGGTAAAAAAATGACCGACCGAAGAGGGCATTTTTGTGTTTGATACAGGATAAGATTTCTGAAGTTGCACTAAGATCTCTGATAAGCCTGTTCTACTTAAAAGTTTTAAAACTAATTCCAACGCAGGATCTGCCTGAAACACCTCAAAACCACGAGCTCTTAAGAATCCTGTTAAATAGGCCGTTGCGGGATAGGGGGTGTTTATCTGAGTCATTGGAGGTGTCAGTAGTAAAGTGCGCATGAGCGGGAAGGGGATACCATTTTTAATGCGATGTGTCTATCTGGTGTCAACTAACTTAATGAAAATATTATATAAAAAATAAACAGGTTGAGGAGTTGCTTTGGCTATTTCTCTTCTTTAAACTCTATCCTTGGCTAGAGTTAACTTTATAAGGAGGGCAAGATGATTTCTGTAAAAGGTTACGCTGCTCAATCGGCTACGACGGTTTTAACGCCCTTTTCGTTTCAACGAAGAGAGCTGGGCCCGAGAGATATTTTGATTGAGATCGATTACTGTGGAATTTGTCACTCCGACATTCATCAGGTGAGAAATGAATGGGGGGGCTCTATTTATCCCATGGTTCCTGGCCACGAGATTGTGGGAGTGGTAACGAAGGTGGGTTCCGAAGTCGCTCAATTCAAAGTGACTGATAAAGCTGGGGTAGGTTGTTTTGTAGATTCTTGTCGCACATGTTTTAGTTGTCAGCAAAATGAGGAACAATATTGCGAAGGACATTTAGTAACAAGTTACAACAATGTAGAGAAAGATGGAAAGACGCCCACCTATGGAGGTTATTCTTCGAGCATTGTAGTCGATGAAAATTACTGTTTAAAGATCTCATCGAAAATGTCTTTAGCCGAAATAGCTCCTTTACTATGTGCTGGAGTGACCACCTATTCACCTTTACGCCATTGGAAATTAGAAAAGGGGCAGCGCTTAGGAGTGGTAGGATTAGGAGGGCTAGGGCATATGGCTGTGAAGTTCGGTGTCGCGATGGGTGCAGAGGTCACAGTCCTAAGCCATTCGCCTAATAAAGAAAATGACGCAAAGAATTTAGGGGCTCATCATTTTGTAGCGACAAATAAAACCGATTTTTCAAAATTATTATCTAACCATTTTGATCTTATTTTAAACACCGTTTCTGCATCACACGATTTAAATACTTATCTCCAAACCATAAAAAAGGATGGAACGATGGTGATTTTGGGTGTTCCACCGGAATCGACTCAATTAGCAGCGTTCCCACTTATTTTAAAACGCAGAAGACTTGCAGGATCCTTAATAGGTGGAATTAAAGAGACTCAAGAAATGCTTGATTACTGCGCTGAGAAAAATATAGGGTCCGATATTGAGGTGATTCCAGCCAAAGAAATTAATACGGCTTATGAAAGAGCGGTTATTGGCGATGTTAGATATCGTTTTGTAGTGGATTGCAAAACTTTTTAAGTGGAGACAAAGAAATGGCTTTATGGAATGGTCGAGGCTTTGCGAGCGACAATAATTCAGGAGTCCTTCCAGAAATTTTACAAGCCATAGCAGAGGCGAATATTAATCACACCGCTGCTTATGGTGACGATCCCTGGACTGAAAAAGCTAAGGAGGCATTTGAAAACCACTTTGGTGGAGGGGTAGAGGTCTACTTTGTTTTTAATGGTACCGCCGCTAACGTACTAGCTCTTTCTTCCTGTGCGCGTTCTTTTGAATCTATTTATTGTACAGACTTGGCGCACATCTATGAAGATGAATGTGGGGCGCCCGAGCGGTTTATAGGAAGTAAATTAATTTCGATTGAAAATGAAAATGGAAAACTCACGCCTCATAAACTTATTCCCAAAATAGAGGGATCGGGAAATCAGCATCATGTACAACCCAAAGTAATTTCAATTTCTCAAACAACCGAAGTGGGAACGGTATACACTCTGGAAGAGCTCAAAGCATTGTCTCGGGTTGCTAGAGATCAGGGGCTATATTTTCATATGGATGGAGCCCGTATCTCAAATGCTGCTGCTGCATTAGGAAAAACTTTTCGTGAATTTACTAGCGAAATCGGAGTTGATGTTCTGTCTTTCGGAGGAACTAAATGTGGATTATTAGGTGCTGAAGCGGTTGTTTTTTTAAATTCAAATTTGGCAAAAGATTTTATTTATCGTCGAAAACAGGGGATGCAACTTGCCTCAAAAATGAGATTTATTGCGGTTCAATTCACCACTTTTCTGACAGAGCAACTTTGGTTGAAAAATGCGCTCCATGCTAATCAAATGGCAAGCTACTTAGAAGAGAAGGTAAAAGGAATTCAGGAACTAGAAATAGCCTATCCAGTCGAGGCCAATGGAGTGTTTGCTTGGCTTCCGAAAGACTTGGTGCCTATTTTACAAAAGCAGGTTCCATTTTATATCTGGCGAGCTGGAGAGAAAAAAGATTTAGTTCGTTGGATGATGTCCTTTGATACTACAAAAGAGGACGTTGAGACATTTGCAGATCTAATTAAAGAAATCTTAAGTCAGAAATAATTTTTTTAGGCAGTAGAGAGTTCTAGTGTTTCCGGGTAAGGTTTCTTTTTCAATAATAGCAAAGTGCTTTAAACATTCCTGTTCAAACACCTGCGCAGTAAGATGGGTATAATCTCTACCCTTTTTTAAATGTTCAAACATAGGATCGGAGGGACTAACCCACTCAATAATGACATGTTCAGTAGTTAATTCTTTGGCTAATTCAATAATGTACTGGAGAAGAATACTTTCTGTAGTGAGCAGGTGATGAACCAGAGCCAGCATGAGAACACAATCAAATTGTCCCTGAGTGCGGTCTAAGAAGGAGCGATGCTCTTGATTTCTCCATCCTGAAGCCGGTGATGGATTTGCTATATTAACTACAAGGGGCAAAAGGGTCGGATGAGAGATACGACTCATCGACCATGTTTTGGAAATCAATTCTACCTCAGAATCAATAGCTACCACTCTTCTTCCTAACGAAGCTGCTATTCTTGAAAAGTGGCCGTCGTTACACCCCACATCTAACACAGAGTTTTTTGAATGAAGAGTGAGCCATTTTTTAACAAGGCGTTCTTTATTTTCAAATTGCAGATGGCTATATGGGCTTTCGCCCGACATATAATTATTAAACTGAGTTTTTTGTTGTTTGTGATTAAAATTTAATTGTGAAATGGATTTCTTAAGATTGTTTAATAAAAATTTTAACGTGAATTGTGCTCGTTCAGGATCCATTAATTTTTCAGTATTAGGGTGATTGCGTAGCTTTTTATCGCTCCATAATTCCAATAGTGCAGGTACAGTTATTTTTGTGAACAGACTAGGGTGAAGTTTTTTCAAAAAAGATATCTGGGTGTAAAAATCGGTCGCGGTTAAGCCTTCTCTAGAGAGAAGAAATGTTTTGTAAAGGGGCTGACCTAAGTGTTGATAAGCTAAAAGTGGATTTATAAAGGTTTTAGAAAATTGAGAGTAGGCCAACCACAAGCTATTATGGGGATCCCTTTTCTCCACCGATAGCACATCCACAAAAACAGGCAGACCACCAGAAAACAGCACATTAAAAGGGGTGGCATCTTTTAAACCGAGGTTTTCTGCGGAAAGCTGAGTGGCTAGATCCAAAGTTAATAGGCCTGCCTCACGAAGCATTTCTGGGGCCCATTCAGAAGGATAATTTACAAAATTTATTTTTTCATGGCCCAGATAAATATCTTTGATATCGTTTTTATTTTTGTGTGAAAGTTCTGGGAGTAGGTTGGAAATA
The DNA here is from genome assembly GCA_009692515.1 of Bdellovibrionales bacterium. Lineage (GTDB taxonomy): Bacteria > Bdellovibrionota > FAC87 > UBA2466 > UBA2466 > UBA2466. The sequence continues at coordinate 9,903 of SHZA01000048.1, forward strand.
TCGGTATCGCTGATCTCCCAACTGCGAACAAAAAGTCCTTTTTCAGTAAACTTTTTTAGGGTGGGAGATCGTTTTATTTGATTCCAGTCTACACTTGAGGAGGAATGAATTTGGCGAATCAGTTGTGTTCCTATTTCAAATAAAGTTCCGCTAGGGTCTCTTAAAGACAAAGATCGCAAAGATTTGTTGTGGGGTAATAGATTCATGAAATTTTTTAAGAGGCGGAAGAATCGGTATGTTTGCTCGATGTAAAAAAGTTTCTTAGACAACTCCAAATACGCTTCGCAAAGAATAGGATTCCTACCACAGTTCCAAAGAGTACCTGCCAAAGAATATAGCCTGAACTTGGATCGATATAACCAAAACCATCAGCTGAGCAAAAACAGAGCATTAATAGGGCAATGGTGAACTCAAATGAAAGATATTTAGTTTTTAGCATCTGTTAATTTTAGCATTCAAAAGAACGCAACTGAACTAAAATGGGTAGATACCTATTTAAAAAATATACTTGGGAGCGTCATCATGAAGAGATCGAGGTCTGAGTGGGTTTTTATTTTTATGTTTATCCCTAGCATTATTGCTTTCTATGCAATTTATAAATACCCGGAAGCTATTTTGGGGCAGGGAGTCGATACTAGAATTTTGGGAAAAAGCCTCTCCTTTTGGTACGCATTGTTATACACAGCAATAGTTTGTAGTATTGCAGCCAAGGTATTAGTTCAAAATAAGAACAGTTATTCCTTTAAAAAAAACATCACCCAACCTTTAAGTTCTTATCAAAAGAAAAAGTTTACGAGTATTTTTATCGCGCAGTTAGTTGGATTTTTTTTGGTCCCTTATGTTCTTTTACCATTGGTCGGTGGAAAAAGTTTTTGGCATGACGACCTATCTTATGCCACCAAGAGTGCCCATGTTTATTTATATCCTGGCTTTAAAAGCTGGGGAATGGCTGTTTATCTTTTTGTAGTAATTCCTCTGGGAGTATGGTTTTTTGGGAAACGATATTGCTCTTGGATCTGCTCCTGCGGGAACCTCGCTGAGACTGTGGGCGTTACGGTCTGGGGTAAGAAGTGGGTAAAGGAGGGAACTCCTAGAGGAGAGATGGCAAACAGGAATCATATCGTTCAGCTTACCGTAATGACCTTTGCGATTACTTTCGGTTTAGTACTATTTTTTGATTCAATGAAAATTGTGGCCATGGAAGGCATTATTTTAAAGATTCAGGCGATTCAAGATTTTTTTATCGATTTTATGTTTGGGTCTGTGGCTGGAGTTGCAGCCTATCCTTTTTGGGGAACTCGGATTTGGTGTCGGTACGGTTGTCCTTTAGCCAAGTTTATGGAGTTGTCAGGAAAAATTTCAAAATCAAATTTTCAGGTTTCAGCCAATGAAAAATGTACAGGTATAGGTCTTTGCACCCAAGCCTGTCCTATGGGAATCGATGTGGCCTCCTATGCGCATCTCAATAAAAAACCGACCATGGGAAGTTTTGGACTTCAAAATACTATCTGTATTGGGTGCGGAGGTTGTATAGATGTATGTCCGACTCAAGCCTTGAGTTTCAAATAATATGATTCTTAAAAATAGAAAAATAAAATTGGCTCAATTAATTGATAAAAAAAAGTACTATTAGATTCTGGGATGGCTATAGTTGTGGAGAGAATTATGCGAGCGTCTTTCCTTTTTTAATAATTATTTCGATTGGATCTATAGTTGGGGAGTCATACATCACTCGCCTAATACTGAAAAAGCGATGACTGAGATTTTTAGAGTTTTGAAACCTGGTGGTATTGCGAAGGTGATGATTTATCATAAGTATTCAATTGTCGGTGGATTGCTTTGGATCCGTTATGCGCTATTCAAGGGTAAACCACTCACCGACCTTGATTATATTTACTCCCATTATTTGGAATCGCCTGGAACAAAAGCCTATAGTCTTGCTCAAGCAAATTCTCTTTTTTCCGATTTTACCAAGGTAGACATCCAGGTTTGTCTATCCTTTGGAGATTTACTTCAAGGCGAAGTAGGACAAAGACATCGGGGCTGGCCTCTTAGCATTGCAAAAAAGCTTTGGCCCAGAAAACTAATCTGTTTAATTGCTAGAAGATGGAATCTCGGTCTTTATCTGCTAATAACAGCAAAAAAATAACAATATAAGTTAGTGACTCGTTAAGGCTTTGATACAGAAATTGGCCGTTTTATTTTCTTTGTTGAGATCAATCCAAGTCCCATTATCTAAGTAAAAGCTCTCACCTGGTTTGGCAATAGAGGGAACAATAGTTCGGCTACTGCCTCCTAAAAGAACGGGAACATCCGATGTTTTATCAAAGGCATGCCCTCCGTGAGACAACTTAATCTGAACATAAAATGGGGCGCCTTTATTAAGTTCTACGGAGTCATCTAAATCAACGGTATGAAAACCCGAATGATGAAAGCCCCCATCGGTTAACGAAACCATGTCTTCTAATTGGCCATTTTTAAAGGTTCGGTAGATTGAAATTAAATAAAGCACATCTGTGGCGGCAGTAATAAAGCTTACAGATTTTAAAGTTTCTTTTCCGTTAGGTCCGCCCTCTGAAGTAAAGGAATTAAAGGCATCCGTGGTTCCCAGCTTGGTATCTCTCCAACCATGATAATCATGAGTATAGATTTTATCGTAGGTGAGACGCTCCACATTTTTAAATGAAATAGCCCCCATCTGAATATGATGCGCTGAAGTTTTATCAAAATAGGAGATCCAGAAGTAACCTTTTTCACCCCATTCTGTACCCCAACTATTTTTTACAAGCCAAGCCCCTTTATTAGGTGCTTGAGTTATCTTGTTATCATCCCATCCTATAATCGAAACCGCGTGATTAGGAAGCTCTTCACTCGAAGAGGGTTGGTAGAAGGTGTTTTTAGAGCTTGAGTAAAAAGCACTATCCCAGTCAAGGGCAGTTCCAACAACTCCATTTTCCATAAGGGCGTTTTTAATGTCATCAATCGTTTGGTTTTGCGGTCCAGCCGTAAGCCATTCAATATCTCGAACATAATAACGATGATAGGTGTCGGCATAAAATTTAGGAGCTGAACTAAAGGATTGTCCATCAACATCTCTTACTGCACCCCCTCTAGAAAGATAGGCAGCGGCCACGAGATAATCGCCCCCTTCATGAACAGAGAGACCTTCTTGGGCGGGAGAAATATCGGAATTAAAATGATCGTTAAAACCATTCCACCAATCTAAATGATATTCAGCAAGATTTGGCTCGCCATTTTCTCCATTATTTTTCCATTGGTTTGTTTTGAGAAGATTACTTTCAATTGCCGCCATCGTTCCGTGAGTCCAACAAGTTCCACCATTTTGACTTTTGACACTTGATACAAAATTATTCCCTTCTACATTTCGCAGATCGAAACTTATCGGAGCCCCAAAACTGGCAACGGAAAAAACTGTAAAAAGAGAGTTGGAAATAACTAAGGAGAGTTTCATCTGAGACCTCATGAGTGTTTAACAAAGTGTGGAAATGATATGATGTCAGATCTATTTTCTCTTATTTTAGTGGGATTAAAAATAGAAAGTACACAACTACTGTTAACATAGGCTAACAGTATTTTTAGACGCTGAGTTTCAAAGTCAGGAAATTGACAGTAGGTTATTTTAAAAGATCACGTACGACGACAGACGCGCACATTAAACCAAAAGTTCCTGTCACAAAACTGGCATTTCCAAAAATAAGATTACGATTATCACATTGAAAATAGGGATTATCTCCTTGCGGACACACACAGCGAAAACCTTTTCCGCCATCATAATGCAATTCTTCTGGTTCTGCATAGGCTTCAGGAGAGTAAACAGCAGGAATTCCCCAAGGTAAATTTTCTTCTGGAGGAAATCCATGATGGTCTCGCAAAAATTTTCGGACAGCGCGAGCCAAAGGGTCAACCGTGGTCTGTGCTAAATCTGTAATCTTAATTTGCGAGGGGTCCATTCTTCCTCCAGATCCCGTGGAGACGATAATAGGAATGCTTTCATTTTTACAGTGAGCAATCAAATGGCACTTGGCGGTAATATTATCAATGGCATCTACTACATAATCGGGACGGCTTTCGAAAATTTCAGCACAGTGTTCGGCATTATAAAATTTAGTAATCGCGGTAATCTTAGCTCCAGGATTAATTTTTTGAAGTCTATCGGCCATAACAACCGCTTTTTGAGAACCCACGAGACCACTCAAGGCATGAAGTTGACGATTGAAGTTAGTAATGCAGATTTCATCGAAATCGACTACGGTAAGTCTTCCGATTCCTGATCTAGCTAAAGATTCTGCAGTCCAAGAACCCACTCCCCCCAGACCTATAATCATCACATGAGAGGCCATTAGTTTTTTCATCTTAGCATCGCCTACAAGACGACCCATGCGATCAAACCGACGATGCAATTTATAGTTTTCTAGTTCCCTTTCGGTCATCGGTTTTATTGAAGGGGTCACTGCTAATTCTTTTTCCATGAAACTAAATCCCAAATAACCGTTCTAAGTTTTCTGTGCTCTGAGAAAGTACAGCCTGGACCGTAACTCCCTTGATCTGTGCAATCGCTTTTGCAATGGCGACTAAAAATTGAGGTTCATTAACCCCTTTGGGGTCAATACCCTCAACCTTTGGCACCTGATCAGGCGAGTCGGTTTCTACCACAATTTGGGAAAGAGAAAGAAGGGGAATTGCTTTTTTTAATGCAAAGTACCCTGTTTGGGTGACCGCTCCGCCCAAAGAGACAAAAAAACCAAGTTTAAAATACTCCTCAGCTATCTCATAAGGCCCTGTGAATGAATGAATTATTCCACCCGCGGGAAATGGGCCAAAACATTTTAAAATTTCTAAAGCTTCAGAGTGGGCCTTTACGATATGAAGAACCAGGGGCTTTGAGGCCCTTTTTCCTATTTCAAGCTGTCTTTTAAAGGCATTTATTTGTTCTTCTCTGTTGAGATCGTGGGTTTTTCCAAAATCTAACCCTAATTCTCCCAGAGCCGCGGCCTCGGGAAGTAGAGTTTCTAGGGTTAATAGGGCGGAATCTATCATTTCTAATGACGCCGTCGCTACCCACCAGGGGTGAAGTCCAAAGCTTGTGAGAAATCTAGGTCCATACTGGGTTTTAAGTAATTGTTGGCGGGCCCAATCTTTAGGATCTATTCCTCCTTGAATCCACCCCGTGACTCCAGCTAATTGGGATCTCCGAATCACCTCTGGAAGTGAAAGTAGAAAGCTGTCGGAGGCTAAGTGGCAGTGGGCATCTATCCATTGGGCTGATTTCATCATTCCATCATCGCTCAGAAAAAACAGCTTTGCAAAAAACTTCAGTTCGGGGCATGACTAGATCCATGCATAAACCGATCGTATTAGCCACGCTCAATAGCTCCTATTTTCACGCGAGCTTTGGCTTGAGATACCTTTACGCCAATATGGGCGAACTCCAGGTTAATACAGAGCTAGTTGAATATACTATCGCCCAGAAGTCTCATGATCTTGCAGAGGATATTTTATCTCGTGAGCCCAAGATTCTAGGTCTTGGAGTTTATATTTGGAATATTCGCGAAACCTATGAACTGATATCGATTTTAAAGAGGGTTGAGCCAAATTTGGTGATCGTTTTAGGCGGGCCTGAGGTGAGTTATGAAACTGAAACTCAAAGTATATTTCAAAAGGCTGATTACACCATTTGTGGTGAAGCCGAATTTCTTTTTCCTGAACTCTGTAGGAATATTCTTAATAATAGTCCTCCTAGTCAGAAAAAAATAACCGGGTCTTTACCAGAGATTTCTAAACTTAAATTTCCATATGAGTATTATTCGGATGCAGATATTACAACCCGTGTGGTTTACGTGGAGGCATCTCGTGGGTGCCCTTACAAGTGTGAATTTTGTCTATCGTCGTTAGATACCTCGGTTAGGTCCTTTGATCTGGATCTCTTTCTTGGAGAAATGCAAAAGCTTCTCGATAGAGGTGTGAAACAATTTAAGTTTGTGGATCGTACCTTTAATTTAAGTATTCCAAAAAGCAGAAAAATTTTAGAGTTTTTTCTAGCTAAGATAGACCTGGGATTGTTTTTACATTTCGAATTGGTTCCTGATCGACTTCCCGAAGAGCTCAAAGAAATCATAAGACAGTTTCCAAAGGGAGCTCTTCAATTTGAAATTGGTGTTCAAACATGGTCGCCTAAGGTGGCAAGGATTGTGAGTCGACGACAAGATTACACTAAGGTAATTCAGAACTTTGAGTTTTTAGTTAGAGAAACTGGAGTTCACATTCATAGTGATCTTATTGCCGGACTCCCTGGTGAAGATCTAGAAAGCTTTGGAATAGGCTTTGATGCCTTAGCCGCTTTAGAACCCCATGAAATTCAACTTGGCATCTTAAAGCGCCTCAAAGGGACCCCCATTATTCGGCATGATCAAGAATGGGAAATGCTCTATCAAGAACATCCCCCATATCAAATTTTGAAAACCAAAGAGATGTCCTTTGAAATCGTTTTAAAACTGACCCGCATGGCAAAGTTTTGGGACCTAATTGGTAATAGTGGCAACTTTAAAAACTCAATGAAGCTTCTTAAAGAACTCTCACAAAAAAGGGAAAAACCTTCACTCTTTTGGGAGTTTTGGCAGTTGAGCGACCTCTTTAATCGTCGTCATCCTCAACGTTACGGAATTTCACTTTTAAATCAGGTGGAGTCGGTATGGATGTATTTAGTTGAAGAACGCGGAGTAGAAAAACAGATAGCTCGATTGGCCTTGATTTTAGATTATACCCAAAACCCATCGCGAGACATCCCTGTCTTTTTGCGAGAAGATACCGGTACAGATTCTAAAATAATCCAGACTAAAAAATCTAGATCACTGCCATTACGACAGGCCAGGCATTTAAGCTCTGAAATAAACGTAACAATTCCTACAAATTAAAGATGAATCTAAAAAGAGGTTTCATAGCAAAAGTCCAAAGTTTTTAACTTGAACTTTTGCTCCTGAAAAACGTTATTCTATGATTAGGTATCGATTAGAATAATCGAAACGATTATTAGGACACTACGCGAACGTTGCTCGCTTGTGGTCCTTTTTTACCTTGAACAACGTCGAACTCGACCTTTGTTCCTTCGTTTAAAACGGCGCCATTCGTATCATTGGCATGAACGAATACATCTTTGCTACCGTCATCAGGAGTAATAAATCCGAAACCTTTACCTGCGTTGAAAAATTTTACTGTGCCTTTAAGCATTGTGAACCCACCTAA
>SHZA01000049.1 GCA_009692515.1 Bdellovibrionales bacterium
GAGGAAAGTAAATGTCGAAAGCCAAATTTGAACGAACAAAACCCCATGTGAACGTAGGAACCATAGGTCACGTAGATCATGGAAAGACTACCTTAACATCGGCAATCACGACTGTACTTTCAAAAAAGGGATGGGCAGAAGCTCGTCGATATGACCAGATTGATGCCGCTCCAGAAGAGAAGGAACGTGGAATCACGATTGCGACCTGTCACGTTGAGTATCAGAGTTCGATTCGACATTACGCACATGTCGACTGTCCTGGGCATGCCGATTATGTAAAAAACATGATTACCGGAGCCGCACAGATGGACGGAGCTATTTTAGTATGCTCTGCAGCCGATGGACCAATGCCTCAAACTCGTGAGCATATTTTGTTAGCTCGCCAAGTGGGTGTTCCCGCCATGATCGTTTACTTAAACAAAGTAGACATGGTGGATGATAAGGAACTTTTAGAATTAGTAGAGATGGAAGTTAGAGAGCTTCTAACTAAGTACAAATTCCCTGGAGATGAAATTCCAGTGATTAAGGGAAGTGCTTTGAAGGCTCTTGAAGGTGAAGCTAGTGAAATGGGTGAAGACTCCATTCACAGATTAATCGAAGCTTTAGACAGTTATATTCCAATTCCACCCCGTCAAAAAGATAAGCCATTTTTGATGGCTGTTGAGGATGTGTTCTCTATTCAAGGCCGTGGCACTGTAGTGACGGGTCGAATTGAAAGAGGGATTGTAAAGGTTAACGATGAAGTTGAAATTGTAGGAATCTCACCTACTAAGAAAACTGTCGTAACCGGTGTTGAAATGTTTAGAAAGCTGCTTGACCAAGGTGAAGCAGGTGACAACGTTGGGGTTCTACTTCGTGGAATCAATAAAGAGGATGTCCAACGTGGTCAGGTATTGTGTGCAGCGGGCACCATTAACCCTCATAAAAAATGTAAAGCAGAAGCTTATATTCTCACTAAAGAAGAAGGGGGCCGTCATACTCCATTCTTCACAGGTTACCGACCTCAGTTTTACTTCCGTACTACGGACGTAACAGGGGTTGTCACCCTTCCAAAGGGGACTGAAATGGTTATGCCTGGCGATAATGTCGCAGTTGAGATAGAACTCATTACTCCTATCGCGATGGAAAAAGAGGTCCGGTTTGCTATCCGTGAGGGTGGTAGAACAGTAGGAGCGGGCGTAGTAACTGAAATTGTGGAGTAGTAAATATGCAGACAATTATTAATATGGAATGCACCGAGTGCCGTCGACGAAATTACACGACGACAAAAAATAAAAGCAAACACAATGAACGCCGTGCGGCTTCAAAGTATTGCAAGCACTGCAGAAAGCATACAAGTCATAAAGAAATTAAAGCTTAGTTAGAACGGAATCCATTTAGATGTGTTCCGTTTCGCTCGTTTTTTTTAGGACGCTAGCTCCAATTGGTAGAGCGAGGGATTCCAAATCCTTAGGTTCAGGGTTCGAATCCCTGGCGTCCTGTTTTTCTGAGATCCTCTCAGATTTGAGTTTTATATGCGCTGTGGTATAATTATAGTGAAGTTATAGAATATATCATTAGCTAAATAGCCGAATCTCCAACATAATGTGCTTATGCGCTAGACCTACTCACTTGAGCTTTTTAGGAATGCTACTTGGGCTCTTTTAACCTTATATATAGTTCAGCTGCATGGTAGTTAATACAGAGTAAAAGGAAGGATTCGTTACAATGAAACACCAACTCAAAGAGATTCTGGAGAGAAGTATCTCAGAGCTTGGAGCCGCCAAAAGAGCTATTCACTGCGAGCCTGAGCTTTCTATTCAGGCGGCTATTGCCACCTTAAAATCGGCGAATGTGGGAAGTCTAGTTATTACTGAAGGAACTCGTGTTGTGGGTATTTTTACTGAACGAGATGTTTTATTAAAATGTGCTCTTCAAGAAATTCCTTTAGGAAGTGCTAAAGTTGCAGATTATATGACACCGAATCCAGTTTGTGTTCAACGATTCGAAACTATTGCCAATGCACTTTTGAAAATGAAAGAGGGCAAGTTTCGTCATATTATTATTGTAGACAGTTATGGAAACTTAGAAAAAGTGGTGTCATTAAGAGAGATCATGGATTATCTAATCACTATTTTTTTAACTGCCGATTCCAAAGAATTCTAATTCCTGCAAAACCCCATTAAACCATTTTATTTTATGACTTTTTGATATTGGCATTTTGCATACAGAATGTGCCGGTGTGTCACCTCTGTAAACTTTAGTTTGTCGGTCACCTCTTGTTGTAGCGATTCTATTTTCGTATCGTGAAACTCAAAAATTTCATTACAATCTAAGCAAACAATATGATCATGATGAAGTTCTTCGTAAGATTCAAAAATAATAACTCCATTAGCATCGATTAAAGTTTCCTTTAAAATTTTGGCCTGACACAGCATTTTAAGATTCCGATAAACGGTTGCCGCCCCAATGCCTGGATGGGTGATAATCACCGATTGAACAATCTCCTGAGCAGTAAAGTGCCCCCTTTTTTCTAGAATTAGCTTTGCAATTTTCCATCGTTGCTCGCTGTACTTAAGGCCATTTTCGTCAAGATAGGCCTTTAATTCTAATTGCCATTTTTTTAGCTTTTTAGATTCGTCATGGTTTTTTTTAATTGGAAAGATTGAAATGGGTCTTCCACAGGGGAGTCCCATTTCTTTAACTCGCAGTTTTTTTGAATTTAGAGTCATAGTTTTATTAAAGCTTAAACAGTAGTGTTAGTAGAGGAGTAGGGCATATCCTATAGTGATATTCCTGGCTTTTGGCGCCTCTTTTTTGATCGCTACAAAAATTACCACAAAATCCTCAATCATTTACTTGAAATTTGAAGTATTTTACGGCACAACAGTCGCTTACTTATGGATAACCGCAAGATTATTGTTAGTTTTTATCTCGTCGCCTCACTGGTGACATGGCTATTAAGCCATAATTTTGTCCTATGGTTATCGACCAAAGTTTATGAAATCCGAAGATTACCTGGTCTCAAATTTGGGCTTGAGGCTATACCAGCCATTGCGGCCCTAGTTACTTTTGTGGTACTGCTCCGACACCCAAAAACAAATGCTGTTTTGGATGAAGTTGTCATTGAGCTTAAGAAAGTAACGTGGCCTAAAAAAGAGGACGTTGTAAAGTCGACGTGGGTAGTTTTAGTTTGCATAGTTTTTATTAGCTTAATTTTAGCTGGATTTGATGCGATGTGGGGCAAGGTAATTAGTTACTTGCTTAGTTAAAGGAATAACTGTGGATCAGGATGAAAAAAACCAGGTTGAAGGCTTAGTAGCCCCAGTACAAGAAGAATCCGATGAGAACACAACTCAAAGCGATTCCGATTTTAAATGGTATGTCGTGCATACCTATAGTGGTTATGAGCAAAAAGCTAAGTTAGCTCTACAAGAACGTATTAAGCAGCAAAAAATGGATACTTTGTTTGGCGAGGTTTTAATTCCGTCAGAAAATGTCATCGAATTAGTTCGTGGAGAGAAAAAAACCACCAGCCGTAAATTCTTCCCTGGTTATATGCTAGTCAAGATGGTATTGAACGATTCGACTTGGCATTTGGTTAAAAGTACGCCAAAGATTACCGGTTTTGTGGGTAATGCCATTCGACCACCTGCAGTTCCTGAAGAAGAGGTTTCTCGTATCTCCAATCAAATGACCGCAGGAACTCTTAAACCTCGACCGAAAGTTCAGTTTGAAGAGGGCGAAAGCGTAAGAGTTGTTGATGGTCCATTTGTGAACTTCAATGGTGTGGTTGAAGAGGTTAAACCTGATAAGGGTAAGTTACGAGTGATGGTAAGTATTTTTGGTCGGTCGACTCCAGTAGAACTGGATTTCGTACAGGTAGAAAAGAATTAATAGGGGATAACCCCTAGCTTTTGAAAGTGTTTAAGAGGTATTTGCAATGAAAAAGCTAACTGCGATGGTAAAACTTCAGATTCCTGGTGGAAAAGCTAATCCTTCACCTCCAGTGGGACCTGCACTTGGACAACATGGTGTTAACATCATGGAGTTTTGTAAATCATTTAATGCAAAAACTCAGAATACTAATGGAATGATTATTCCTGTCGTTATTAGTATTTATCAAGATAGATCATTTACATTTATAACTAAAACCTCTCCAGTAGCAGTGCTTTTAAAGAAAGCGGCTAATATTGTGAAGGGTTCCGGAGTTCCTAATAAAACTAAAGTAGGAACCGTAACCAAAGCGCAGGTGATAGAGATTGCAACCATTAAAATGCCCGATCTCAATACGGTAGATTTAGATTCCGCAGTTAGCCAAGTTGCTGGAACAGCTCGTAGTATGGGTTTAGAAGTCGTTGGTTAAGTTTTTAGGGAGTAAGTAACATGCCTTCAGCAGGAAAAATTTATAAAATCAATTCGGCAAAAGTCGATCGAAACAAAAAATATCATTTAGAAGAAGCTTTGGCTCTTCTAGAAACTTTTCAAGCACACAAATTCGATGAAACAGTTGATGTGGCTATTAAATTAGGAGTGGATCCTAAACAATCGGACCAAATGGTTCGTGGTGCTGCAGTACTACCTCACGGGATTGGTAAAAATATTCGTGTCGTTGCTTTTGTTCGTGGCGAAGCTGAAAAAGAGGCAAGAGATGCCGGTGCCGACTTTGTGGGTAACGATGATTTACTAGAAAAGCTGGAAAAAGGTTGGATGGAATTTGATCGTTTAATTACGACACCAGAAAATCTAAAAGAGCTCACCAAAGTTGCAAAAATACTTGGTCCTAAAGGTTTAATGCCCAATAAGAAAACTGGAACGGTAACTTCTGATATCGGAAAAGCTGTAAAAGAGCAAAAGATGGGCAAAGTAGAATATAAAGTTGAAAAGGCTGGTATTGTTCACACGCTTATAGGAAAAAAATCCTTCGGCCCAGCTAAACTAAAAGAAAATTTTTTGGCGCTATACGACAACATTCTAAAAGCTAAACCCCCCACATCCAAAGGTGTCTATATTCGTAAAATAGCCCTTTCTACTACGATGGGGCCGAGTATCGTTCTCGATTCTCAGGGGTTAGAAGCTATGGCACGAAGTTTGTAGCAATTGTCCAGAAATCGGTTGACGAAAAGAAATTTTGGGTATTTAAAGACATCTTGCATTTCAAGTTGCCAGAAGCCCATAGGCTATTAGGAGTTTTTCTTGAATCGTTTAGAAAAACAAGAGTTTGTTAGTGAATTAGCAAAAGGGGTCCAAGAATCCCAAGCCATCGCATTGATGTCCTTCTCCAAGCTTACAGTGGAGCAGATGACCTCATTTCGGTTAAGTCTTCGTAAAAAAGGCGTGATGGTTAAGGTGGTGAAAAACACCCTAGCTAAAAGAGTTTTTAATGAAACTACCTATAAAGAAATTTGTAGTCAGTTCGAAGGTCCTACCTTAATCGCCTTTAGTAAGGGTGATGCGGTATTGGCAACCAAAGCCATCATGGAATGGGCCAATAAGGAAAATTTCAATTTAAAAGTAAAAGCCGGAATTGCTCTCAATAAAGTTATCTCCTCTAAAGAGATGCTAGCTCTTTCGAAGCTTCCTGGTCGAAATGAACTTTTGGTCAGTTTTTTATGGGCTTTAAAGGCTCATCCAACAAAGTTTTTATATGCACTTAAAGACGCTCCCAGCAGCCTTGGTTATGCTATTAGCGCCTTGAGAGCAAAAAAAGAAACAGAATCTAATTAATCACTTAGGAGGATCCCGATGACAGTAACTGAAGAACAAGTATTTGAGTTTTTCGATAAAGCTAATTTGCTCGAAATCTCTGAGTTCGTTAAAAAATTTGAAACACGATATGGTGTTAGCGCTGCTGCACCTGTTGCTGTTGGTTTTGCCGGTGGAGCTGCTGGAGCAGCTGCAGCCCCTGCAGAAGAACAAACAGCATTTGATGTTATTTTAGCTGAAGGCGGAGCACAAAAAATCAACGTGATTAAAGAGATCCGTGGATTTACAACTTTAGGACTTAAAGAAGCAAAAGACCTAGTTGAAGGCGCTCCAAAAACGTTAAAAGAAGGCGTCACCAAAAAAGAGGCTGAAGAGATTAAGAAAAAACTCGAAGCTGTTGGTGCTAAGGTTGAAATTAAGTAAGTCTTTTTCACAGGGTTCTTTACATTCAAAAATCTGTTTTACGACGGGGTAAACAATGCACACCTCTCCACGCCTTTTTGAAAGCAAGCGCTTTCGTAAGGAGTTTGGTAAGTTTCCGCCTCTAATTGAAATTCCTGACCTTATTGAGGTTCAGAAGAATTCATACGATAAATTCCTGCAAGCTGCAGTGGATCCTCGTAAGCGGCCAAATACTGGCTTGCAAGGTGTGTTTAAGTCTGTATTTCCTATAAGTGACTTTAATAACACTGCAAGTTTGGATTTTGAGTCATATGTACTCGAAACTCCTAAGTATGATGTGGATGAGTGTAGAAGTCGCGGAATGAGTTTCGCAGCTCCGTTGAAGGTAACAGTTCGTTTGAATGTTTTTGACGTTGACGAACAAACACAGGCTCGAACTATTAGAGACGTTAAAGAGCAAGAGGTCTATTTAGGGGAAATCCCTCTAATGACCGATCGTGGAAGTTTCATTATTAATGGAACAGAGCGAGTGGTAGTAAGTCAGCTTCACCGTTCTCCTGGTGTGTTTTTTGATCATGATAAAGGAACCTCTCATAGCAGTGGAAAGTTATTATACTCTGCTCGGATTATTCCATATCGCGGTTCTTGGTTGGATTTCGAGTTTGATCACAAAGATACTATTTACGTAAGAATCGATAGAAGACGTAAACTGCATGTCACTATTCTTCTTAAAGCTCTTGGGTATTCGGTAGAGGAACTTATTGAGTATTTCTACGACCACGAAAAAATTAGCATTGGAAAGGGTGGAAAACTTGCCCTGCACTTTGAACCTAAGCTTTACGCTGGACAAAGAGCTAGTAATGATTGGTTAGATGATAACGGTAAGATTGTAATTGAGAAAAATAAAAAATTTACTGCGTCTCTATTGAAAAATATTGAAGCGGCAAAAATCAAGAAGTTTCCTATTGAACGTGAGTTCATGGCAGGAAAAATCTGTGCACAAGACATTGTCGACATGGAAACTGGAGAGGTTCTTCTTGAGTGCAATGAAGAGCTTTCGGACGAGAAGATAGATCGTTTGATTGAAAAAGGTATTACTGAATTTAATATTCTTTATACCGATCGTATTAACGTAGGAACTTATCTTAGAGATACTTTGGTACAAGACAAAGTATCTACTAAAGATGAGGCGTTAATTGAAATTTATCGCAGACTTCGTCCTGGAGATCCCCCAACTTTAGAAACTGCTAAGGTTCTCTTTAATGGTTTATTCTTTGATTCGACAAAATACGACCTGTCCAAGGTAGGGCGTTTAAAAATCAATCATAAGTTTTCATTTGAGACACCTATTGAGACAACCACTCTTCAAAAAGAGGATATTTTAGCGGTTGTTAAATATTTGGTCGGTTTAAAAAATGGTAAAGGTCAAATTGATGACATCGATCATTTAGGTAATCGACGTGTAAGAGCTGTAGGCGAGCTTCTTGAGAACCAGTTTCGAGTGGGATTGGTACGAATGGAGCGAGCTATTCGTGAGAGAATGAGTCTTCAAGATGTTGAAACTCTGATGCCTCACGATCTTATCAATGCAAAACCTGTGGCAGCTGTAGTAAAAGAGTTTTTTGGCAGCTCACAATTATCGCAATTTATGGATCAGACAAATCCGTTGTCTGAAGTGACACACAAACGTCGTTTATCGGCCCTTGGACCCGGAGGTCTCACTAGAGAACGTGCCGGATTTGAAGTTAGAGACGTTCATGCGACCCATTATGGTCGTATTTGTCCGATTGAAACTCCTGAAGGTCCAAACATAGGTTTGATCTCCTCTTTATCTACTTATGGACGAGTGAATGAATATGGATTTATTCAGACTCCATATAGAAAAATTAAAGATGGAAAAATCACTGAGGAAGTATCTTTCTATTCTGCTTTAGAGGAAGAAAACCATACGATTGCTCAGGCCAAAATTCCGGTTAAAAATGGTCAAATCGATGTCGAATTTGCTCCCGCTCGTCGTAAAGGCGAGACGATCTTAGCTCGAAAGGAAGAAATTGATCTAATGGATGTGGCACCGAACCAATTGGTATCTATTGCTGCCTCGTTGATTCCTTTTCTAGAGAACGATGATGCGAACAGAGCGTTGATGGGTTCTAACATGCAACGCCAAGCTGTACCTCTTCTAAAGAGCCAAGCTCCTTTAGTTGGAACTGGTATGGAGCGATTAGTTGCTAGAGATTCTGGTGTTAACGTTATTGCTCGTCATGGTGGAATTGTAGATTTTGTGGATGCCACAAGAATCGTAGTTCGTATTGATGAGAAAGAAACCAATACCGGTTCTGGCGTCGACATATACAACTTAGTTAAATATCGACGATCTAATCAAAATACCTGTGTGAATCAGCGTCCGATCGTTGAAATCGGCGAGAGAGTGCGAAAAAATGACGTGCTTGCTGATGGTCCTGGGACCGACATGGGGGAACTTGCTCTTGGTCAAAACGTGGTGGTCGCGTTCATGCCTTGGTGTGGTTATAATTTTGAGGATTCGATTCTTTTAAGTGAAGAGCTAGTCAGAAAAGATACCTTCACCTCTATTCATATCGAAGAGTTTGAGTGTGTGGCTCGCGATACGAAATTGGGAAAAGAGGAAGTCACTCGTGATATTCCTAACGTCAGTGAAGAACAGCTGATGAATTTAGACAGTTCGGGTATCGTTAGAATCGGAGCTGAAGTTAAGCCTGGGGATATTCTGGTTGGAAAGATTACTCCTAAAGGCGAAACACAATTAAGTCCTGAAGAAAAACTTTTACGAGCTATCTTTGGAGAAAAAGCTGGGGATGTAAAAGATTCTTCACTTAGAGTGTCTCCTGGAATTATTGGAACGGTCATTGGAGCTCAAATCTTCTCGCGTGAAGGAGCAGATAAAGACGAAAGAACTGCTCTGTTAACAGAGGAAGAGGAGAACCGTTTTAGAAGAGATGAAAACACCGAGATTAGAATTCTTCAGGAATCGGCTCGAAAGAAAATTGCATCTCTTGTTGTAGGACAAACTACTACAGGTAAATTATTGGATGCCTCTGGTGAGAATCAGATTCTTGTTAAAGGTCACACTATTGAAACCGATAACTTTAATAGTATTCCTTTTGATCTAATTAAGCACATTCCGCTTTCTGCTGATGTTGAAGCTAGTGTTGGGCAAATGGTTGCAGCGATTGAAAACCAAATGCAAAACATTCGGACCTTCTTTGATGAGAAAGTTAAAAAGCTTAAAAAAGGTGACGAGCTTCCTCCAGGCGTCATTAAAATGGTTAAGGTTTATGTGGCTATCAAACGTCGAATCTCCGTAGGAGATAAGATGGCCGGACGTCACGGTAACAAAGGGGTTATCTCTAGATTGTTACCCATTGAAGAGATGCCTTTTATGGAAGATGGCACACCTGTACAGGTAGTGTTAAATCCTTTAGGCGTTCCTTCTCGTATGAATGTGGGACAAATTTTAGAGTCTCATTTAGGTCGAGCTGCTCAAGGATTTGGACTTAAGGTTCAGCAACACCTAGAGAAGTGGAATGCGACGGAGCTCAGAACTCTAGTGAAAAAATTCTTCACATCAAAAACTCTCCAAAAAGAGATTGATGAGATGGATGAAGATAGCCTAAAGAAAATGGCTAAAAGATTAAAACGTGGTCTTCACATAGCAAGTCCCGTTTTCGATAGCTGTACTGAGCAGGAGATTAGTCAAGCTTTAGTAGATGTCGGTCTACCTTCTAATGGCCAACAGATACTTTTTGATGGTCGAACTGGGGAGGCTTTCAAGCATGATGTCACAGTAGGTGTCATGTATGTTTTGAAACTTCATCACTTAGTCGATGAGAAAATCCATGCTCGAAGCATTGGACCTTACAGTTTAGTAACCCAACAACCTCTGGGTGGAAAAGCCCAGTTTGGAGGACAGCGGTTAGGGGAGATGGAGGTATGGGCACTTGAAGCTTATGGTGCTGCTTACTGTCTTCAGGAACTATTAACTGTTAAGTCGGACGATGTTGCAGGTAGAACAAGGATGTTTGAAACTATTGTTAAAGGGGAAAATTCCCTTGAACCGGGACTACCTGAGTCCTTTAACGTTCTTGTGAAAGAACTTCAAAGCTTAGCACTTGATATTGAGCTTATGGAGGATGCGACACTATGAAAGATCTCTTAAACTTCTTTGATAAACCTAAAGATCCGGTTAGCTT
Organism: Bdellovibrionales bacterium; assembly: GCA_009692515.1. Taxonomy (GTDB): domain Bacteria; phylum Bdellovibrionota; class FAC87; order UBA2466; family UBA2466; genus UBA2466. The sequence goes on from SHZA01000049.1 coordinate 10,317, forward strand.
TACAGCGGTGAAGATCTCTTTGGCTAGTCCAGAGAAAATTCGCTCTTGGTCTTATGGTGAAGTAAAAAAGCCAGAAACTATTAACTATCGTACTTTCAAACCTGAGAGAGATGGTCTTTTTTGTGCAAAAATCTTCGGACCTGTAAAAGATTACGAGTGCAATTGCGGTAAATATAAACGGATGAAGCACCGTGGAGTGGTTTGTGAGAAGTGCGGTGTTGAGGTTATCCAGTCTAAAGTACGAAGAGAGAGACTTGGACATATTGAATTAGCAACTCCAGTGGCTCATATCTGGTTCTTAAGAAGCTTACCAAGTAGAATTGGCGCTCTTTTGGACGTTACATTAAAAAATCTTGAGCGTGTCCTTTATTGTGAAGCTTACGTTGTTGTTGATCCGGGTAAGACTCCTTTAAAAAGAGGGGAAGTTCTTTCCGAGGATGAATATTCTGTAGCGAGAAAAACCTACAAAACTGAATTCAAAGCCGGTATGGGAGCTGAATCGGTTCGCGAAATGTTAAGAGAGATCGATCCTGAAGCTTTAGCTGCAGAACTTCGATTAGCTCTAACTAAAACCAGTAGTGAAACTACGCAAAAAGCATTGGCCAAACGATTAAAAGTAGCCGAAGCCTTTAAAAATTCAGGGAACAAACCTGATTGGATGATGCTAGAAGTTATTCCAGTCATTCCACCTGATTTGAGACCCTTAGTACCTCTAGATGGTGGGCGTTTTGCCACCTCAGATCTTAATGATCTTTATCGTCGTGTCATCAACCGAAATAATCGTTTAAAAAGACTTCAAGAATTAAATGCTCCTGAGATTATTATTCGTAATGAGAAACGAATGCTTCAGGAGGCTGTTGACGCATTATTTGATAATGGTCGTCGAGGAAGAACCTTCACAGGACCTAATAAACGACCTCTTCGTTCCTTAAGTGACATGCTTAAAGGTAAACAGGGCCGTTTCCGTCAGAATCTTTTAGGCAAACGAGTCGATTACTCGGGTCGTTCCGTAATTGTAGTGGGACCCGAATTGCGTCTTCACCAGTGCGGGCTTCCTAAGAAAATGGCATTGGAACTTTTCAAACCCTTTATTTTCAATAAGCTCGAAGAGCGTGGTTTTGTAACCACGATTAAGAGTGCAAAGAAAATGGTGGAAAAAGAGCGAGAGGAGGTTTGGGATATTTTAGATGAAGTTGTAAAAGAACATCCAGTTCTTCTTAATCGAGCCCCAACTCTGCATCGTCTAGGAATTCAGGCCTTTGAACCCATTTTAATTGAAGGAAAAGCTATTCAATTGCATCCTTTAGTTTGTTCGACATTTAATGCCGACTTTGACGGTGATCAGATGGCAGTGCATCTTCCACTAAGTGTGGAGGCTCAATTAGAGTCTCGCGTGTTAATGATGTCGACCAACAACATCTTATCACCTGCCTTTGGAAAGCCAATTATCGATCCTACACAAGATATTGTGTTAGGGGTTTATTACATGACTCAGCAACGAGTTAACTGTAAAGGAGAGGGAAAAACCTTCTCTAATCCAACTGAAGCCATTTACGCGCATGAAATTGGTGAAGTTGATCTGCATGCTAAAATTAATGTACGAGTCTCAGATCATAGTGGTGCAAAAAAGATCTATGATTGTTCACCTGGACGATTAATTCTAAGAGAAATCATCCCATCTGAAATTTCATTCGATGATTACAATCGAGTCATGGATAAAAAAGCTCTCTCTGAGTTAATGGACATGTGTTACCGAATGACTGGAAATAAGCGTACGGTAATGCTTGCTGATAAATTACGGTCTCTTGGTTTTGAGTACGCGACACGTGGTGGAATCAGTATCTGTATGGAGGACATGAAAATTCCGAAGAAAAAAGCGGAACTTTTAGAAGGTGCCTATACGGAAGTTCAAGAGATTCAAAATCAATATACCGAAGGGCTTATCACCGATGGTGAGCGTTACAATAAAGTAATCGATATTTGGGCCCAAGTGACTGAACAGGTAGCTGACGAATTAATGTCGGAACTTTCTACCGATGTCGTAATGGATAAAACAGGAAATAAGATTACTATTCCATCACTAAACTCCATTTATATGATGGCAGACAGTGGTGCGAGAGGTAGTGCGGCTCAAATCCGTCAGTTAGCAGGAATGCGTGGTTTAATGGCTCGTCCTTCAGGCGAGATTATTGAAACTCCGATTACCGCTAATTTTCGTGAGGGGTTAGATGCGCTTCAATATTTTATTTCTACTCACGGAGCTCGAAAAGGTTTAGCTGATACGGCTCTTAAAACGGCCCATTCAGGATATTTAACGAGACGTTTAGTCGACGTAGCTCAGGACATTGTTGTCTCTGAATTGGATTGTAAAGCTACTGACGGCATCGAAATTTCAGCTCTTGTTGAGGGCGGTGAAGTGATTGAGGCTATTGGCGATCGTATTTTAGGTCGTGTAGCTCTTGAAGATATTACCGATCCTTACAATGGGAAAATTTTAGTTAAGGCGAATGAAGAGATCAATGAAGAGAAAATGACTATCATTGAAGAGGCCGGTATTGAAAAGGTTCTTATTCGTTCAGGATTAACCTGTAAAACTCAAGTTGGAATCTGTTGTCTATGTTATGGTCGTGATCTTTCTCGCGGACATCTTGTAAATATTGGTGAATCTGTAGGTATCATCGCTGCACAAAGTATCGGTGAACCAGGAACCCAGTTAACTATGAGAACCTTCCACGTTGGGGGAACAGCTACTAGAAGAGCTGAGCAAAGTTCTCTAGAAGTTAGACATGGTGGGACTATAAAACTTTATAGAACAAACACCGTTAAGGATCGTCAAGGCACATTCACGGTAATGAATCGTAATGGTGAACTTGCAGTTCTTGATGAAACAGGTCGAGAGAGAGAAAGATATCAATTAGTTTACGGAGCCAGACTTACTATTCAAGAGGGCATGAAGGTTACTAAAGGACATGTGGTTGCCACTTGGGATCCTTATACCGTTCCAGTCCTTTCTGAACAGGGTGGTACAGTTTCCTTTGTTGATATCGCAGAAGGATTGTCGGTTTCTGACCAGGTAGATGAAGTGACTGGATTGAGTCGAAGAGTGATCATCGATTCCAGAGACACCGATCTAAGACCTCGTTTAATAGTATTAGATGAGAACAAGCAGCCTAAGGCCACCTACTTGTTACCTATCGGAGCTAATATCACCGTATTTGATGGTGATGTATTGTTCCCTGGGGATGCCATCGCGAAAATTCCTCGTGAGACAATGAAGACCAAGGACATTACTGGGGGTCTTCCACGAGTTGCTGAACTTTTCGAAGCTAGAAAACCTAAAGAGGTTGCGGCCATTAGCGAAATCGATGGAGTTGTTTCTTTTGGTAAAGACACTAAAGGGAAACGAAAACTTATCGTCACTCCAGAGCATGGAGAGCCGCAAGAGTATCTGATCGCCAAGGGAAAACACATTAGTGTTAGAGAAGGTGATCATGTTCGTGCAGGTGAAGCGCTCATGGATGGTGCTGCAAATCCTCATGATATTTTGCGAATCTTGGGAGACAAGACCCTAGCTAAATATCTGGTGGATGAAGTTCAAGAGGTTTACCGTTTGCAGGGTGTGAAGATCAATGACAAGCACATTGAATTGATTGTACGTCAGATGTTGAAACGGGTGCGTATTTCTGAATCGGGAGATACAGACTTCTTATTGGGCGAACATGTAGAGCGTTTCAAATTTGATACTGAAAATGATCGAATCAAAAAACTTGGAAAGAAAACAGCGGTAGGTGAGCCACTGTTGCTTGGAATTACAAAAGCTTCATTAAGTACAGAGAGCTTTATTTCAGCTGCATCATTCCAAGAGACTACAAAGGTTCTTACCGAAGCTGCAATTCAGGGCAAGGTAGATAAACTAAGAGGTCTCAAGGAAAACGTAATCATGGGTCGATTAATTCCTGCCGGAACGGGTCTGGATGTGTATCGAAAGGTTAATCTTGCAATTCATGAAGACACTATGATGGATGATGATGATTATGAAGCGGTCGAGAAGGAATCCTCCGTTTCTGTTCCAGGATCTAGTTCAGAAGCTAAGCTGTAACCTATTTTTAATTCTTAAAGGGGATGAATCACTTAAAGTGCTTCATCCCCTTTTTTTATTTCTAATATTCGTTTTGAAAGTTTTGTGTTTCTACTGCGCAGGTCCAGTGATCGTAGGTCAAAGAGATAGCTCTTAAAGCATGAAAGGGTCTTTGTATTTTTCTGGTCTCTTTTTCCGGATCATAAAGCTCATCACCTACTAAAGGAAAACCAAGAGTGGCCAAATGAATGCGAACTTGATGTGTAACTCCAGTAGCGCAGTCAATCTTAGCTAGAAAAATGCCCCTTTCTTTTACCTTTTTGACGACGGTAATTTTAGATAACGCTGTGAAAACAGGAGGGCGATATCTAACATTTCCTCTGAGAGCCACCATTTTTCTGGAATCACCCATGGCATGGCCAATAGAAAACTCACAGGAAAAATGATCCGATTGCGGGTCGCCCCAACACCATGCCAAATACTGCTTTGTGATACGCTTTGATTTGAAGGCCTCCCTCCATTTCACAAAATGGTGTTGTTCCAAAGCTACCAGAAGAATTCCAGAGGTGCCTGTATCTAAGCGATGGGGCACTAGAGTGGGCTGAATCTCTAAAAACTCATTGGCGACACTTGGATAATGAAACCGGGCCCACTGAGTCATTGTCTGTTGGTCAAAAAGGCTAATCGGATGACTTGCCAGTCCGATAGGTTTATCTACCACTACAAATCCGGTTTCCTGCTTAACGAGTTTGACACTAGCGATTTCAGATCCCTTTTTTAGTATTTCAATATATTGATTAAGACCTTCACAATTTAGTAATGAACTTGATGGGACCTTTTCCCCTTTTTTAATTTTTTTGCCCGACTCATCAAGAACTAAGCCAAAATCTAATGCCTCTTCTCTCTGCCTTTGGTTTAACAGAGGGTACTTATCTTGAAGCCACTTTGAAACTCTAATGGTTTTCACAGTCAAAAATTCTCCTGGACTCTAAAAAATAGGATCACTAGCTTAACATAGGGTCTCCGTAGATAAGCCTAAACTTTTACCTTTAAGCCTATCTAGGAATCTTTCTTTTCATTACCTAGACCCTAATCTATATCTTTAAAGATGATCTATTCCCCTTTCGATTTTAGTAAACAGCGACCCCAATGGGCGATGTTTCTTAAACGTATTCGTCAATTTCTGGACGATAGGAAATATACCGAAGTGACTACCCCAGCACTAGTGACCTGCGGGGCGTTTGAGAGCACCATAGATACGCTTAAGGTCAGCTTTTCAACAGGGTCCGGAGAATTACATTCCTCTCCAGAAATCGAAATGAAATCTCTATTAGCAGAATTTGCTGAACCCATTTATCAAATCTGTAAATGCTTTCGGGACGATCCTGAAACCCATATTCACGCCAAAGAATTTACTCTTTTAGAATTCTATCGCCCTCAAAGCTCCTCAAAAGATATTGAAGAGGAAACCCTAGCCTTATTTTCATTCCTATCGACAAAACCGTTGGTAGTGGAAAGACACTCTATTTATGAACTGATATTTTCATTAACTAAAATCGACTTAGAGAAATGTACTGAACTTAAAATTTTTATTAAAGAGGTGCAGAAAAAAACAAATATTCATATGTCTTTGGATGATAGTTGGGCCGATATTTTCTTTAAAATAATGATAGATATCGTCGAGCCGCAACTACCCAGAGAGACTCTAGTCTTATTAAATGGGTATCCGATGGTAGTGAGCCCACTTTCTAAACCTATTCAGGGAACCTCTAAAGCAGAAAGGTTTGAAGTTTATTGGAAATCGATGGAGCTTTGTAATGGATGCTCTGAGCTGACCGATGAATCTGCTTTAAGACAAAGATATCTAGAAGAATCTGGAGAGAGAATAAAATCTAATAAAGCAGCTCATCCTGCACCGGAAAAACTTTTCAGTTCAGCCAAGTCTATTGTAAATGTCTCAGGAGTTGCGATCGGGCTTGAGCGATTATTTATCGCGTTGAATGATAGGTAGGTA